>JAIXYV010000063.1 GCA_027490055.1 Bacteroidota bacterium | reverse complement strand
TTAGCGAGGGGTATGCTCAAAACTTTACGATCTCTGGTATTATTACCGACAGAGAAACTAACGAAGTTCTTATCGGCGCATACGTCTTCTGCCCACAGACTGGTATTGGAAGTGTCACCAATAACTATGGCTACTATGCCATTAATATCCCATACGGCACTAAAAACATCATGTACATGCATGAAGGTTATTTTGCGCTGATTGATACAACTGTCATTAATACCAATAAACAAGTTGATATTGCTCTAAGATTGATGGATGAATACGACGAACAAACGGATCCATTTTCTAACATTCAAGTCGTTGAAGACGCAGAAGAAGTTGAGGATACGTCTGACGCTCCGAAAAAAGCTTATATTAAAAACAAGAAAGAAGTCGACGACCTTATCGCATACGTTCTTCAAACCAATTTTAAAATTATAGACCGTGTTGAAAATGGCTACATAGAAGTTCCGGGCATGCAAATCAATAAAATGCCTTCTCTGGCCGGAGAAATTGATGTCGGAAGATCTATCAAACACCTACCAGGTGTAATGCCAGGCACCGAGCTCACCAATGGCTTTTATGTTCGTGGTGGTGGGCAAGACCAGAATTTAGTGCTCATAGATGGCGTGCCTATCTACAACATGAACCACGCTTTTGGATTCTATTCAATCTTTAACTCAGAAGCAATCAATAGCATCAACCTAACAAAAAGTGGTTTCTCTGCCCGACACGGCGGTCGTTTATCGGGATTAACCGATGTTGTTATGAAAGAAGGTAATTCACGAGGCGTACACGGTATTTTCCTGAATAGTTTAGTGGCCTTTACCCTCGATTTAAACGGTCCGCTTTCCAGAGACGGCAGAACTACTTTTGCGATATCAGCCAGACGTTCACACTGGGACTTATTGTTCATGAGAGCAGTCAATACCGACTCTAACAAATTCACTTACACCTTTTACGATTTGAGTGCTAAAGTTTGTCACAGAATTGATAAAAAGAATAAGTTGTTTTTCAGCATTTATTCAAACCGAGATCGTTTTTACACTTACGATTTATCCTCCACTCAAAGACCTGGTATCAAAATCACCAACGAGGATGCCTTTGATGTTAGATGGGGAAATTTCGCCCCTTCATTCAAATGGAATAAAATCATCAACAACCGCTTGTTTTCAAATCTGACACTCTCCTATTCACAATACAAAAGTCAGATAGGTTTGAACTTTAGTTCATCCGTAGACAGTTCAAGCAACATAGACTATTCATCCATTGATTTCAATTATTTCAACTTCATCAGAGATTTTATTGCTAAAGTTGACTACGATTATATCGCCGATAAGAAAAATACTGTAAGATTTGGATACGCGATGTCGTTAAAGAGTTTTATGCCTGGCGCTACAGCTACCAAATACATCAACAACAATGTTGTAACTAATGACACCTTCTTTGGCATCAGCAAAGCAATACCGACCAAGGAGTTTGCTATCTATGGAGAAGACGAGCATCAGTTAAACAACAATACCAAGTTAACGTTTGGTAGCCGTTTGGTGACCTATTTCTACAAAGACGCCTCCTTTATATTTTTAGAACCTCGTTTCTCATTTAACACCAAAATCAACAACCGATATGCCTTAAAGGGCAGTTATACGGTTATGAATCAAAGCTTGCATTTACTGGCCGACAATATCAATTCCAATTTACTGGCATTGAACTTTGACAGATGGGTGCCGGCAACTGATTTAGCCCGACCAACAAGAGCTCAGCAGATTACCCTTGGTTTATCACAACCCTTTAAAAACAGTATAGAGTTAAGTATAGAAGGTTATTTCAAATGGTATAAAAACTACCTGGAAGTTAAAGAAGGCGCTGATATCAATGGCGGTATTTTAACTTCTAACGAATGGGAAAGTAAGGTATTATCAGGCAAAGGCTGGAACTACGGTGTAGAAACCTTCTTACACAAAAGAAAAGGCGATTTCACAGGCTGGATCAGCTATGCATTATCATGGGCACAACGCAACACACCAGGTATAAATCGCGATCAGAATTATTATTTCCAGTTCGACCGTCGTCATTACCTCAGCATTGTGGCACAAAGTAAAATAGATGACACTTACACGGCGTCTGTCAATTTAGTTTTCTCGACCGGTAATGTTCAGTCGGTGCCAATCGGAAAATACCTTGACATCAACGGCAATATTGTATACGACTACACCGAAAAAAACAATTACAGATTAAACAACACCTTCAGAATTGATTTCGGTTTAACCCGTATTCGCGAACAGAGCTGGGGTGCCGAAAGTGGCTATCGTTTCTCTATTTACAATGTTCTTGCACGCAACAATCCAGCCTATGTATACGTCGACAATTCGGGCGCTAAACCACAGGCCTATCAACGTGGTTTTTTAAGTTTTATTCCAGGCATCACCTATTATACCAAATTCTAACCCATGAAATATTTCCTTTATAGTCTATGCATCCTACTCGCCAGTTCATGTGTCAAAAAAATCGACCTTGATTTACCGGCTTACAGTAGTAAATTAGTGGTGAATGGCGAATTCGACTCAGACACTACCATCAGTGTGCAAATCAGTCGCAGTTTACCAATTATGCAAACCAGCGATTCAACAGGTTATTTACTTCAGAATGCCACTGTCACTATTTTCGAAAATGGCGTATCTCTGGGAAATGCCAGCTTATTCAGCGGCAGATATGTTATGAATAAAAAGCCAGTGGTTGGAGCAAGTTACGATGTTGAAGTAAGTGCTCCAAATTACAACAAAGCTAAAGCAAGTCTGAAAATGCCTAATGCTATTCCAGTAGTGGCAAGCTATGATTCCTTTATTGGTTTTGATGCCGATGGTTTCGAAGTTGGTCAGCTTACCGTTAGCATGACAGACGATCCAAGCACCAAGAATTACTACAAGTTCTTCATCCGATATTACAGCGCTGGCATCAGCACCTGGTTCCCACTGGATATTGTTTCTAACGATGTGGTATTCCTGAACAATGAGAAACTTGGCGATGGCTCTTACCTGTTCAGCGACCGAACATTCTCTGGCAAAACAAAAACATTAAAATTCAATATAGAAGCCAGCTCCGTCAAAGGCACTCCTAAATTCGAAATCTCTATAAAGACATTTAATGAAGACTATTTTAATTACCTTAGACAAACGGATGACTATTCACAATCTGGCAATGGTTTCAGTAACGACCCAGTGATTTTAAGAACGAATGTCAGCAACGGATTAGGTATGGTGGGCGGAGTAAGTAACACAAAAAAATTATTGAAATAACACTTTGTCATAAAGCTGACAAAAAAATCTGAGGGATACAATATTTAGAATACATTTGCATTAAAGAAGCATCAATGAAATTACAATTCGTCCTCTTAAGCACCTTACTGACTCTTGGTACACATGTCAGTGCACAGATTGGGGGCAAACGCAATTTTGCTTTCTTAAATATGCCTGCCTCATCCAGACAAGTGGCGCTTGGAAGCACATTTATTTCTTCTCCAGACAACGATATCAGTATGTCGTGGAATAATCCAGCTGCCTTAAACAGCGACATGCACAACCACGCTTTTGCCTCATACAACAATTACGTATCAGACATCAATGGCGGTTATTTCTCATATGCGCGCAATATTGGCAAAAAAGGCACCCTATCGGCTAATGTTCTTTACCTCGACTACGGACAGTTTGATGGTTATACCCCGGCTGGTATTTATACAGGCACATTTAAGGCGCAGGATCAGTGTTTTGCGTTGGCCTATGGCACTTCATACAAAAACAAATTCAGACTCGGAGCCTCTCTTAAATACGCCTATTCTATTTACGAATCGTATGTCAGCAATGCCATATCATCAGACCTGTCTGCCATCTATACCGATTCAGCCAGTCAGTTAAATGTCACAGCATATGCCAGAAATATCGGTTACCAGACCATTGCCTTCAACGGTAGCGAGCGCATTGGATTACCATTTGAACTGGCCGTAAGTATCTCAAAAAGACTGGCGCATTTACCCTTCAGATACCATTTAATTTTTAACAATTTGCAGAAGCCTGACATGCGTTATACTATTACAGAGACGAATCAGAAAGACGAGAATGGCAATGATAAGTTTCAGGAGATGACCATGGGTGATAACATCTTAAGGCATTTGGCTTTGGGTGGTGAATTAAACTTCTCTAAACATTTTGTTCTGCGTTTTGGCTACAACCATATGAGGCGCAAAGAGCTAACACAAGAGCAAAGAAGAGGCACCAGTGGTTTTAGCTGGGGACTTGGATTCAGAATTAAGAAATTCCATATCTCTTACGGAAGTGCTTCTTATTTCCCTGGTTTTAACAGCAATCAGTTCAGCTTACTTTTAAACCTGAACGAATTCTACACCAAGAAATAACATTAGAAAATAAAGCATAAAAAAAAGGAATGTTTTAACATTCCTTTTTTGTTGTTTAGGAGTTTGAAGTGCCGGTTTCCGGATCATAGTCCTTTCTGGAAAACTCGTCATAATTATATTCAGGAAGCAACTCACTTTTTACATGTTTAATGGTTTCGTTCAATGCTTCTGAGAATTTATTGAAATCTTCTTTGTAAAGGAAAATTTTAGATTTAACATAATTACCATCCTCAAATTTTTTGGTGCTTTCCGTAATCGTCAGAAAATAATCATTCGATTTGGTACTTCTCACATC
Source organism: Bacteroidota bacterium (assembly GCA_027490055.1). Classification (GTDB taxonomy): domain Bacteria; phylum Bacteroidota; class Bacteroidia; order NS11-12g; family UBA955; genus JABMMZ01. The sequence continues at coordinate 67,849 of JAIXYV010000063.1, read as the reverse complement.
AAAAAAATACGTCCTCTTTCCAGCTTTTACACGTTTAGAAAAAATGCTGTTCTTGTCTCTGAAATCTTCCATTAGGTTAAATAAATTTTTTGCTAATTAACACCTTTTTTTCAAATTCAAAAAATTTTTCTTAATTTGGCAATAAAATTGCACCCATTACAGCACATGAAACAAGCTATCTTACTCCTATTTTTCGCCTTTCTATTCAATGATACCAAAGCAGAGGTTTCGGATAGCAGCCGTGCAGTGAATGTCGGCGATTCTGTTATCATCAGCGCATGTCCGGCAAAGGGATTTGTGCACATACAATACTACAAGAAAACCAGGTTTTCTGATCCAAACGCAACCTACGACAAAGCAACTGGAGATAATTTTTACGAATACTTCTTCAGCGAAGGCGATTTTGATGCTAAACACCTGCCTTGTGAATTTGGCGGCAAGCCTTATCGTATTATAGCATTCAAAACTTTGGTGGACAAAAACACTGGTGCAGACCGACCAGTCATGTTTCTTGATCTTGGCCTAAACACCGTTGCATGGGTCGAATTACCGGCAGCTGTTGAGGCTATGGAAATCTATGTTGAATAAAAACACATCAAGTTTCTACAAATACGCCATTCAATTTCCATTTTAAAGTTTAGTATTGCAGTCAATACCATGACATTTCATTCCCCAAAACTAATCCTTCTTTTCGTGTCGATGACAGCCTTTTCTGCAATGGCTGACAGTAGCTCATCTAAAATTAACCAATGGATAGACAAACATCATTTCACTGTTAATGCCGGGTATTTTAGGGCGACCTATAAAAAGCAGGATTTACTGGTTGTGCATCCTGGCTACAACCGCTCAATTAGATTCTTTGATGTTGAAGCTGGGGATATTTCATATTTCGAAAACATACAAAAACTTCAAATCACTGCAACTCAACATCGGGTTCAGTTCAGTGCAGAATTTGAGAAAAACTGGCAAGCTTCTTTAAGCTTTTCGCACCTAAACTACGGCGCTTTAACCAACCGCAATTACAGGGCTCAGGGTACCTGGAACGGTCAGCATGTCAATGATACAGTTTTAATGAGTGACTATGTAAAAGGGTTATACCATACTAACGGATTAAACCTTTGGAACCTGGGATTAAAAAAGTCAATTAATATTATTTCTCAACCCGAAAATTTTCAGGTAAGACTGCTTTTAGGCGGTCATTTTGGTACAGCGCTTACAAGTTCAGAAATCGAAATTAAAGATACCGTTGGTAATAAATACCTCTATTTTACGCCTGGAAACAGACTGGCAGGATATAATTTAGGTGTTAATTCAGCAATCAATTTCCTGTTCTTTAAACATTATCAATTGCAAGGCTTTTGGGACTGGTCGTATACCAATTTAATAAAAGCCCCTTTTTATGAAGGCTATGTCAGGCAAAAAATCTTTGCCAATTATTATGGCATCACACTAGGATACAGATTTTAAATCTGTTTACTTTAATCCATTCTCTATCCAGCAATTTAAGACTTGCAAGGTGCTGTCTGAAAGTTTTGGACGCATAGCAGGCATTCTTGAAAAACCACTTGCATGGTTCAAAGACCCCATAAAACGAGGTTTCTGAGCCTCTGCTTTCACATTCTCGTAGGTACTGAGGTCGATGCCCGAAGCGTGATTTCTGGCACTGTGACAAGAAGACGCGCAATTATTGTCAATGATGGCTTTTACCTTTGCTGTGTATGTGACAGTATCGCCACATATAGAAACTACTTCAACAGGTGCAGCAGCTATTCCAGGTGTTGGCGTTGTTTCCTTCTTTGCTTTACAGCCTTCAGTACTCGCAATCAAGGCGCCTGCGATCAGAAATGATGAGATAATGTTTTTCATTTGTTGTCTTGTTTAATGTCTATATGCAAATCTAAAGGATTTTTCACAAGTTCCTCCATCAATGACAAATCAAGAACTTCGAGCATGTTTTTAACATAATGGAATTTCACGCCTTTGAGGTACTGCTGAGGAATATCTTCAACATCCTTCTGGTTCTCGTGGCACATGATAATCTCCTTTATACCAGCTCGCTTAGCTGCCAGAATTTTTTCTTTGATACCTCCTACCGGCAAGACTCTTCCTCTTAAAGTAATTTCTCCTGTCATTGCCAAAAAAGGCTTTATTTTTCTTTGGGTAAACAATGAGGCCAGGGAAGTCAGTATAGTAATACCGGCACTCGGACCGTCCTTAGGAATTGCTCCAGCCGGAAAATGCACGTGCGTGTCCCAGTTATTAAATACCCTGTAGTCGATGTTCAGATAGTCAGCATTCGCTTTCAAAAAGGTCATCGCCGTTGTAGCGCTTTCTTTCATAACATCGCCGAGCTTGCCTGTTAAGGTCATGCCCCCCTTTCCTCTTGTCAGTGTGCTTTCTACAAAGAGAATACTACCACCAACCGGACTCCAGGCCAGACCTGTTACGACACCCGCCGTATCATTGTCCTGGTAGATTTCTTTTTCCAGTTTATCGACACCCAAAATACTTTGAATATCCTGCTGACTCAGATTTGGATTGAAGGTTTCTTTACTGGCAATCAGCATAGCATTATGCCTAACTAAAGCAGCAATTTTCTTTTCAAGATTTCTAACCCCACTTTCTCTGGTATATTCTTCCACCACTGTTTCAATGACGGCATCGGCCAGTTTAAACTGAGCAGCTTTTAAACCATGCATTACTCTTTGTTTAGGAATCAGGTATTTCTGAGCAATCTGGATCTTCTCTTCAACGGTATAACCACTGATCTCAATGATTTCCATTCTATCCAAGAGCGCTGGTTGAATAGTATCTAAAGAGTTAGCAGTAGCGATAAACATCACTTTGCTTAAATCGTAATCCAGTTCTAAATAGTTATCATGGAAAGTAGTATTCTGTTCAGGGTCCAGCACCTCCAGTAAAGCCGATGATGGGTCGCCTCTGAAATCATTGCCTACTTTATCTATTTCATCCAGCACAAAAACAGGATTGCCTGATTTTACCTTTTTAAGATTTTGTATGATTCTACCAGGCATCGCACCGATATAGGTTTTACGGTGACCGCGAATTTCTGATTCGTCGTGTAAACCGCCCAGAGATACTCTAACATATTTGCGACCGATGGCTTTAGCAATACTTTTTCCTAATGACGTTTTACCTACACCAGGAGGGCCGTACAGACAAATAATCGGACTCTTTAAATCACCTTTCAGCTTAATCACTGCCAGGTATTCTAAGATTCTTTGTTTTACCTTTTCCAGACCGAAATGATCAGAGTCTAATACTTTCTGCGCTTTCTTAATGTCCAGGTTGTCTTTGGTAAACTCGTTCCAAGGCAAATCCAGGAGGGTTTGAGCATAGTTAAGACTTACAGAATAATCCGGACTGGCTGGATTAATGCGCAAGAGTTTATCCAGTTCTTTATTGAACGCCTCGTCGATTTCTAATGACCATTTTTTCTTAGCACCGCGTTCACGCAGGCTCTGTATTTCTTTATCAGGACTGTCGTGACCAAGTTCTTCCTGAATTGCTCTAATCTGCTGTTGAAGGAAATATTCTTTTTGTTGTTTGTCGATATCGACTTTAACCTTACTTTGAATCTGATCTTTTAATTTCAGAATCTGATTTTCTCTTACCAGGTGTTCAAACACCATTGAAGCGCGCTCTTTCAGCGTAGTAGAATTTAGAATATTCTGCTTTTCAGCTAATGTAATATTCAGGTTAGATGCTATAAAGCTCACCAGGAAATTATCACTATCAATATTTCTAAGAGCGAAGTTCGCTTCAGAAGGAATATTAGGAGACAATTCGATGTTTTCTGTAGCGGTATCTTTAATGCTGCTGATAAGTGCATTTAATTCTTTGTCCTGTTGTTCGTCTTCAATTTCTATTGGAGATACGTAAGCGGTCAGATAAGGTTCAGATGAGATTTGCTCTCCCAGTTGAATCTTTCTCTTACCCTGAATAATCGCAGTGGTATTGCCATCCGGCATTCTCAGTATTTTAATGATCTGAGCCATGGTGCCGATGGTATTTAAATCAGACAAGCCTGGCTCTTCCGTTTCAGGATCTTTCTGAGCAAATACACCAATGATTTTATCGCCTTTATTGGCGTCTTTAATCAGTTTAATCGACTTATCCCTTCCCACAGTGATTGGGAATACCACACCTGGAAATAAGACCGTATTGCGAATCGGCAATATTGGCAGACTTTCAGGAACCGTTAATTTATTACTTTCTTTTTCCTCCTGTTGTGAAAACAACGGAAACAAGTCACTTCCACTTTCTGTTTCATCAGAATCCAAATGACCGCCAAATACTAACTTGTTATAATTCATACTCAAATTCAACTATTAGTTTCAATAGCTGTACCAATAAACAAATATATGACAAAAAGTATGATTATTTTTTGCCTATCCCAGCAATTCTTTTCAAATATGACAAAGTGCAGTTTTATATTGACAGTAAAAAGGTTTTCTTTGAAATCTCAATTCTATAAAACATGACTGATAGCAGCAATTATTTACAGATAAATCTGGCAGCCTGGAACAAACGCACAGAGGTGCATATTGGTTCTGATTTCTACAACACACCGGCATTTATCGCCGGCAAAAACAGTTTACCTGAAACAGACAGACGCTTGCTGGGTGATATTAAGGGATTGGATGTCCTGCATCTGCAATGTCATTTTGGTCAGGATACCATTTCCTTGAGTCGCTTAGGTGCTAATGTATGTGGCGTCGACTTATCTGACAGAGCCATTGAAGAAGCGAACAAATTGTCAGTCTTATGCCAAACTGATACTCAGTTTATCTGCTCAGATCTTTATAGCTTGCCAGATAAACATCAGGCTGCCTATGATATCGTCTACACCAGCTATGGAACTATTGGCTGGTTGCCCGATATTAAACGATGGGCGGCAGTGGTAAGTCATTTTTTAAAACCTGGTGGCAAACTGGTCTTTGTCGAATTCCATCCAGTGCTTTGGATGTATGATAACGACTTCAACTTTGTGCAATATTCTTATTTCAATTCAACGCCCATTATAGAAACAGAAGCTGGTTCTTATGCGGATGTAAATGCAAACATTCATGCTGAAATGATTACCTGGAATCATAGCATCTCTGAAGTCGTTACAGCTCTATTAGAAAACGGTATCAGTATCGAAGGAATGGAAGAGCAAAATTACTCGCCTTACAATTGCTTTAATGCCATGACAGAGACGAGTGAACAACAATTTATCCTATCAAAATTTGGCGATAAAATACCAATGGTCTATGCCCTGAAAGGCGTAAAGAAAAATTAAAAACTGATTATTTATTCAGCTCGATAAAGCGCTCGATATCGATTTCTTTACCCATGATAATAATCTCGTCGTGTTCATAGATAATCGTACTGGACTGCACAACACCCAGCAGGTGTCTTTCATATTCAACACCGCTGCGCTTATCTACTTCGTAAAGTCTTTTAATGGTAATCAAACGCAGGTTGTATTTAACATCAAATTCAATCTTCTCGATCGACTGATTGATGATACCTTTAGGCGCTTGAATTTCGGCTATCTCATAACCATCAGGTAGCTGAAGGAAAGTTTTAACACTAGGGTGAATCAAACGTTCAGCAACAATGATAGCTACTTCCTCTTCAGGAGATAAGGTTTCTGTGATACCCAGTTTCTCCAGAATCAGTTTTTGATGCGGAGAACCCGCTCTGGCAATGATACGCTTAATCTTTAACTCAATCAGATTGACCACTGTCAAAATTAAAGCTTCAAAGTTTTCACCAATGGCAACCACGACAGCATCCATTTCTTCGATTTTAAAACTTTTAAGCGCATTGATTTCAGTTGCGTCCATGGTGATTGCCATGGCAACATCTTCCTTCAGCACTTCTACTTTATCCTCGTTGTCATCGATGGCCACTACCTCTGCTCCCCTTCTGGAAAGCTGACGGGCGATTTTTCCTCCAAACCTGCCGAGACCGATTACGGCGAACTTTGCTTTAATCATTGTACCTGCAAAATTAATCTGATAATTGACTTTTAAAATATTTTTTTAACACTACTGTACCAAATGCAGGAATTACAGGATAAAAATAAATACTTATAGTCGTTTAAAATACGACTAGCCATTATCCAATCAATAGTTTTGTACAAAATGAAATTATTGGCACTGCTTTTTAGTCTCTTTCCTCAATGGATTGTCGCGGGAACACCCTTCCTGGCCGCAGGTGCCGAAGCCGCAGCATTGTCGGGTATGCAACTATTTGCAGGCAATCGTTTCTCTGGCATCAATAACAATTCAATGCAAAAACCCGATAAAGCCACACTTGGCTTATGTTGGCAGAAACCATACTTCTTAAGTGAAGTCATGCAACTGGATGCTATCTTTACAAAACCCTATAAGCAGCATCACAGTGTCTTTTACTTCAGAAATCTAAAGGCGCCCTCTTATTCTAATAGTGTATTCGGAGTGGGCATTGGCTTTCAAATACATCCTAAAATTCAAACCTCCATTCAAACAGAACTTCAGGCCGAACGTATCATTGGCTATGGTACTTCATACGGTAATTCGTGGAACCTTTCCTTCACTACTCTCCCATTTTCGAAATGGCAAATAGCCTGGCTCATCGCTTTCAACTTACCGGATAAACTAAGAACAAGCGTGAGCATGAACAATGTTTTTGGTTTACAGTATGGCATGAATCAACAGGCAAAATTGATTGCTGAGATTCAATGGCCAAACGATCAAACCCCTGTGTTAAAAACGGGACTAAGTTATCAGCTCAACAAACAATGGCAACTTTTTAGTGGATTTACCTTCAGTCATGCGCAACTGGCAACAGGATTAACCTATAAAAAAAATCAGATAAGTTATGGGTTCGCTATTCGATACCATCAGATATTAGGTTCAGGACACGCTATGCATTTTACTTATGATTGGTAGATGTATTTGCTTGATGTTGGTCGTTTTCGGCATGGAACTGAAAGCACAGTTGCCATCAGGAGAAGATTACATGCCAGAAAATGAAGAAACAGAAAGTAATGCTCTTGATGATTTCAATGAGCATTTGCAAATACACGCCATCAATATCAACACAGGGCACTGGAATGACCTTCAACAAATCCCTAATATTACAACCATTCAGATCAATGCCATTATTGAGCACAGAAATCACTACGGCTACTTCAAATCATTACTGGAACTACAACAGGTAAAAGGATTTGATATTACAGATATTCAAAAAATACGTCCGTACATAACTCTGAGTTTACCAGTTAAACAAGTGATCAAAGACCTGATTAGACAACCCCAAATTGAATGGCAAGGTCAGTTACAAACTAAGCTGGAGAAAAGTGAAGGCTATACCGATAAGGCAAAGACTGATCAGGTATTTTTAGGCAATCGTTTAAAAGAAACGAGTCGTTTGAAGATTGGGTTTGGTCAGCAACTGCGACTGCAAATCATCACTAAAAAAGATGCCGGCGAACGATTTAATCAGAGCAGTACAGGCTTTAGTTTACAATATCTCAACAAGGGACTAATACAGGAGGTGATTGCAGGAAATTTTCAATTGCAATTCGGACAGGGATTATGCATCGGCAATACCCTGGCCTTTGGAAAATCCGCAAATGTCATGGGTATTATGAGAGCTGGAAAAGGTTTACGCCATACAGGCTCTGTGAACAACAAAGAGGTTTTAAAAGGTACTGCCTGTCATTTAAAACTATTGCCATCTTTACATGTTTGGGTGGCTATTTCCAATAAAAAAACAGATGCTCAAACCAGTATTGACAGCAACGGACAGGTCTATTTAAGTTCGCTTGTCAATTCAAATCTATACAGAAACGATAAAGAGATTAAGAGCAGAAACAACCTTCAACGCTTTGATGTGATTATGAGAAGCGATTACCGGTTTAAGCAATTTCAGGCAGGACTTACGATAAGTGGTTCAAAGAGCAAAGGATTAAGAAGTATACAACTGAGGGACAAAATCGAGCAAAAGCAGTCAAAAATCGGCATCGACTGTCAGTATGCTTTTAGAAATATCCTTGTGTTTCATGAAACAGCGATGGATTTTAAAATGCAAGAGAGCGCCTTTATCCAAGGTGCTTTAATCAGTTTGGATAAGTTCACAGACGTATCCGTAATGTACCGCCATTATTCAGGAAAATTTAATTCAGACAATACCAATGCGCTTGCCTCAGGAAATGGCAGCAATGAAAGCGGCTGGTTAATCGGGTATCAAATGCGAGCCGCCAAAAAACTTCAACTAAACGCCTATGTCGACCTGTTTAAACATCCAGAAAAGACTTATAAAAGCGACGGTCCGAGTAATGGAAAAGAAGCGCTTATACAACTTAACTATTCAGAGAGAAACGCTTACACTTTTGTACTTCGATACCAGTTGAAAGAGAATCAGTTCAACAGTCGCGAACCCTCAGGCATGAGACAACTTGAAACACACCGACAAGATAAAATGAGAGCCGACCTGAGTTATCAGATCAGTAAGACTACCAGCATGGCTCATCGCATAGAAATCAACCGCTATCAAATTGGAGAAAACACATTCAGCAATGGCTATTTGATGTATCACAATGTTTCACATCGACTAAACAGTCGCCTAAGAATTCAGACACGGTGGACCGTCTTTCATGTTTCAGATTTCAACAGCAGAATTTACGCTTACGAAAATGACCTGAGTTCGGTGTATGCCATGAAAGCCTGGCAGGACAGAGGTGTTGCTTTATATACAATCCTTCAATATCATGTGAACAAGATTCTTCAAATTAAAACTAAATTTGCATCCATTCGTTATTCAGACATTCATTCGTCGGGAAGCGGCGCAGATGCCATCAGCGGACAGCTTTTCAATGAAGTGAAATTTGAAATAACTTTAAAGATATGACTAAATTAAGTGTAAACATCAACAAACTGGCCACCATCAGAAACTCGAGAGGAGGCAACAATCCTGATGTCCTTAGCTATGCTAAGAAAATAGAATCATACGGTGCACAGGGAATCACCATTCATCCCCGTCCCGATCAAAGACATATCCGCTTCGACGATGTTTACAATTTGAAAAAAGTTGTAAGCACAGAATACAATATCGAAGGTTATCCTTCTGAAGATTTCATTGAAATGGTGATTGCGGTTAAACCAACTCAGGTAACTTTAGTACCAGATCCACCGCATGTATTAACCAGTAATAATGGCTGGGATACGATTCAGCATTTAGAATTCCTTCAAACTGTCATTGCCAGATTCCATGAAGCCGGCATTAGAACCAGTATTTTTTTAAATCCAGATCCAAGCATGATAGCTTCTGCAAAAGCCACAGGAACAGACAGAATAGAGCTATATACTGAAGCCTATGCATCTGGCTATCATTCAGACAAAGAAGCCGCCATAAAACCTTATGTTTTAACTGCAGAAGCTGCCAATGCAGCTGGATTGGGTATTAATGCTGGTCATGATTTAGACCTTCACAATTTGAAATACTTCGCTACAAACCTCCCAGGTTTATTAGAGGTAAGCATTGGGCATGCTTTAGTGTGTGATGCTTTGGAATTCGGTATGGAGAATACCGTAAGATTATACCTTAATCAACTTGCTTAATCAATTGCTGGTGAAGCTGTAGCACTTGTTCAATGAGAGAATGGTCGGCATCATTATAGATGATAAAATCCGCCAGTTTTAATTTTTCCTCTTCTGGCATTTGCATGGCGATGCGAGCTTCAACCACTGCCCTATCTACGCCATCTCTGGCCATTACTCGCTCGATTCTTAAGTTTTGAGGCGCATATACCAGAGCTACTTTATCGATTGAATTTTTGCTATCTGTTTCCAGCATGATGGCAGCTTCTTTAACCACATAAGGCAGTTGGGTATGCTGACTGCAGAAATCATCCCAGTCGGCTAAGACATGAGGATGAATAATAGCATTAAGTTTTTCGAGTTGAAATTTATCGGCGAATACAATACCGGCTATGTAAGTCCGGTTGTATTCGCCGTTAATAAATGTTTGTTCTCCGAACGCCGAACTTAGTTCAGCTTGCAGTACCTTATTGTTGCCTACAAGAAATTTGGCACGGGCATCTGCGTAATAGACCGGTACACCAAGTGATTCGAATATTTGACAAACCGTAGATTTGCCGCTTCCAATCCCACCTGTAACTCCCAGCCTGAGCATAGTAATTATGCTTTGTTAAGGTTGGCGCTTAATTCTGAAGAGATAGCTGATTTTTCGATTCTCAGTCTGCTGCCTTCAGAACTAATGATGATAGAACTGGCAGTACCACCATCCAATGATTCAACTTTACCGTGAATGCCACCAGTAGTCACTACCAGGTCGCCTTTCTTCAATTCTTCAACGTATTTCTTTTGTTGTTTCAGTTTCTTTTGCTGAGGGCGAACCATGAAGAAATAGAATACGATGAAGATTAAACCCATGAAGGTAATCGTTTGCATCATATTACCCTGACCTTGTGCTTGTAGTGTGATTATTAAATTTTGCATGTTAAATGATTATTTTATTTGAGGGCTCTGACATTAGCAGAGAATTTAAGTTCCAGTGTTTTGCTTTCGATATTGGCATACACTGTAACGATTTTATTGTTGGTTCCAGATTTACCGGCGCTATCAAATACCACTTTGATACTGCCTTTTTCTCCTGGCTTAATTGGCTCTCTTGGCCAGTCAGGCACAGTACAACCGCACATAGCAGAGCAGTTGCTGATTAAAAGATCTACCTTTCCGGTATTAGTAAATTCGTAAGTAGTTTCAACCTTCTGATTTTCGAGAATATCTCCGAAATTGTGTTCAGTAGACTTGAATGTCATCACTGCAAACCCTTCAGGTTTCTTGGTAGGATTTTCGGCAGTGGCAGGATTTTCCAATAATGCAGGAGAAATTTCAGTTTCTTCAGTCTTAGAATTGTCATCAGCTTTTGGAGCATTGCTGCAGGCGGTAAAAAACACCACCAGTCCTAAACATACAAAAAATTGTTTCATAACGATCTTCTTATTTTTACTTAGTGGGGCAAAAATAGAAGGAATTATTCATTTTTCAAGCCTCTTCCGCTTTTATTTATACGACCAGTTTCGGTCAGTACAATTCTTATTTTATCCAATACCCCATTTAAGAAAAGATGACTCTTTGGTGTGCTGTAAGATTTAGCGATATCAAGGTACTCATTAATAGTAACTTTTGGAGGAATGGTTTCGAAATACAGGAATTCAGACAAGGCCATTCTCAGCATAATCACATCATTGATGGTTAAACGCTCAGAATCCCAGTTAGCAGTATTGGCTAAAATCAATTCATCTAAAGTTTCTTTATTGACGATACATTTTTCGAACAACTGGATACCGAAGTGAATATCCTCACGCTGTTTGTCGCCAGGACTTTCGATTTTGAGTCTGTTTTTGTCATAGAAACCATTAAAGGTGTTGATGACGGCTTTTAGGATATCAGCTGAATCATCTTCCCAGTTAATATATTCATCTTCCATGGCATTATCGAACAATTCAAATTCATTGAAGAGAAACTCGTATAAGTTGGTCAGGAAGTCTTTTTGAACTTCTGGAGATGGCTGATCAAACACCGAAAAATCGATGAAGAAATCGTATTGAACTAAGTCAATAAATGCACGGTCAAACAAGTCACCATGCTTTTTCCAGTCGTAAGGCAATTTACCGCACAATTCTTCGAACACAGAACTTTCGTCAAGTGCCTTATAGAAATCAAGACGCTGAAGCATCTCCGTATTTCTGATATGGGTTTTGTTTGGGAAATATTTTTCAAGCTCAATTTCCTTTTCACTTTCCAGAAAAGTATTGAAGTCTCTTAAAAAATGTAATGAGAAATAGTAAAACTTGTAAAAGTCTTTAAATTGTTTGTCGAGTTGTTTGTGAAAAGCAGGAACTGATGTGGCATCCTGTTGTTGAAAAGCATATAAATGCTGTAGAACTTTAATTCGAATATTCCTGCGCGATAACATTAATCTATGAACGTATTTTTGGGTGGGCAAAGATAGTATTTATTTCAATACTCTACATGGATTTTTTAACAATTATTTCATATTGGCAATGAATTCCGTCATTCAATCAGCTGACCCGACTCCAGAAATGGTCGTCTTGATGCTGCTGTAAGTATAACAGCAATGCCTGATTTTCGCTTGCACTCAGATCTGGATCATTTTTAAGAATAAAGGCAGAAGCTCGTTTTGCCAGATCGATGATTTCTTCGTCTTTTACCAGATCCAGTAATTTAAAATCGGGCAAGCCACTTTGTCTGGTACCCAAAACATCACCTGGACCACGTAATTCTAAATCTACTTTAGAAATCTCGAATCCATTGTTTGTGGCGCACATCGTTTTGATCCGTTTACGGGAGGGATAGTTCATCTCATCTTTGGTCATAAGCACACAAAAACTTTGTTCGGCGCCGCGACCCACCCTTCCTCTCAGCTGGTGCAATTGAGACAAACCGAAGCGGTTCGCATTTTCAATGATCATTACAGAAGCATTAGGCACATTCACGCCAACTTCAATAACGGTGGTTGAAATCATAATTTGAGTAATACCAGACTTGAAACGGTGCATTTCAAAATCCTTGACATCCGATTTCATTTTACCGTGTAAAAGACTAATCTGGTACTGTGGAATGGGGAAATAAGAGCAGACAACATCATAACCTGTTTTAAGATCATTTAAATCGAGTTTAGATGATTCTTCTATTAGTGGGTATACCACATAGGCCTGACGGCCTTTTTCGAGTTCGCGTTTTAAGAAAGCCATTACCTCACCACGATAGATCTCTTCGCGGTGCAGGGTTTTAACAGGCTTACGATCTTTGGGCAATTCGTCGATGACTGAGACATCCAGTTCTCCGTGAATAGTCATTGCCAGAGTTCTGGGAATTGGGGTAGCGGTCATTACCAGGACATGAGGTTTTAACACTGAACGGTTCCAGAGTTTAGCACGCTGTGCCACACCAAAGCGGTGCTGTTCGTCGATTACCGCCAGTCCGAGTTGCTTAAAATTCACCTCATCTTCAATAAGGGCATGAGTCCCTATTAAAATATTAAGGGAGCCATCGCTAAGTCGTTCGAGCAGCGACTGACGGTGTTTCTTATTACTGGAACCAGTGAGCAAATCGACTGTTACAGGCATTTCAGACAGCATATCCTTTAGGGTCAGATAATGTTGCGTGGCCAGAATTTCGGTAGGTGCCATCAGGCAGGCCTGAAAGCCGTTATCGATACACATCAGCATACTGAAAAGCGCCACGATGGTTTTACCACTTCCTACATCACCTTGTAGTAGACGGTTCATGCGACTGCCTTTAGCCATGTCTGATTTAATCTCGCGGATTACCTTTTTCTGAGCATTGGTAAGTTCGAAGCTTAAATGATTATGGTAAAACTCGTTGACCAGTTTACCTGATTTATTCATCGGGATACCATTGTGTTCGCGAAGGCGGAGAACTTTGTTTTTTTCAGAACGCATGGCCAGAGTAAACATCTCATCAAACTTAATACGGCGTTCGGCTGCGGCTCTGGTTTTCTCGTCACCAGGCAGGTGAATGTAATAGAGAGCGGCTTTACGACCAATCATTTTGAGTGGTTTCAGGACAGATTCAGGGATATATTCTTCGAGTTGAAAATCGGGATGCAGAAGTAAGTGTTTCACCAGACCCATGAAATAGCGTGAATCCATGAAACGCGATTTTAGTTTTTCAGTCAGAGGATAAACAGGTTCCATTGGAAGGATATTCTCCTTGTCAGACGCATCATAGAGTTTAATTTCAGGATGAGGGACAGAGAAAGCACCTTTAAAGGCATTCACTTTTCCGTAGACCGTGTAAATTGCATCTTCCTTTAGGGCTTTTTCAACAAAAGAAAAATTCTTAAACCAAAGCAATTCCACTTTACCGGTGGCATCTCTCAGTGTTGCACTGAGACGGCGACCAGCTTTAACCCCCACGATTTTAACATTAGAAATTTTTCCTCTTAGTTGCACATTTCCAGCTTCAGGATGTAGGTCTTTGACTTCAGAGAGACTAGTTTTATCGATGTATTTAAAGGGGAAATAGTAGAGCAGATCTTTGAAAGTAAATACAGAAATCTCTGCCTTTAGAATCTCGGCCTTCTGTGGTCCGACACCCTTAAGGTATTCGATTGGAGTATCAAGAAACTGCGTGCTCAAATTGATGCAAAAAATTGTTTTGCAATATCTTACTTAAAAATTAATTTTGCATCAGATTTAAAAATAAAAACAAGAATGAAAAACATTTTTTTCGCCATCGCTACTGTAGCTGTATTCTCAGCTTGCAACAACACCCCTGCTGTATCTGAATCTGTAGGAAAAGTAACTGAATTAAAAAACTGGGTAGATTCTATTAAGAGTATTGTAGACACCACTAAGAACTTTGATTCAAGTGCCTGGGCTAATTATTCAGCAGAATTTCAGAATGCCACTTCAGGTATAAACGTAACAGAGTTAGATGAAGCAAGTAAAACGGCATTAGAAGCAGTAAAAAATTCGTGGACCAGTATTGGCGATCAGTATGCAGCCGGTATAACAAAAGCAAAAGAAGCTGCGGTAGTAGTACCAAACGACAGCGCTGCAGTTGTAACTCCGACCGAGGCTGATGTTAAAAAAGCAGAAGGAACAATGATTGAAAAAGTGGTTGATAAAGCTGCTGACAAAGTCAAAGTAGAAGCTAAAAAAATCAAATAATCAGTAATAACATTATAAAAGAAAAGTTGGATAATTAAAGATCCAACTTTTTTTTTGCCTAAAAAAATGTCCATGAAAAAGTTATTAATAGCATTGCTTGTATTGTCGGCTTGTACATCTGCTGACAATAACAACAAAAGCACTCAATCGTTAATTAACAATAAAGATTCGGAAGCAATGCCGATAAGTTATGAAGCTATGCAGAAGCAGATTCAGGGAGATTCGGCTGAGGAAGCATCGAGGAAAGCTTATGAGATGGTGAGACAGTGGTTGATTTACAAGGATGTTTATACCGGAAAGAAATTGAGCAAGGTGTTAAATGATTTTAGTGGATTAGACACAGTACAATTACACAGAGCGTATTTGAATTTCAGTTTGGTAATGGGTAACTATAAGGATTCAGGCACCACTTATTTACCTTTTTTCAGAGACTTATATGGATCATTAGACAAGCAGATGGAGATTTTAGAGCAAGGCAAGCAGTTGGCGATAAGGGATAAGTTAAGGATAACGAGGTTAAAGAGCGACATTAATTCGGCGATTGCGGTGATAGAGATGAAATCTGTAACGAAGTGAATATGTTCTGCACCTTCCAGGTCTTAGACCTGGAAGGTGCAGAACGAAAATTTCAATTCAAACTAAAAAAGCACTACTCACACAAAATACTCCCAAATCAAGCTTAGCTAAAGATTTAATTTACAGACACATACTTCGAATCATCAGTAAAACCAAGTCAATAATTTGGTTATCAGGATATTACACCAAAACGAAATAAATATTCTATTAACGATTAATTTTATTAAAACATTTTATCTACCTCGATATCAATTATTTAAAACGAGGTAATTTAGTAATCATCTGGCAATAGAGAAAATTTATAATTAACTTATTTGACTAGTTATATATTTAAATATTAGGCGTTTGATTAGTTTTAGCTGAAGATCGATTGCCACTTACACCTTCCAGGTCTAAGACCTGGAAGGTGTAAACCAAAACACCTCAAAACCAGCCACTTACCTCCCACTCAGAAAATTAATTAAAAAAGTGTTTTTTTATTAAATCTTTCGTAAATTTGCCGCCCCGCAAAGGAGGAAACAAAATTTGACAGAAGAACAATTACAAGACGGCACCGTTCCAACAGGAGTTGAGACAGCCACAGAAACCAAACAAACCAGCACTAAATCCAAAGCATCTGCTCCTGCTTCGGATGATTTCGATTGGAGCATGGACAAAGCAGGATTTGCTAATTACAATTCTGCACAACACAATGATTTAGTTAATCTTTATTCTAACTCATTAAAAGCACTTAGCCAGAACGAATTAATCTCTGGTTATGTAGTTTCGATTTCCGACAGAGAAGTTGTAGTGAATGTCGGTTTTAAATCAGATGGTATTATCTCTAGAAACGAATTCAAAGATTTACCAGATTTAAAAGTAGGTGATAAAGTGGAAGTTTATTTGGAGAATGTGGAAGACCAAGACGGTCAGCTGATCATTTCCCGTAAACGTGCCATCCAGGAAAAAGCTTGGGATTTCATCCTGAAAGCTATGGAAGAAGGTACTGTTCTTACAGGTTTAGTAAAAACAAGAACTAAAGGTGGTTTAGTGGTTGATGTCATGGGCATCGATGCTTTCTTACCAGGTTCTCAAATCGACGTTAAACCTATTAAAGACTACGATCAGTATGTAGGTAAAGATATGGAGTTCAAAATTGTTAAAGTTAACGATGTGTTCAAAAATGTTGTTATCTCTCACAAAGCTCTTATCGAAGATGATATCGAAGCTCAAAAATCTGATATCCTTTCTAAACTTGAAAAAGGTCAGGTTCTTGAAGGTATCGTTAAAAACATCGCTCCATTCGGTGCGTTCGTTGATCTTGGTGGTATCGATGGCTTACTGCACATCACCGATATGTCTTGGGGTAGAATCAACCACCCTGAAGAATTATTATCTTTAGATCAGAAAGTTACTGTCGTTGTACTTGAATTCGACGAAGATAAAAAACGTATCTCTCTTGGTATGAAACAACTGACAGAACATCCTTGGGATACTCTGGCAGAAGAAATCAAAGTTGGTGCTAAAGTAAAAGGTAAAGTTGTTACTGTTACCGATTACGGCGCTTTCGTTGAAATCAAACCAGGTGTTGAAGGTTTAGTTCACGTTTCTGAAATGAGCTGGAGCTCACACCTAAGAAGTCCACACGATTTCTTAAAAGCTGGTGACGAGGTTGAAGCCGTTATCACTGCGCTTGAAAAAGATGAACACAAAATGTCTCTGGGTATTAAACAACTAAGTCCTGACCCTTGGGCCAGCATCGTTGAAAAATACAAAGTAGGCAGCAAACATACAGGTATCGTTAAAAACTTAACCAGCTACGGTCTATTCATCGAACTAGAAGAAGGTGTTGACGGTTTAGTTCACGTTTCTGATCTGTCTTGGACCAAGAAAATCAAACATCCTTCTGAATTTATTAAGAAAGATGAGAAAATTGATGTTGTGGTTCTTGAAGTGGATTCTGAAAACAGACGCCTGTCTCTCGGTCATAAACAACTGGAAGAAAACCCTTGGGATACTTTCGAAACTATCTTCTACTTACACTCTAAGCACGAAGGTACTATCGTAGGTGTTAACGACAAAGGTGCTAACATCCAATTACAATACGGTATCGAAGGATTCGCTCCAAAACGTCACCTCGTTAGAGAAAATGGCGGTAAAGTGAAAGATGGCGATGTGTTAACATTCGAAGTTATCGAATTTAGCAAAGACAACAAAAGCATCGTTCTGTCTCATACCAATACATGGAAAGCCGACGATAAAGCTGGTAAAGCTGAAGACCAGGCTAACAGAGAAAAAGCGTCTAAAACCGCTAAAAACATGAACAAATCAAACGAAAAATCAACTCTTGGTGAGTTAGATGCATTCAGCGATTTGAAAGCTATGTTCGACTCTGCTGGTACTAAAGAAGAAAAACCTAAAGCTGAAAAAGCTGAGAAAGTTGAAAAGAAAGCCGCTAAAGAAGAAACAACTGCTGGTGATGACCTGAAAAAAATCACTGGTGTTGGTCCTGCTTTCGAAAAGCGTCTTAACGCTTTAGGCATCCACTCTTACGCTGATTTAATTGCTTTAACCGACGAGAAAATCGCCGAACTAGAGCAACAAGACAGCATGACCAGCCTTGAAACCTGGCATGCATGGATTGAAGAAGCTAAGACCTTCAATGCTTAATCCATTATAACAATCCTACAAAAAGGCAACCCGAAACGGTTGCCTTTTTTTTGTGACCTGTAAGTTTGACAAGCGTTGAAATCCTTCTGCACCTGCCCTGTCTAAAAACCTTCTTCTTTAACTATATTTGCACTAAACACTATGTCTGAAGGAGAAATATCTATACTTGAAAGAGAGGAAATAGAAAGAAAGGAAATTCTTAAACGCTATAAATCGCTCTTAAGATCCATTCGTCACGAACTTACCTCTGAACAGAAAAAAGGCATCCGTGCGGCCTTCGACCTGGCCCTGGATGCTCATAAAGATATGCGCCGTAAATCCGGCGAACCCTATATCTACCACCCTATCGCTGTGGCGCGTATCGCTGCACAGGAAATTGGTCTGGGTACCACTTCCATTATCTGTGCGCTGATTCACGATGTGGTAGAAGACAGCAACTACACAGTCGATGACATAAAACGCAAATTCGGTGAAAAAGTATCGAAAATCGTAGATGGCTTGACTAAAATTAAAGAGGTATTCGACCATACCGATAGCATGCAGGCGGAAAACTTCCGTAAAATGCTACTCACCCTCAGCGATGATGTGCGTGTTATCCTGGTGAAGCTGTGCGACCGTCTCCATAACATGCGTACCCTTGAAAGCATGAGTCGCAAAAACCAGCTTAAAATCGCCAGCGAAACGCTTTTCCTCTATGCTCCTCTTGCCCATCGTCTGGGTCTATACAACGTTAAATCTGAACTCGAAGATCTATCCATTAAATACACCCAACGCGAAGCTTATAAGGACATCTCAACTAAACTGAATGCCAAAAAAGCAGCACGAGATCGCTTCATCAAAAAGTTCATAGAACCTATCAAGGAAAAACTGGAAGGCACTAACCTGAAATTCGAAATTAAAGGTCGCCCGAAAAGTATCTACTCTATCCTTAAAAAGATGAAGCAACAGGATATTCCCTTCGAAGAGGTCTACGATCTTTTTGCCGTGCGAATTATTGTGGATGCCGATCCTGAACGCGAGAAATCAGATTGCTGGACTGCCTACTCCATCGTTACCGATATCTATAAACCGAATCCTTCCCGTACACGCGACTGGATTACGACGCCAAAAAGTAATGGTTACGAAAGCTTACACACCACCGTTATGAGTCATGATGGCAAATGGGTGGAAGTTCAGATTCGTACCGCACGTATGGATGAAATTGCCGAAAAAGGTTATGCGGCTCACTGGAAATACAAGAACACCAAAGATGGGATCTCTAATGAAGAACGCTCGGGTGTGGATGGCTGGCTGGCGCGTATTAAAGACATACTCGAAAATCCTTCTACCAATGCCCTCGAGTTTATCGATGATTTCAAACTTCAACTGATACACGAAGAAATCTTTGTTTTCACACCTAACGGCGATCTCAAGAAAATGCCTAAAGGGGCTTCGGCGCTCGACTTCGCATTCGAGATTCACACGCAAGTGGGTAGTAAATGTATAGGCGCTAAAGTTAACAACCGTCTGGTGCCTATCAGCCATATTCTTTCTAATGGCGATCAGGTGGAAATCCTAACTTCAGAAAAACAACATCCCCGCGAAGAGTGGTTGCAGATTGTTATTTCAGGTAAAGCCATTGCCCGTATCAGAAATTTCCTGAGAGAATCTAAACGCGAATCGGCTGAAAAAGGCAAAGAACTGCTTAAGAAAAAATTCGGCAAAGAGAAGGTCGATTTTAATGAAGATAATATCCATAAGCTGGTTAGATATTTTAAAGTACAGTCGGCACTCGACTTGTATTACTCTATCCAGAAAGAGCTAATACCGGCAGACAAACTGCAGATAAGCAATATCATCAATAAGAAGGTTATTGCCAGTCCAAAGCCTCTCGGAGCCGAATCAGCTGCTCAGAAATCACCTCCCAAAAAGAACGAAATTATTGTGGGCGATGAGTATGATTTACCTTACTCTCTGTCCAAATGCTGCAGTCCGATTCCAGGTGATGACATCTTTGGATTTATTACCATTGGCGAGGGGGTTAAAATCCACCGAACCAATTGTCCGAATGCCGTTTCTCTGATGAGTAACTATGGTTATCGCATTATCAAAGCTCAATGGAAAGACAGTTTTGTAAAAACAGAAACCAGGTTCTTGGCGGGTGTTAAAATTATCGGTATTGATGACGTGGGAGTTGTGAGCAGCTTATCTAATATCATCAGTAAAAATATGGGTGTAAACATGAAAGCCATCACGATTGAAAGTCACGAAGGCACCTTCGAAGGCATGATATCAGTTTATGTAGAAGACACCAAGCACCTCGATAATCTGATCAACAATATCAAGATGAAGCATCCAACCATGAATGTCTACAGAATCGAGGTTGGTTCATAAATTAAAATCGTTAATAAGATTGTGATAAAAGCCCTTCCCTTTACCTATTTAGAATGTATATTTGCACCTTATGCAAGCCTCGAATGATAAAGTCAAGAAGGTAAAACTGGAGGTTAGAAAAATCTTCACTGCATATCTGGAGAAAAATAAACAGCGTAAAACTCCGGAGAGATACGCTATACTCGACGAAATTTACACCCACAAAGAGCATTTTGATGTAGACACGCTTTTCATTCACATGAAAAATCGTAAATACCGTGTCAGTCGCGCCACTGTATATAACACCCTCGATTTATTGCTCGACAGTGGATTAGTAAAACGTCATCAGTTCGGGAAAAACATGGCGATGTACGAACAGAGCTACGGTTACAGTCAGCATGACCACCTGATCTGCCTGCACTGCAACAAAGTACTCGAGTTCTGCGATCCGCGTATTCAACAAATCAAAAGCACTATGGGCGAGATGCTGGGCTTCGAAGTAAGTCACCACTCTCTGCACCTATATGCCAATCCAATAAAAGACAAGAACGGTAATTGCAAAAGTTGCCAATTAGAAGTTATAAATAAAGATGAATAAAGTAGATGTTGTATTAGGTTTACAGTGGGGGGATGAAGGAAAAGGTAAAATCGCCGATTTTCTTACACCAAACTATCAGGTTATTGCCCGTTTTCAAGGGGGACCAAACGCTGGTCACTCGCTAAAATTTAATGGTCAGACCCACGTACTGAACACCATCCCTTCAGGTATTTTTCACGATACCTGTCTAAATATCATCGGCAATGGCGTGGTAGTAGATCCAGTAAGAATCAAAGCTGAAATCGAGCGCGTTGAAGCTGCTGGTGCCAATGTCAGAAAAAACCTGGTATTCTCTAAAAAAGCTCACCTTATTTTACCGACTCACCGTTTACTGGATGCCGCCAGCGAACACGCTAAAGGCGAAGCTAAAATTGGTTCTACACTCCGTGGAATCGGTCCAACCTACCGCGATAAAATTGGCAGAAATGGGTTGAGAATTGGCGATATTTTTAGCACCGACTTCGCTTCAAAATACAAGGCCATCAAAGAAGACCATATCAAATTAATTGGTTTCTTAGGCTATACTGATTTCGATTTACCAACGCTGGAAGCCGAGTTTTTCGAGGCCATAGAATTCTTAAAAGCTTTCAATAACAGCGACTCCGAATACCTGGTTAATTCTTTAATTCCAACTCATAAAATTTTAGCCGAAGGTGCTCAAGGCAGTATGCTGGACATCGATTTCGGTTCTTATCCATTTGTTACATCAAGCAATACCATCAGCGGTGGTGTTTGTAATGGCTTAGGTATTGCCCCTCAACACATCGGTACTGTATATGGTATTTTCAAAGCCTATTGCACCCGCGTTGGTAGCGGTCCCTTCCCTACAGAATTATTAGATGCAACCGGTGAAGAGCTTCGTAAAAAAGGTCACGAATTCGGCGCCACCACTGGCAGACCACGCCGTTGTGGCTGGTTAGATTTAGTGGCGTTAAAATATGCCATTATGCTATCAGGTGTTAACTATCTGATCATGATGAAGAGCGATGTGCTCAGCGAGTTCGACGAGATTAAAGTATGCACTGCTTATAAGGTAGATGGTGTTGAAACCACTCATGTGCCTTACGACTTATGCAACTCTACTGTAGAGCCCGTTTACAAGAGTTTTAAAGGCTGGACAGAAGATCTTACTATCTGCCGCAGCAAAAGCGATTTGCCAGCGAATTTTAATGCATATCTGGCATTTCTGGAAACCGAATTAGGTATGCCAATTCAGATTATCTCTGTTGGTCCGGACAGAGAGCAGACAATTACTGCTTAACAGAAATTTAAAGTTTCCCATCTCTGTATTCTTAAAAAATTATTTTAAGAATGCTCATTTTAATTTAATCAATATATTTATTGTAAGAAAACTGTCAAATTTTCAATTTGTCAGTCATAATATTGTTACAAAGCAAACAATTTATGCATTTGCATTGTAATTTTATGACGAACTTAATATTGTCCATATGAATAAATTTACTATTTTAATTTTGTTTCTAATTGGTATAGGTCAGAAGATCTATGCCCAACAAAACATTGCCCCTCTGGCAACTGTAACAGCCAGTACCTGTAACACAGGAGCATGCGGCACCTTAAACGATTTACAATTGGGTACTTGTGGTACGCAAATTATGTGGATCACAACTGCTACTCCTCCTGATATTACGCCAGGGGTCAACTGGATTCAGTTTGACTGGACCAGTGTAAGATCTGTAAACAGATTTATTATTCACCACGCTCAAACAAATACCAGATTTTTAGCTGGTGGTACTATCCAAACCTGGAATGGTACAACCTGGGTAACCGTTTCAACATTCTCTAACTTAACGCCGGCATGTAGTAGTGTGGTTAATTTTCCTACTACCAATACTCAGAGGTTAAGAATTACCTCATTCACTATGAGTGGAACGCAATTATCTAACCCAAATTTCAGAGAGATCGAAGTGTTTGGTCCAAGTGTTAACAATGACGCCAGCGTGACTGGTTTTTCAACTTTAAACACTTGTACGTATACTCAAAGAATTGATGCTGTTGTATCAAACCTTGGAAGAAGAAGATTAGATAGTTTTAGACTAAACTGGTCGATTAACAATGTGAATCAAGGTGTTCAATATCTTACCAGTTCACTTACTACTGGTCAGTCTGCTTCATTTACACTATCTTCAAGTTATACTTTTGCACCTAATACTACCTACACGATTAGAGCATGGACAGAAAGACCAAATGGCACTGTCGACTCAGTATCTAGTAACGACTTATTAACTACAACTCTCGACTTCATGGGTGCTGCATCACCGCCATCTGTAACAGATTTTGTTCAATGCGGCAGAGCCGTTCCAAGATTAGTTGCTACAACTACTAACCCAGCCGATTCTGTGTTTTGGTATGATAATTCTACAGGAGGCAATTTGATAGGATTCGGTAAATCTATTAATGGTCCTTTTACGCCATCTACAAGAACATTTTTTGCAGAAGCAGCCAAGCTTAGTAGAAATTTCAGATTAACTTCAGCTCAAACTACTGGTATTAACGTTAGACAAACGGAGCCTTATGGAGGCATGCAAACCATTGTTACCAATAAACAAATTTTGTTAGATAGTATTCAGTTTAGATTGTGGTATGCAACACCAACCAATTGTGGTTATCAATTATATTACAGACCTGGTGCACATACTTCTTTTATTACCAACCCAACAGGATGGATTAAATTAAATGAAGGTGTCATTACTTTTGTAACACAAGGCGGTAACAATTTTGGCAGAGTGTCGGCTAAGAACTTAAATTTACCAGCTGGTACACATGCCTTTTACTTAACAACCGATTTAGACTTCGGAGCTGGTAACTCATTATACAGTACACTTAATGGTCCTGGAGCCGGCAATGCAGACATAGCCATTCAAACTGGTGGTCATATTATCATTGGTAAATTTGGTTCTACTCAAACATTAACCTACAATCCAGAGTTAATGTATATCTACAAAAACCAATGCGTTTCTACCTCAAGAACTCCGCTAACAGTAACTGTAAAACCTACACCAATAGGTGCTTCAATGGTTGCAGGTACACCTTTCCAAGGTCAATTTAAATTCGGCAATATCTCTACTCCAGATGTTATTGAAGTTGGAAAAACTTTAACCTATGAGTTAATTCCTCCAACCGGATTTACAAATGCCGGACATGGTACTACATGGTTTGTTTCTAATGTTTCCGCTAAAACAAGATTTAATGTAACTGTGCCAAGTTCCGAATATACGGTCAATAACCCAGCCGGAGGCAATCCTGGCACCCTGAGTTTCACACCTAAGTCAGCATGGCTTGATAGCTTCATCACATTTAGTGTAAAAGTGGCAGATTTAGGTCCACATTTCTGTGACTCTACACTTACAAGAACTATATATGTAGCACCTACTCCAAAACCTAATTTCAGATTCCCAAGCTCTATATGTTTAGGCGATCAAACTTTATTTGAAAACATCTCAACAATTAGTTCTGGTGTTTGCTCATACCGTTGGGATTTTGGTGATGGCGACTCCTCTACATTTAACTCACCTGTTCACGAATTCAAAAATCCAGGTACATACTTTGTAAAATTAACTGCTACTTCTTTTGTTTGGAACGTCTCGAAAGACACCAGCATAGAAGTAACTATCGGAGAAGTTCCACTGGTAGATTTCAGAGTTAAAAATGCCTGTCAAGGTTCTGCTATCGAATTAACTAACTTAACTATTATTGGAAACGGTACATTAAGTTACGTATGGAATTACGGCGATAACTCACCAACAAGAACTACAGTTAACACTACCAAAACCTACTCTGTACCTGGTCCATATCTGGTAACACTTACTGCTGAGGCTGGAGGTTGTGTGGCTTCGAAATCAAAAGTTGTTTACCAATTTGCAAAACCAGTTGCCAATTTTGACAAATCACAAGGCGAATGCTTAAACGATAAATTCATATTTACAAATACTTCAAGCATCGCACTTGGTCAGTTTGGCAACAAGTGGGATTTTGACGACCAAAACAACATCGCTACGGATTTGAATACCGATTATAAATTCACCAGTGCCGGAACTAAACGCGTAAAATTAATTTCAATTTCAGAATTCGGGTGTATGGATTCAATCACTAAAAATATTGTTGTTAAACAAATTCCAATTGTTGATTTCAATTATCCATTCGCTTGCGACAGATCTTCTACGCCATTCAATAACTTAACGAATACTCAAGGCGAAACCATCTCGAAATATGAATGGAATTTTGGCAATGGCTTAACCTCAACTTCAGTTAACCCATCTGTAAAATGGCCAAATACAGGCAATAGAAATGTCACTTTAAAAGCAACTTTAGCAAACGGATGTAGTGCCGAAATGGTTAAAAACATCCATGTAGGTGTTCAACCAAAAGCCGACTTTGAATCAGCGGATCAATGTTCTGACCAAGCAGTTAGCTTCACTAATTTAAGCACTTATTCTAATGGTAAAATTGAATACGACTGGAATTTCGGTGATAAGAATACAAGTAAATTGGCTTCACCAATTCACAATTACAAATCGACCTCAATTTCTGAAACCTACTTTGTTCAGTTAAAAGCAAGTATTGAAGGTGGCTGTCAGGATTCAATTATAAAAAGTGTGACTATCAACCCACTGCCAAGCACCTGTAACTTTGATATTCAAAGAAACTGGTCGGTAAATCCTAAAAACTACGTATTTACACCAACTGGTGGTACTATGACTGGTATCGATTACACCTGGATACTTGGTGATGGTAACAGAAAAACAAGTACCGGCAGCGGCACTAACTATACATATAAAGGCAATATCAAATATTGTGTTACCATGATTGCTAAGAACGCTTCAGATTGCGAATGCTATGCCACAAAATGTATCACTGTAAATACCTCTGTTGACGACAATCTTATAGCTACTTCATTCAATGTTTATCCTAATCCGAATACTGGTATCTTTACTATCAGCTCAGACAATAGCAATGAAACATTTAAAGTAGAAATCTATAATTCAATTGGCGAGCTTATTACAGAAAAGACAGTTACACAAAGCGACAATTTCGATCTGACGCAGGTAGCAACAGGTATTTATACCGCCAGAATAATCACTGCTCAAGGCGTATTAACACAAATGATAACCATTAACAACTAAACAAGCTTTCCATATGAAAAATTTAAATAAAATATCCAATTACTTCACCTTTAGAATTATCTTTTTGATGATATTTATGGGTGGCATATTCAATACTACCTTAAAAGCTCAATATTGTACTTCTGCTGCTACAAATCCCGCAGACGAAGATATAGCAAGAGTTACTTTACAAGGTAATACTGTAAAATTAGACAACATATCCAACACTTCGCCAGGTACAAACTGTCAGTTATATACAAATTTCACTGGTTTACAACCTGCTGATTTAACTGCTGGAAGTACTTATACAATCTCTATCGTATCCACTACTTGTGGCGGTGTATTTACTCACAGAGCTTTGGCCTGGATCGATTACAATCAAAATTTTAATTTTGAATCAGGTGAGGCTGTCGGACCAGTAGCTTTAACCTCATCAGGCAATCCGCATACATTCACTTATACTTTTACTGTTCCTTGCAATGTAAAAACAGGTAATACAAGATTAAGAGTCGTATTAATTGAAGGTGCAATTGCTAATCCAGGCAATGCATGTGGTACTTACACATGGGGAGAAACTGAAGACTATACAGTAAACGTCAATCTGCCTACTTCTCTTGCGGCTAATTTTATTGCACCAAGTTCTGTTTGGATTAAATCTGTAGCGACGTTTGTCAACAGCAATCAAACTGGTTATATCACCCATACCTGGGATGCCAACAATGATGGCACCATTGAAGCTCCAAATTCTGTAAACTTCAATTACACATGGAATACCGGTGGAACTAAATGCGTTAAACTAAGAAGCAGTAACTGTTTAGGAAGAGATAGTATCGTAAAATGTCTAACCGTAAATGTCCCTACTGCAGTTCCTGTTGCCAACTTCGTCACCAACAAAAATTTGGTTGAACAATATCAAACAGCTATAATCTACGATTTATCTACCAATGGTCCGTATAAATGGTTATGGAAAGTATACGATTCAACAGATGTAAATGATGTTAAAGACATCAATTCTGGTGATGTTACCCCTGATCCGTTTGCAACAGGCGCAACCGAAACAACTGGCAAACCTGAATTCGCATTCAACCGCCCTGGTTGTTATACTATAGAGTTAATTAGCACTAACGATGTAGGAAACTCTAGTCCAGTAGTTAAAAAATGTTACATCAAAGTCATCTCACCTACCGAATATGTTTTAGGCTTCGGCACATACGGTCCGAACAACGATAACATTGTTGAAAGTCCCTCAGGAACAATATTTGACAATGGCGGAAGGAATGGTAACTATAGCAATAATCAAGGTTTAGGTACACGTTCATTTTTACAAATCACGCCTTGTAATGCTACAAGAATTGAATTGACCTTGAGTCGTTTAAAATTCAGCGGCATCGGCGACAGATTAAGAATCTGGGATGGTAAAGGTCCGGGTGGACCAAATACTACCCTTTTAGGATCTTTCTCTGCTGGTTCAAGAGCCCCTCAAAATTTAGTAGCTACAAGCGGTAGCATGTACATTTTATTTGAATCTGATAATTCGGGTGTAGACTCTGGTTTTGCTGGATCTTATACCTCTATTTTAGGAACTGGATCGGCTCCTACTCCGAGCTTTACTACCAATACAATTCCATCTTACAATTCTACTCCGGTATTATTCACCAATGCCACTTCAAATATTATTGGTGTTCCAACCTGGGTTTGGTCGGTAGATGGCAACGAAGTTGGCTATAAGAAAGATTTAAATTACACTTTCTATACTGATGGTCAGTATGATGTTTGTTTAGAAATCAAATCTTGTGTTGGCAATAAAAAATCTTGTCAGACAATCGATGTGGTTACGCCTAATACACAGGTTAAATTGGATGTTTTGGCAAGCAACAGACGTCCGGAGGTAAACATCACAGAAGTTCAGCTAAACCCGATTTCTGATGCCGCTAACAGATACGAATGGACCATCTTCCCTACAAGCTATGTTCTATTAAACCCACCTGCCTCTCCTTCTGCTTTTGGTACTGGTTTTATCCGTTATAACGCCACTCCGGGAGATTCTGTTCCTAAACCAAAAATCAGATTTACAGCTCCAGGTTGTTATACTATAGCATTAAAAGCATACAATAGTTTAGACCCAACCAATACGACTAAAACCGTTGTTAAAAACGACTTTATCTGTGCATTGGATTACTGTAACCCTACTTCATTAATTCTTGCTACTGATATCGGAATAAACAATGTTAGACTTTTAGACAATAATACATCACTAATTACCAATGGTAGTAGTTCTGGTATTGTAGGTTACACTGATTACAGTCCTACAATTGGCGCAGATTTAACGTTTGGCAAAACCTATACATTAGAGGTTACCAGAAACAACACAAGTGATCCGGCAAACAGAAAAGCATGGATTGACTGGAATATTGATGGTGACTTTAATGATGCTGGTGAGATGATTATGATTGAAGCGTCTTCTTACAACAAAACAATAAGTACTACATTCACAGTTCCAAACATTAACGATGCATTTGAGGGCAATACAATTTTACGTGTAGCAACTAATTTTGATAATGAAGCTACAGCTCCATGCGGACCAGTAACTGCTGGTGAATACGAAGATTACAGAATTAAACTTTATAATGATAGACTTAAACCAATTCTAACATTAATTGGTGACGATACTGTAAGACTGGAAAGAAATTCATCTTACACCGACCCTGGTGCAACTGCTATAGACCCTTCAGAAGGTGACATCAGTAACAAAATTATTCCTGATTCTGACTTAGATGTAGCTGTACCTGGATTATACAGCACTAAGTATTCTGTAACAGATAATTCTGGTAACGAGGCAGATCCAATTTACAGATACTTTGTCGTTGTGAATGATTTAACCCCACCTGTTATTACACTTAATCCAGGTAGCTCTGGTTGTATCGAAGCCAGAAGAGACAATCAAGCGTATGTAGATCCGGGAGCAGTGGCTTATAACACTAATCCATTTATTTCTCTAAATTCTGCTATCAGAGTTGATGGTGAAGTAAATACTCAAAGAACTGGTGTCTATAAACTAACCTATAGTGTTAAAGACTTCGCTGGAAATATTGCTACTGCACAAAGAACCGTTTGTGTGGAAGACAAAATTGCTCCAAGCATAGAAAACGTTAATGATACACTAATTCAAATAGGAAGTGTATGGATTAATCAAGTGTCTGCAAATGATGCTTATGATAATAATCCTACCCTTAACAGAACCTGGTTCCCTGAAATAGTTAACACGACTGTTAAAGGTAATTATATCGCAACTTATGTTGCAAAAGATTCGTCTGGTAATATATCTGCACCAAAAGTAGTTACCTACAGAGTTGACGATTATATTGCTCCAGTTATCGACTTAAACTCGGCTGAATTAGTTTACCATGATGTGGCGACTACTTATGTGCCAGTTAAAGTGACTGTATCAGACAACTATTATGGTCCGGGTAATGTTAGCGTTACCAAGATTTCATCGAATGTAAATCAGAACATCTTAGGCACTTATACTGAAGTATACAAAGCAGTTGATGGTTCTAATAACGTTGCATTCAAAACAAGAACTGTAGTGGTGGTTGATAGACAAGCTCCAACACTCTGGGGTGGAACTATCTATGGTTGTGTTGGTGAAAATATCTGGCCTTATTGGGACTTAACTACAACAGATAACTACTACGGTCCAGACCAGTTACAAGCAAACATCGAAATAGTTGCTCAAAACGTTAATCCAAACGAAGAAGGTATTTATTATATTACTTATAAAGTAACTGATCCTTCTGGTAATATTTCACAACCATTAACCAGACAAGTAATTTTCACTTACTGGCCAAGATGTATTAACAGTACTGTTAGTGTTAATAATGTTAACTCTAACGAAGGCTTTAATATTTTCCCTAACCCAAGTAATGGCAACTTTAAAATCGACTTCCTGGGCAAACAAATAGCCGATGCTGAAGTTAGTGTTATCGATGCTCAAGGTAGAGAAGTCTACAAAGCTACATTCAACAATTCTGGCTCTTGCGATATCAATCTAACAGATGTTGCAGCCGGTGTGTACAATGTAAGAATCAATTCTCAAGGCACTGTGGTGACCAGAAGAGTTGTGATTCAATAATCTCTTAATACAAAACAAAAAAAGCGTGGTCATTATTGATCACGCTTTTTTTATTTATTGAGTATGCTGTTTCTGTTAATTTAAGTCCACTCTAAACTTCTTTAATCCCCTCCGCCCCAAGCATCCGGGCAGGTCCGTCTGGTGTAACTTTCATTCTCATGCTTGCTAACCATTTTGTTGCGTGCGAAGGAGCACTGAGGCTCTCTATAAACACGGACTGTAAGTCCGATGATTACTATAAAAACAATCGATTAACTCGATTATTCTACTTTCACCAGCTTGAACGACTCAGACCTGAAACTGTCGCTTACAATGATGGTATAAATGCCTTGAGGAAGTGTATGTGTTTGGATTCTGTTTGAGCCTGTGTGTAATGTTTGGTCCAGACATATTTTACCGGTGATGTCTAATAACTTAAAATGCACATCAGAACTTTGATTGATAGGCAAATCAATTACAAGCGCTTCATTGCCAATTGGATTAGGGTAAATAGCGATATCAGAGAATTTAATTGAATGAAGGGCACTCAACTTATTGCTCCATTCATAAGCCCCGATGTCAAACGCGTTTTCGTTCTTTAATGGATTTCCCCAATAATCTCTTGTTCCCATATCGATACCGAATTTGGTTTTTAAATCTAAACCTGTATTGCGGCAAGGTGATGTCAAGGATGTCATAAATGATTTCAAAGAATCTGTAGGTTTTGGGAATACAGTCGTTGCCGTTGTATTCAACAAATCTGGATTCAAAACCATACCTGTAGTATCGCTGCCATTCTTTTCACAATAAGCTCCTGCCCCTCTAAAGGCTGACAAAGAATTATATGTGCTGCCATATTTAATAGTGAAGGCTTGCCCTTCGGTATAGTATAAGTTGCCAATAAATTTGGGCGTTTGCGCAGTAAAAGTTGCAGGTACATTCACCAATGGCAAAGCTCCTGTAGTATAAAAAATATTGTTATAACATTCTACTCCCGACATGTTGGTACCATAATCGGTCATCTGAAATGCCCCAAAGGTCGCGTAGGTATTTTTGGCAGATGGTGTTACATAAACGGTGTTGTTATATAACTTAAGTCCGTTCCAATTAGTAGAAGGCGCCGTAAATAAAGTCACTGCCGAATTGTTAGTTCTGGCATCATTAGCACTAATGCAATATCTCATCGTGTTATTACCCCACGGACGGGCTCCTGAAAAATTACCTAATAGATAACCTGCCCCATCATTATCGTGAGCATAGCAATACTGAATAACTGAATTAGTAACACCCCCATCTAAATCGAATCCTAACCCATCGCAACCACCAGTGCCGCCAGATGAGTTGTGGTGCGACTCGCAATACTGTATAGTAATGGCATTCGCAGCCCATACCCATATGCCACCAGGACCGCCACAAGCGGTATTTGCCGTGCCTGTATTGTATGCAACACATCGCTCAATGATACTTGAGTCTATTTGAGATAAAACTATTCCACTGCCTTTATGGGTCGAACTTGCATACCCTGTAATATTGTATACCTCCGTATTTCTAATGGTGAAGTTTTTGTGGTGGTAGAAATTGGTGGTCTGATTATCATAAGCAAAACTTACTATGCCATTTTCTCTACAGTCGTGCACCTTACAATTATCTATTACCACATTTTTGTATCCTGCCTTTACTGTTGGATCCCAATTAGAATAAAAACGTATCCCGCAATAACCGAAGCCACTGACCTCACAATTTTTGATCGAAATATTACTCAGATAACCAGAGGTATTGGTCGTAAAAAACAAAATACCATCGATATCTTTCTGAGTGCCATTGCCCGGTCCGTTAAAGTGAATATTGCTAATATGAATTCCTTGTACATTGCTGGCTTTGAATCCGCATTTACTTGTTAGATTAGTTTTGATAGTTGCCTGCCCGGTGCCATAAGTGGTTATAATGATTGGCTTTGAGGCCGAATTTCCATCTGTATTATCAAACTCGATATTGCCTGTAAAGGTTTTCCCAGCTTCGAATACAATGGTATCGCCGGCATTAAATTGTTTGGTATTGATTTTATCCAGACTGGTCCACGCCGTTGCTAATGTCAATCCGTCGGTATTATTGCCAGAAGTATTGACGTAATATTTTTTGGCACTTTGACTTATTGTTGTGCCATCGTTAAACATTTCTGCCAATCCCTGAGCATACCATCTTGCCAGGTAATCGTTAGGGTGCAGAGAATTAGAATGACAATGGGTAGCGCCTTTTCTTTTGTATATAGAATCGCTTAAAGTCGTCATGTTAAAAACAGCAATACCATTGGTTTCCAAACTCTTTAACTGACTTAAGAATCCGTACATTAAAACATCGCCGTTAGACGGTGCACCTTGCGACTGCACATCAGGTAACATATTGCCAATCAAAATAAATTCGGTATTGGGATTTGCTGTTTTAATTTTATTGATGCAAGATTGCATACTGGCTTTAAAAGCTGAGTTCGAAGTCGTACCCCAAATATCATTCATGCCCATATCCAATATCACCAAATCGGGCACATTAGGCACCACCATACTTTCGCAATACTGATCTATCCATGCCACCATCTTACCCCCGCAAGAACCATTAATCATGGTGATATCAGAACCAAATCGTGCTTCCAGAGCATTCTCCAGCAAATCCACATAACTGTGCATGTAAGGCTTGGTAGGTGTAAAATTTTTATCATCGCCGGCAAATCCACTCACATTCAAGCCCGCGGTAATACTCATGCCGTATGCTTCTATAGTAACGGCCTGTCCAGCCTTTAGTTTTGCCATGGTTTTTGGCAACTTATCGCCTTTGTATCCCAGAAGTGATGAACCATTCCAGTTGCTTCTATCCGGAATATACGTTACGCAGGTCCACGAACTCGCCTTGGTGTTCATTAAGCCATTAGGCTGACCGTTACCTTTTTTTCCTGCGACAATAGACACAGACGAAGAGACTTTAGCCGTGAGTTGTTTAATAACATTACCTGTCACAGAAAAATCTGTGTTCTGTATAAAGCTTTGAGAAAAATCGTAATTGGTAACTGAAATAATTTTGCTCGGTTTAAACATCAGTTTAGCCGTAGTGTTGACCCCATTTAAAAGCACCAGTTCGTTAAATACTGTATCCGACTTCCAGAAAGGTTGCAGGTATTGCGAAATATTGCAAGTAGGGGCATTGCTGGTATAACTGGGAAACTCGTAATAACCACCATTGCTTGGCGTAACCACCACCCAGGCGGTTTTGGCAGGTGTAGCCGACCAGCCAGCTTCGGTTGCATCAACAGAGAGAAGCAGATTATCATTGATATCGTAAAACTTGCAACTGCCTCCGGCATAATAAATCATATTCGGATTGGCCGCAACAGCTCCTGCAGGTTTCTGTGCATAGAGATTAAAAACAGAGAAGAAAAGGGATAAAATTATTAACTGATTTGATTTCATATTAAAATATTTCGAACAGCCCATCACGAGAAAAAAATGCTGTAACTATTACAAAATAATTAAAATAATCTATCAAATCCAAGTTTTTGAATTAGATAAGTGACGCGGGCAATCACATCCTACACAACCTATACCAGCATAAACCCTTACGAGATTTAGCGACTTTACCATCTTGACCGAAGGTCCAAACCTTGTGAAATTTAACTTTAGGATCATTTGCTTTGAGCACCACCCTATCGCCTTTGGCAGTCCAGCTGCCGCTGAGGTCGATTTTAGAAGTAGCTACAGAATAGTCTTGGTAAGTAAAGGTATTATCAGCATTAATAGTGAGTGTAATCTTTGAAGGATTAGACTCGCCTACCCCATAAGTACCGGTATATACAGGTGATTTGTCGGGTGTAAAAGAAAAAAGCAGGATAGAAACCAATACAAGACTGAAGCGTTTTAATGAGTGTGTCATTTAGATGTTTGTTTTTAGTATTACGAAGATACGTATTATCAACCGTATTTAATTATTTTACAAAATCATAAACACCCTGACAATTCATCCATTAATTACTTGCGATATCACGAATACATTGTTCTCTGATAGTCCAGAGCTCATCCAGAGATAAATGAATCTCAACGTTGTTTTCTATCCATTTAGAAAGGAAGTCGCGGTGGTATTTTACTTTATAGTCGCTAATCTGGGAAGGGCGTATTTCTATCTCTTCGATCAGGTCGTCAACAAAGTTGACGGTATTGACATCAGCAAAGGTACAATCCAGAATTTGATTTTTATACTTGAGATAATTGTGTGCTTCAGGAATATATGCCAGTCCGTGTAGCTTCAAATACGACGCCACTGCCGGTGTATTATGAGCAGACATTTTATATATCCCGCAATACAATTGAACATCATCAAGTCCTATCTCATCCGCCAAGAGTTTCAACACCGCATGCTTGGTACTGCATGTGCCGCATTGCTCTTTAAATACACACAGGAGATCTTCCTTATTCAAATTACGTCTATATGGCAAGTTTTTAATATAAAGACAAGCTTCTTGAAAGGAGTGAATACCTAATACTACAAACGCTTCTGATATTTTCCCCATAGGGCGAATGTTGCAATTGGGCAAAGTGGAATTAGACATTGACAAATTCTTATTTTGATTGTAAGAAGCAGCAACGAAGATAAATTTTAATCAGAATTTAAAAAATCTCTGCAAACAAAAGCGTGATTTTTAGTTTTTAATCCCGGTAACGTTGAGGCCTGACTGAATAGTTTATCCCTAAAAGTTCAATGATTGTAAATCACCACCGATGTATCAAACATAAGGCTTAAACACTTTTGCTGGCGGCGGGACTGGCACCTTATCCTCTATCAATTCGCTTTATCCTGGATTTTACGTGTAATTTTAACCACAAGAGCTCTGGGTGTAAAGCGGACAGAATTCGCCATAATCCAATTTTTAAAGCCGTGAATAGCGACTGTTTTTCCTTTTATCATTGCAGCATAGCCATATTCGGCAACTTCTTTAGATGTTGGTAGTTTTTTACCTTTTACAAGATTGCTTTCTTCCATGGCCGCTGCAGCCTGAAAGCCGCTTTCTGTGGCACCTGGACAAAGGGCAGTAACCGTCACACCTTTATCGCGCACTTCATTATCAATAGCCTCAGAAAAGCTCAATACGTATGCTTTTGTAGCGTAATAAACCGCCATAGTCGGTCCCGACTGAAATGCCGCAGTGGATGCCACATTCATAATTTTACCGCTTCTTCTTTTCACCATATCCTGTAAATAAAGTTTGGTTAAATGTGTTAAGGTTGTCATGTTCAAATTGATCATTTGCAATTCCTTGTTCCAGTCTGTTTCGGCAAACATTCCGAAGTCGCCAAACCCTGCATTGTTTATCAAATACGCTATTTGAATATTCTGCTTTTGGGTTTCGTCGTATACCTCCTGCGCGGCGTTACTCAGAGACAGGTCCTTTACAATGGTATAAACCTTTACTTTGTATAGATTTTCGAGTGAAGTTTTGATTTCTTCTAACTTAGATTGACTTCTTGCAACCAGTACCAGATGGTCGCCTTTAGAAGCGTGAACTTTGGCTAATTCCAATCCGATTCCGTTAGATGCTCCTGTAATTAATGCGGTTGTCATGTTGTATTTAAAATAATTTGCAGCAAAACTAAAATGAAAATTTTAAACCTGCAACCTTAGAGCATAGTCTATACTTGTAATTTATTTTTCAACACCCTAAATTTGCAAGATGTTAATCAACGAATTGTCGAAAAGAACAGGCATCAGTGCACACACGATACGATTTTACGAGAAGTCGGGTTTAATTAAGGGTCAACGCGACGCAAGCATCAAGTCTAACAACTACTTTCATTACGACGAAGAAACGGTAGAGAAACTCGAATTGGTGAGAGATGCCAAGTCGATTGGTTTCACCATTAGCGAAATTGCCCAATTGATGGACGCCTGGTACAATAACCATTTAACCATTACCGAGAAACTGTCGGTATTAGATGAGAAATTGAACTCAATAGAAGAGAAGATCAAGCAGCTGAAAGAAATGAAGAAGATGATTAGTCAGTTTAAGAAAGATGTCGTTGAGGATGATTGTTGATGTGTTGAAATTCTTACTTTAAGAATCTATCTACCAAAAGAATCTAGACGACACGCCAAAAGTGATACCGTAAAAGGGTTTAGAATTCTGCCAGAAATCTTTGTTTTGGTATAAATGGCCCACGAAAATTTCTGAATTCAGAAAAACACTGTTAAAGACTTCATATTCATAACCCAAAGTGTAGCGCATAGTGCCAACTGTTTCATCTTTTTGATCGATGTTTAAATTGCCATTGCTAATTTCTACACTTGGATTTTCATAAAACCTAATACCCGTTTGTGCCACCAAGAAAAGGTTATGTCGCTTTTCAGTGACGCGATAACCAACACCACCTATGAGTTCAGACAAAGGTATTTTAGCCGAATAGGTTTGATTAATATTGGTATTCATACTTAGTCGACCTCTAAAATAATCGTAATTTCCACGAAACAGAAGGTGCTTCCTGGTTCTGTACTCCATCGATGTTTGAATCATAATTCCATCAGATATGTTAGAAGAATTATGATTGATATAGCCCATTTGTATCGCTGGCACAAAAAACCTTTGAGCAAGATCACTTGTTGCCTGAACCTGAGCATTGGCAACAACAACCGAACAACAGTAAAGCAAAGAAAGCAATGTAATTTTGGGTAAAATCGACTTAAGGTTTTTCATTCGTGTTTTAGTTCTCGCTTCCTTTATTTCTATCTTATATTACAATTATAAAATGTTTTAGTTTGGCTCAAATATTAGAGCTGAATACCAAAAACAAAAATCAGGTTTTTTTTGATAATAACTGTTAGTTCTGATTAGTTTTAAATGCAATATTTCACAAAAAAAATCCCGAGCTCAACACCCGGGATTCTTTCAATCAAAATATTATCTCTTTTTAGCAATCTAATTTAAGTTTTTTACAACGAGTTGTAGAATTTTTCAATATACTATCGAATGTGATCTATTGAGGAAGATAAGCAGGATTATAAAACTTATAGCCTATTAATCGCGCAGTTGGGGCCAGTAAAAATTTTAAAGTTTTAAGCACTGGTTTAGGTGGAGCGTCTAGTGTTGGGTATGAGTCAAATTTGTTTCCAAATACCGCCAACTGGAATAACACCTTTGGTGGCTTGGTATTGGCTAGGTTGTTATCCCAGAATGGATAAATCTGCGAAAGGCAATAGGCGAAGTCCAGAGGCATTTCACTTGTTACTACCACTGGCGAATCGGTTTCATTAAAGGGTTTGTGGGGTGTATTCTTCGGAATTACAATGGTCTGCCCGCTGCTAATCTTCTTTATTTCATTGCCATATTGCATTGAGAGCGTACCACTTTTTACCGTGAAGGTCTCGTCAAAATGCTCATGCACATGGGGTACAGGACCGTTCGAATGTGGCAGTATTTCTATATCGGTAATCAACATCCCCTTATCCATTTTAACAACGGTTTGCTTTAGTCCTTCCAGGTTAGAACTAAATGATTTACCCGACTCAAAATAGGTCGCATAGTCAGGTGTTTTAACGGGAAATATCCAATGGTGTATTATCAGTCCGACAACTAAATAAACGGCAATAAATGTGAGTATCCACATGGTGATTTTTTTGAGGCTTGTTTTCATGTTTAAAAGTTAGTTTAAGTTCGTTTTCAATTTCATATTACTATGAGACAATTAAAAGAACATGGCAATTATAAACATAATTTCATATTTCAGAAATCGAGTCAATATCTTTTTTCAATAATATCACACTAATTGATGTATCAATTTGTTTATCAGGCATAAAAATTTATGTTTTTTAATACTTCTAGATGTAGCTATCAGCCTTAAATTAATTTTTCACAAAAAAAAATCCCGAGCTTTACACCCGGGATTTTTTCAATTATTTTTAATCAAACATCATTTCACCTTAGTGCCAAGAATTCTTCTCTCTTCCAATTGGCCTCGCTGACCCAGAAGTTATAGGAACTGTGAACCGACCATTTACCGTTCTTTTTTTCGTATAAAACCTGATAGCCACTACCGCCTAAGATCATGTTGCAATTCTCGCATATATCCATGAAAACCCTCTGTCTGTCTGGTGTAATGATCGGAAATGAAAGTCGCGTAAACAAAAACGGTGTACTTGCTCTCATTGTCGGCACCGCTGAGGCTTTGTCCTGTATCCGTGCGACGCAGGAGTTCTGGTACAGGGCCGACCTAAGTTATAAAACCATTCTTCTCTAATAAATGTTACTACAGCGTCGTCGACGCAATGTGATTCTCGTAATTTCTGTGCTTCTATGTTACGAATTAAACCAGATAACTATCGGGAGCGATGTTCTTGCGTCGATTTCCGCGCTATCGAGGATCGCGGAGCCGATCCGGGCTTTGATAAAAACCGATAAACATATAATAAAAACCTTTTTAATAAAAAATCTGCGACCACCTCTTGGAGGGGCCTGAGTGAGGATGAGTATGAAAGTCAGGGCGAGGTTAAGTGTGAAGGTGAGGTTGAGTGCGGAGTGCGGAGTGTTGAAACCACACATAAAAAAATCCCGAGCTATACACCCGGGATTTTTTAAAATAAAATTATAATCTCTCTTAAGCGGTCTGACCCAATTTAGCTTTTAAGCCTTTGTCTAACTCGTCTAAGAATTCTTCAGTGTATAAGTAGTGCTCGCCGTGAGTTACTTTGTTACCGTGGATGCAAACTGCCAAATCTTTGGTCATTTTGCCGCTTTCTACCACTTCTACGCATACTTTCTCTAAAGTGTTGCAGAAATTGATTAACTCCTGGTTGCCATCTAATTTGCCTCTGAACTCTAAACCTCTGGTCCATGCAAAAATAGATGCTATCGGATTGGTGCTGGTTGGTTTGCCTGCCTGGTGGTCGCGGTAGTGACGGGTTACTGTTCCGTGTGCTGCTTCAGCTTCCATAGTTTTGCCGTCTGGTGTTACTAAAGTTGAAGTCATTAAACCTAATGATCCGAAACCTTGAGCAACTGTATCAGATTGTACGTCGCCGTCGTAGTTCTTACAAGCCCATACAAAGTTACCATTCCATTTCAATGCAGATGCTACCATGTCGTCGATTAAGCGGTGCTCGTATACGATACCTGCTGCTTCGAACTTCGCTTTGTAGTCTGCCTGGTATACTTCTTCGAAGATGTCTTTAAAACGACCATCGTACTTTTTCAAAATGGTGTTCTTAGTAGACAAATATAAAGGCCAGCCTTTTTGTAAAGCAGTGTTGAAACATGAGTGTGCGAAACCTCTGATTGATTCATCAGTGTTGTACATCGCTAATGCTACGCCGTCGCCTTTAAAGTTGTATACTTCAAACTCCTGTACAGTACCATCTTCGCCTTCAAACTTAACGGTTAATTTACCTTTGCCTTTAGTAACGAAATCGGTAGCGCGGTACTGGTCACCGAAAGCGTGACGACCGATACAAATCGGAGCAGTCCAGTTAGGTACTAAACGCGGTACGTTTTTGCAAACGATTGGCTCGCGGAATACTGTTCCGTCTAATATGTTACGGATAGTGCCGTTTGGCGACTTCCACATCTGTTTTAAGTTGAATTCCTTCACACGAGCTTCATCAGGTGTAATGGTAGCGCATTTAATACCTACGCTGTATTGTTTAATGGCTTCAGCAGCATCAATCGTTACCTGGTCGTTGGTGGCATCGCGGTGCTCCATACCTAAGTCGTAGTACTTAATATCCAAATCCAGGTATGGTAGAATCAGTTTGTCTTTGATAAACTTC
The DNA here is from genome assembly GCA_027490055.1 of Bacteroidota bacterium. Classification (GTDB taxonomy): domain Bacteria; phylum Bacteroidota; class Bacteroidia; order NS11-12g; family UBA955; genus JABMMZ01. The sequence continues at coordinate 27,908 of JAIXYV010000063.1, read as the reverse complement.
CAGATAATGCGTGTCATTTCATCGCCGTCCAATTCGACAACAGGATTGGCTACTTTAATTTTGTTCATGGTATTCTTGTTATAAAAGTTATTTTGTTGCAAATGTAAAATTTAAAGTTTGGATTTTAAAGTTGAGACAACAAAAAAACCCGACCTTTTTGGGGACGGGTTTCTAAAAGTATTTTTAATAAGCGTATTACGCCTGATCTTCTAAGACGATACCTGAAACTTCTCTGTGTGGAGATTGGATATACACCATTTTGCTTACGTTTTTCAGATTAGTTTTTCTGATACGGGTAAACTCTTTATTTCTTCTGTCTTTTCTTTTAAGTCTGGTAACAGCCATGATTTTTCAATTTTTAAGGGTGCAAATATAGGATTTTTAAATTAACAATCAAACTATTTTTACTTTTTTTATCGCGATTCCATCACAATAAAAGGAACCATCATCTCTTCCAGCGATATTCCACCGTGCTGAAAGGTGTTGGTGTAGTAGTTTACATAGTAATTATAGTTGTTCGGATAGGCAAAGAAATCGTCTTCTTTGCAAACAACGTAGGTCTGACTAACGTTCACTTTCGGTAAAAAGGCCAGTTCTGGCTTCTTAATCTCAAAGACTTCTTTAGCTTCGTAACTTAAATTCTTGCCTTGCTTGTACCTCAGGTTCGAATTGGTATTCTTATCCCCTACTATTTTTACTGGCTTGTTAACGCGAACGCTTCCGTGGTCGGTTGTTATGACAACTTTACACTTCTTTTCTGACATCAGCTGCAGGGCTTCCCACAATGGTGAGTGCTTAAACCAGCTTTCTGTCACCGATCTGTATGCCGCTTCGTCTTCTGCCAGCTCTCTGATAATACTTACATCGGTTCTTGCATGCGAGAAGGCATCTACGAAATTGTAAACAATCACATTAATGGCGTTCTGAAACAGATTAGGAATCTTATCTACCATAGATTTTCCGCCGTCGAGGTTAGTAACTTTAATATAACTGTTCTTGCCAGTCACGCGCAATCTGCCAAGCATATCTTTGAAGAAGTCTTCTTCGAAATTGTTCTTTCCGCCTTCATCTTCGTCGTTGCTCCATTTATCCGGAAAACGTTTCTCTATCTCGCTGGGCAATAAACCACTGAAGATGGCATTTCTGCAATACTGGGTGGTGGTTGGTAAAATGGTGAGGTACTGGTCTTCTTCTTCGATTTTAAACTTCTCTTTGATAATGGGGGCAATGGTGCGCCATTGATCCAGTCGCAGGTTATCTATCAACACAAAGAAGGTTGGCACCTGCTCGTTGATCAGATGTTTTACTTTCCTTCTGAAGAGGTTATGACTCATTACCGGCCCGTTATCGCCGGTTGGCTGCAAATAGTTAATATAGTTTTTAGCGATGAACTTGCTGAAGCCGTGATTAGCTTCGCGTTTCTGGTTTTCGTAAACCTCATTCATGCTCTTGTCGGTACTTTTACCCAGCTCCAGCTCCCAATAGATAAGCTTGTTGTAGACATCCTTCCACTCGTCGAGACTGAGATTATCCATCAACATATTGCTGATGTTTCTGAAATCGATTTGGTAATTCTGATTGGTTTTTTCGGTCACCAGTCTGCTCTTATCCATCAGTTTTTTAATAGAGTGCAGGATCTGATTCGGATTAACTGGCTTGATGAGGTAGTCGGAGATCTGCGAGCCAATGGCATCATCCATGATATACTCCTCTTCGCTCTTGGTAATCATCACCACTTTCACGTCTGGCTCTATGGCTTTGATTTGTTTAAGTGTTTCGAGACCGCTGATACCTGGCATATTCTCGTCGAGGAATACCAGATCAGGTTTCTCGCTGATGGTTTTTGCAATGGCGCTGTTGCCATTGTTAACCGTTATCATTTCGTATCCTTTTTGCTCGAGGAAGAGAATATGCGGTTTCAGCATATCTATCTCGTCATCGGCCCATAGTATTTTAATTTTGTCGGTGCTCATGTTTATTTTTTAGTTGAATTACAGTGAATGGTACCCAGCAGTTCGTCGTATTGCATGAACTGATTTTTATTGTACACCATCACATGGTAATCGTTTTCAGTATTGCTGTGATTGCCTTCTGTGAGTTTAAGGTCGGCCGCATTTTTAGTATCGGCAGTCACGAAGAAGTAGTTGTAGTAGGCTTGTTTCAGCATAATGGTCTTCTCGTACTCCTGACTTTTTTCGTTCCATTCCATTTTAAACTCGTCTTTCATTTGCCAGTCGCTTAACTCACCAAAGACGTAAACATCTTTTTCTAATTTATCGCTGACATAACTGAAATGCACCGCTGCATAATCACTTTCTATTTCGCCTTTAACGGCGTTGTCTCTATTATCAACCACCATTTTACCGTTAAAGTCGATGGTCTGGAGGTAAGTCTGACTGACTCTTGTGGCATCTCTGTAGAGCACAGCATGCTTCAGATTGCCTTCCATGTATTTGGTGCGCACATTGAAACTCAGGAAACGAAGATTGCGGATATCAAAATAACGGAATTCATTTCCTCCTAAAAAGACATTGCCATTTTCGTAGTTGTAATCGAGGATTTTACCATTGATGAAACGCGGTTTTAAATCGAAGATCGCATTGTCCCATCTTAGGTTCTGCATGAGGGTAGCTTTTACATCGATTAGAGGATTTGGCACTGAGTTATCGCCGATATTGACGGTAAAATCCAGTTCCTGAGAGCTAAATCTTTCATTCGGATTGGTAGCGATTTTAGCACTTGGTGTGATGATGAATTTATCGTCGACCACCATGAAACGACGAGTAAGAATGATATCATTCTCATCGAAATTGCGGTAAACTTTAATGATGTAGTTACCCGACAATTTTGGTTTTAAATCTGCTGAAGGAAAATCGACCTGGTAATGGGTATACACCTGGAAGGTGGTTGTAGAAAAGGAATATTCATTGATATTCTCAAACATATTCCCTTTGATGTATTCGTTGGGTTTAAGGTTAGATAGTTGCCAGTCGGAGCTGCAGTGAATGATGGTGTATTGGTAATTATCGTTCTCTGGCATCAGCTCGTCGAACTGCAGGGAAAGCTGTTGTTCGCTGCCCAAATCGATGGCCGGAAAGCGCTCGAAACTGCCTTTTTGAGACAATAGCACGGTTTTAATGCTGCTTTCGTAAGAGACATTGGCGTATTGAATTGGCAGGTAAGCGGCCAAGGCGCCATGACTTAAGAAACAGGCCAGAGCAGTCATGATAAATTGCTGACTGAATTGACCGGCTTTGTTCTTAAAATATTTCATTCTTTCGGGGTTATAAACTTAACAATTGTTCAAATATTGCCTCGAACTCTTTATTTTTACTGGAAACTGACTGTTCGAGTTGTTGATACTGTTCAGAAAGTGTGCCAATCTGATGGTTGTTGGCGGGATCGGCAATCAAGTTTTCCACCTTTAGCTTTTCGGCTTTTAAGGTTTCCAATTGTTGCTCTAATTCGTCGGCTTGTTTCTGAAGTTGTTTTCTGAGTTTATCGTTGCCAGAATTCACTGGTGCAGCCTCTGGTGCTTTCTCAACTGGCTTTACTAATTTGACAACTGGAGCAGGCGCGGCGTTCTTTTCGCGCTGAGCCATAAAGTACTTCCACTCGTCGTATGTACCGAGGTATTCTTTGATTTCGTCGTTCTCGATCCACCAGATTTTATTGGCGATTTGCGAGATAAAATAACGATCGTGTGATACGGTAATGAAGGTACCTTCAAATTGCTGAAGTGCCTGAATCAGGATGTTCATACTCTGAATATCCAGGTGATTGGTAGGCTCGTCGAGCAACAGGAAATTGGCTTCATTGACCAGGGCTTTCGCCAAAGCAACACGCGCTTTCTCTCCCCCACTTAGTACTTTAATTTTCTTGAACACATCGTCGCCGCTAAACAAGAAACAACCCAGAATTGAACGCAGTTCGTTCTCTAGTTTGGTAGAGCCCATTTGTGATAGCTCTTCCAGAATTTCATTGTTAACATTCAACGACTCAAGCTGGTGCTGAGCATAGAAGGTTTTTTCGACATTGTATCCGTATTCCACCACTCCCGAGCAAGATTCACTTTGGTCGATGATTCTAAGCAAAGTAGATTTACCTTTACCGTTGGCTCCAATCAGAGCAATCTTATCGCCACGCATGATCTGAGCATTGGCATGTTCGAAGATCACCTGATCGCCGTAGTGTTTACCAACATCTTTGAGGGTAATAAGCACTTTACCAGGCTGTGTTTTAACTTTAAAACGCAGGTTCATCACCGACTCGTCGTTTTGAACTTCTTCGATACGATCGAGTTTATCGAGCATTTTCATTCTGCTCTGCGCCATCGTCGCTTTACTGGCTTTCGCTTTAAAACGGTCGATGAGACGCTCTTGTTGTTTGATGAATTGTTGCTGATTGTCGAAGGCGCGCTGTTGAAGCTCGTCGCGTTCCACTTTAAGATCCAGAAATTTGCTGTAGTTACCAGCCCATTGGTAGACCTTGCGGTTGGCCACTTCTACAATTTTAGTCACCATTTTATCGAGGAAGTATCTATCGTGCGATACGATGATAACAGTTCCGGCATACGATTGCAGATAGTCTTCTATCCATTCGATACTTGGTAAGTCTAAGTGGTTGGTAGGCTCATCGAGCAATAGCAAACGCGGATTTTGCAGAAGCAATTTTGCCAGCATCACACGCATGCGCCATCCTCCGGAGAATTCGCAAAGCGGACGTTGCAGGTCGGTGGTACTAAAACCCAAACCTTCCAGAATTTCTTCTGTTTTGAATTGGATATTGTAACCATCTAAGGCTTCGAACTGTTCTTGCTTTTCGCCAAGCAGATTGAGGATTTCATCAGAATGGTCGAATTCCATTTTAGAGATAATATCATCAATTTCTGTTTGAAGTTTAAGGGCTTTATCAAAAGCTTGCAGAGCGACGTGGTAAATACTTTCTTCGCTTTCGTAACTGAGCAGATCCTGATTCAGGAAACCGATGGTACAGTCTTTCGACTTAGAGAGCGAGCCTTCGCTGGGCTGATATTCGCCTGTGATGATTCTGAGTAAGGTAGATTTTCCGGTCCCGTTCTGACCCACTAAACCGATGCGTTCTCCTGGCTTTATTTGCCAGTTAACATCTCTGTATAAATCACGACCACCAAAGTCGAATGAGAGTTCATTTAAAGTTAACATGTAAACGTGCAAAGGTAGTTGATTTTCGGCGAATGTTCAAGGGGGATTTGGGGGGCTTGCGCAAGAGAATAATCTTGGTTGTGCCAGCGGCACTCTCAAATCATAAATGTATGAACAAGGATTTCGCGTAGGCCCCGTATCAGAGCTCCTGCGTCGCACAATACGGGGCAGGCCGGTGCCAGCGGTGCCGGGCAATGAGGAGCGCCGCGTCACCCTATTTCCTATTTCCTATCCCCTATTTCCTATTCCCTTTCCCGTATCTTTGCCCCTATGAAAATCGAAATATGGAGCGACGTGGCTTGCCCGTTCTGCTATATCGGCAAAAGACGATTAGAAGAAGCCTTGTCGCAATTTGAACATAAAAGTGAAGTAGAAATTGAATGGAAATCATATCTGCTGAATCCTGAGCAAAAATCAAATACCGGTCAGTTGCTCTACGAGTACCTTTCCGAGGCCAAAGGGTGGACCATGGAATATACCATGCAAGTGAATCAACAAGTGGTGGAAATGGCCGAAGAAGTTGGCCTTCATTACAACATGGATAAAGCCGTTGTGGCGAATACTTCTGAAGCGCATCGTTTAATTCAACATGCTAAATCGCTTGGAAAAGGCGATGCCATGGAAGAAGCGCTTTTCAAAGCCTATTTTGTGGATGGTCGCAATCTGGCAAACCAGGAGGAATTATCTCAAATCGCTACTGAATGTGGTATTGATGAAGCCACCGCTAAAGCTGCTCTTAACAATTTGGACTATGCCGAAGCGGTGCAACGCGATATCTACGAAGGGGTTCAAATTGGCGTAAGAGGCGTACCTTTCTTTGTTTTTGACAACAAGTATGGCATCTCTGGTGCTCAGCCTTTAGAGGTGTTTACTCGCACCCTGGAACAGACCTATCAGGCCTCAAAGTGATTCTAAAAACTTCAGTACCGCTTGTCGCTCTGAAGCACTTAAGTTTCTGAATTTTTCTTTACTGCTCTCGGCTTCGCCACCGTGCCATAAAATGGCTTCGGTCATGTTGCGGGCTCTGCCGTCGTGCAGAAAGTATTCGTGACCGTTAATTTTTCTCGTTAAACCAATCCCCCATAATGCTGGTGTGCGCCATTCGTAGCCGTTGGCATCTGCTTCAGGGCGGTTATCTGCAAGTCCCGGACCCATATCATGTAACAACAAATCGGTATATGGGAATATCTTCTGATTGCTTCTGGATGGAAATGCCATATCGCTTGCTGTTACATGCCTGGCTATATGACAAGATGCGCACTGAATCTGATTGAACAATCGCTTGCCTTCTTTAACTTCAGGAACATCAACATCTCTTCGGGCGGGCACGCCCAGGGTTTGCATGTAAAACGCCACGGCATGAAGTAACGAATCACTTAGTTCAACATCGTCATTAAGTTGATCATACTGAGGCTGATCAAATGAACTTTCCATCGGAAAAATAAAATTGGTAACGCCCATGTCCTCGTTATACGCGCCTGCCGATTGTTGAATGAGTGAGGGCTGTCCGGCTTTCCAGCCAAATCTGCCTAGTTTAAACGACCGACTCATCACATCCCAGACACGATTGGCTTTTCCACTGATGCCATCACCATCAGCATCTGATGGGTCGGCATATTTGATGATATCGTATTCTGATATTGCTTCTAATAATCCCAGTCCGAAAACAGGAGGCGCTACTCTTGGAGACAACATCACATCAGAAGGCAAACTGGTGTAAGGGTTCGAAAGTGTATAAACTGGCTGTCTCAAGACATAAGGTGTACCATCACCATAAGTACCGTTAATTGTCGAATAAGAAATTACGACATCGGCTTCGCCTGATTTGCCAGCAATAGCGCGTGGTTGCAACTGTCCACCAAAGCCCGGCACTGGGTTCGGACCACCATGAGGATTCACTCCGGGAATACTTAAACGGAATAACATGCTGGATAAAGCTTCACCGTTAACGGGGGGCTTTCCGCGACCGTCGTTAACGTGACAACTGACACAAGAGACGTTGTTGTAAATTGGTCCAAGTCCCGAGTTTAGCGGAGCTGGCGCCGTAACAAAAGTTTGATCAAACGCTTTATCCCCTATCTCGTGAGCTAATTCCTCGGCGGGACTTAATCCATTAAAGATATGATCAAATCCTGTGATGGTCTCGTCAAAGAAGGTTTGCGCTCCGCCAGAGAACCATTCTTCAGTCTCACTGACATAGGCAGGATCATATTTTCTGCAGGCATTTAATACGAGCAGACTGAGACTAATGGCAACTATCGAAAATTTAAACTTAATACTCATTTGACATGTACTTGTATCAAGGGCAATAAACCTGTTTCCAATTCTGTTTTCAAATCATTGATAGCATCTACAGCATTTTGAACTTGTATTGGCTGAGTAAATATAGCGCGTCCAAACGGATCAGTAATCTGTCCTAATGCTGAAATAGCCGTATTGATTTTTTGTTTGATGCGGGCATCTAAACTGAGGTTGAAGGTTCTGACAAAATCGACCAGTCCGGTAGTGCCCGATGGATCTGGACCGAGGTACACCATCTGTACACCTTTGATGTTATTAGTAAAATCGGTGATACTATTTTTAGCGAAAGGCGATTCCTCTCCCATTGAATCCAGATTAATGAAAACATCATTAATTTTACCATTGGCCACTTCATCGCAGATACCAATTAAGGCATTGGTAATTTCTTCGTAAGCACTGAGTTTATTGGGATACAGTTTTAAGGGACCCGTTAAAGTAAGTTCATCGACGTATTTACCAACCTGTGGCGACCAAGCAGTGTGTAATTCTGAACACAATTGTTTTAAATTTTCTGCCAGTGCCACCAGGTAGGCCATCTGACGGGCATCAAATTCGGAAACAGATTTATTGCCGTTTTTCCCAAATAAAAGATATTCCATAGGATGGAAACCTTTTAAAGATTCTTCCAAAGAATTGATATAGGCATTACTAAAAGTTGCATTGCTGTTTAGCACTGAATCGAGACGAATAAAATCGACTGGCCAGGTGTCGATACGAGGATCTATGCTTTCTGTAGAAACGGGACCGAATAACCAGGCTTCCGAATTTTCCCATACCTCACGCGTGGCTCTCCAGTTAGCACGGCAAAGATCCAGGCCATTTTGTGTTGGATTAGCCGCATAGCTTTTAATAGTGTTTAAAAGCGTCTCAGAACGATTTTCTAATGTCGAATAAGAAGTAAGAAAGAGGTTAAAACTTAATTCGTTTAATATCACTTGCTGGTAATTCTCTCTCGGTCCTTCTGCCTCGTTTGGACGGCAGGCTGAGCCAAAAAAGACCAATAGTATGGCTAAATAATAAAATGGTTTCATGCGATATTTATTGTAATCACAGAGTTGTTAAGTTCTGTTTTATATGTTTTTAAATTTTGTGTGGCAGGTTCTTTCAACACCTTACCTGAAAAATCAAATTTGCTGCCATGCGATGGACAGAAAATCTCTTTGTTGTTGGCAAAGACAGGATTGTCGTAGTGCGTACATTGCATCAGCAAAGCGGTGTAAGAAGTATCAGAATCTTTGTGCAGTAATATATCGAAGTTCAGTGTCGAGGCCCTTACCAGAACAAAGGATTGCTCGGGTTTAAACTCAGAGACATTCACTGAAATCTGGTTATTGACCGCTTCTGATTTGACTATTTTTCCAGTTGCACAGGCATCCATTAGTGTTACAACAGAGACTCCCGCCATCAGTCCCATACAAACTGTACACGATTGCTTTATAAAATGACGTCTTTCCATGATTAGAAATTATAGGCTATACCAAGGTTATAGAACCAGTTATTCGTTAAATACAAAGGCGCCTGTGGCACTGGTGGATTGTTGAATACAGGATTAGGAGTGCCGGAAACTCGGTTTACAACATCCGCTTTGATGGCGACACCAACTACAGGTTTATAAGTAATACCTGTCACCAGAAAATGGCAGTTAAGCGCATCGTCTTTTATACCATTAACCGGCATTTTATAGTTGAGATCGTACCACTCGTAACGCGCAAAACCTATGAGCTTTTTAGAGAAGACATCGCCCAGCGTTAAGAACTGATAATTGACCTCGGCAAAAGCACCTAACATCTGTTGAGCGACATTGTTGTTGTATGCGCGACTGATATTATAGGCATCGCTGATATTTACAACGGTCGCCAGTGTTTTAAATCCAAATCTTTTACCAGTGTATTGTACATTGGCTTCAGACAGCAATACTGGCGTCCCAAATGGTCCTGTGTTTAATTGCAAACTATCGCCTGCTTTAGGAGTAATACCAGCACTTCCGCCGTAGTAGCAAGATGCCTGGAATCTGAAATTTCGGTAGTAGTATAAACCTGCAGCACTAACAGCCAAATTGGTAGCAGTGGCATTATTGCCTTCAAAACGACCTTCGCGAATTCCCGTTTGTCTGGTAAAGCCAGCGCTACTCAGACCATTGGTTAAACCAATGTAGTAATTAAAACCTGGCAGGCGGTCGAAGCGACCATACAATCCCACCCCTATTTCTCTCCATGTAGAAGGAATCAGGTTGCTTTCAACAAAATGTCTGCTGTTGCCATTATAGGTTGTTGGTAGATGGTTTTCATTAATGATACCAATACGCGGAATGAACAAACCAGCTACTATATAACTGCTGCGGTTAATATCGAATTTGATGAAAGCTTGCTCGATGGAGAACTCGCCGCTACCACCGTTACTTACTTTGGCATTTTCCAGTTCAAGCTCAGAGAATAAAGTAACTTTCTTACTGAAACGATGCCCCATGAAAGTGACAAATCTGGTGACATTGGCATTGGCAGTTTGAGTACCTTTATTGTATGACAGCATCATTTCGCCATAGCCACTTAATACAGTCGTTTTACCTGTCATTGTTAAGCCGGCAGCCAGAGAATCTTCTTTTGTCAAGACCTGCGACTTCAATGCATTAATGCATCCAAACAAAAGAAAAAATAGTAGTAAACGGTATTTCATGCGGCAAATATAGTACCTTTATTTAGACTAATTATAAATAAATGTACTAAAAATTCAGTTTATCAAACACTTAACAAAGAAAATTAATAATAAAACAATTCCTACTAATCTCACTATCAAACAATAACAAATTCCAAAACACAAAAAACGAGATGCCTGAATATTGGTAAATAACTAAATTTAAGGTTATTTTTCGATAAATTTAATCTTTTTTTTATGCTGACAATCAAACATATTGCTTATTTATAATCATTCTATATAATTTATCAACATTCTGCTACAAGCCATTATTTTGCTTTAAAAATAGCTTTATGTTTGCAACTATTTAGAATCATTATAAATTATGAATAAATTTAATCCCAACAAAGGCATAATAGCCATCGTTATAGTTTTATTTTCAATTCCCTTAGGTCATACCCTCATGGTATTAAACGACTCTGTAAGTTTCATCAACAAGTATTATCTGGCAGGTGCGATAGGGGTACTTGGTATATTGTTATTAGTACTAGGTGTTCGATTCAACCACTATCCTATCAGGGCTACTATAATGGGATTTATAGGCGGCATACTGGTATGGACAGGCTGGATAGAATTTTCATTTGTATGGATAGCAGAGAAACTTCATGTTGAGCCTTTGATGGAGAACAATGAGATCAGTACCAGATCCGAATATCTGGTGATGATGTCTTCGATTGGATTGCTGAGCACCGTAATCGCCATTTTCTTATTCACCGACAGTCGCTGTAAGTTATTTATATGGTGGCAGAAGCGTTTAAACCTTCGACAATATATCCAAATCAAACAACACAAAAGACCGAGTGCTATTGTGGCCTTTTTTGAAACCATTATGGTGATATGGACTTTCTACCTGGTCCTTTTATTTGTATACGACGAACAATTTGCAGGCAGCAAGCACTGGCTTACCTATGTGGTTGCTTATGGCTCATTATTATGGTCGCTGTTACTGGGCGCTCGATTGATGCGCATTCAGCAGTTAGATTTTGCCATTAAATACGCCATACCAACGGTGGTGATATTCTGGAACTTTATCGAAATTCTGGGGCGCTGGCACCTACTTGAAGAAATCTGGATTGCGCCTTTTGATTACTGGCTCGAGAACAGTCTCATTCTTGGCATTTTCAGCTTTTTTATTATCCGCGCCCTCCTGTTAAAAAACAAAAGAAAAGCTCGAGTTACCGCTTAACATCAACTCTCTTAATCAAAGACTATTTTTGATTGAAAGCTTCTAACAATTCAGACAACCTAAATGAAAAGCCAATATTATGCTTGCTGTAGTTGGCGTATATACCAGTTGCATAAGTGGTATAGCCATAGTAAACATCTCTGATCAAATTGGTAAAACCAATAACAGGCATTATTGCGTAGCTATCTTGAATGGATGTTCTTAACTGAACACCAATCATGGGATAATTCATTATACCATGAACTCTGTAATTCCATGTGCTTGAAAAGAGCAATCCCATATTTACATGGTTTTTGTCTGACAGCAATCCCTCTAACATCAAATCATTGTCTATACTGAGTACCCGGTAAATGTCTTTCTTAGACTTATCGGCATTGTTATAGCAGAAGCGCGCCTGATAGGTACTTCCCAATGCAAAGGTTGCCCTGTTTACAGTGCTGATATGCACTGCCAAAGCTCTAAAATTGTTTTCGACATAAAACCCATATTGCGATTTTTTTAGGGAATTATAAGGAAAGTATTGTTTTGAAGTCAACTTTACACCTGTACTTATACCTTCCGTACTCATGACTTGACAACTTGCATTTCGGAAAATAGTCAAACTACCCCTGTTAAATGTGGCTGATGCATGGTAATAGGCTAACATTAACAGAAACAGCGTTGAAGTTTTCATCTTTCAAAAATAAAAAAAGGCAGTGATTGCTCACTGCCTTTTTCAAAATATTAGATTCAATTATTGAGCTTGAACGGCTTGAGGCGCGGCATTTCTGATAGCCTCGCTTGAACCTTCTTCAAACTTTTTGAAGTTCTCGTTGAATTTCTCTGCTAATGCATTGGCAGTAGCATCGTATGCTGCTTTATCAGCCCATGTATTACGTGGGTGTAAAATCTCTTGTGGTACATTTGGACAGCTGTTTGGCATTAATACACCAAATACAGGATGAGAAGTGTACTCGATATTGTCTAACTCACCATTCAATGCAGCAGTTAGCATAGCACGGGTGAAAGACAATTTCATTCTGTTACCGACACCGTATCCACCACCGCTCCAGCCAGTGTTCACTAACCATACATTGATATCAGAGTTGGCAGATAGTTTAGCACCTAATAACTCAGCATATTTAGCAGGGTGAAGTGGTAAGAAAGCCTGACCGAAACAAGCAGAGAAAGTACTCTGTGGTTCGGTAATGCCAGCTTCAGTACCAGCCACTTTAGACGTGTAACCAGAGATGAAATGGTACATAGCCTGTTCAACCGTTAATTTGCTGATTGGCGGTAATACACCGTAAGCATCACAAGTTAGGAAGAAGATATTTTTAGGCGCTTTACCTACTGAAGGCACAGCGATATTGTCGATAAAATCGATTGGGTAAGCTACACGGGTATTCTCAGTTACGCTTACATCTTCGTAGTTCACTTTATTGCTGCCGGCAAAGAAACGAACGTTCTCTTCTAAAGCACCGTGTTTAATGGCATTCCAGATTTGTGGTTCTTTTTCTTCTGTTAAGTCGATACACTTAGCGTAGCAACCACCTTCGAAGTTAAATACTGAATCATCGTTCCAGCCATGCTCATCGTCACCAATCAGTTTTCTGTTTGGATCTGCAGACAAGGTAGTTTTACCAGTACCTGATAAACCAAAGAAAATTGCTGTATCACCTTTTTCGCCAATGTTAGCAGAGCAGTGCATTGACAAGGTTTTGCGTTCTTGCGGAAGGATATAATTCAACACAGTGAAGATACCTTTTTTAAGTTCGCCAGTATAACCAGAACCACCGATTAAGATGATCTTTTTTGTGAAGTTGATGATAGAGAAGTTGTGTTGTCTTGTTCCGTCTTCAGCAGCATTAGCTTTGAATGTTGGAGCAGCTAAAATTAACCATTCAGCTTCTGGGTTCTCGCCAGCTGCTGGTCTTAAGAAAAGGTTATTAGCAAACAAATTCTGGTAAGCAGATTCTGTTACAACTTTAATATTCAGTCTGTATTCTGGATGAGCACAAGCGTATGCATCTCTTACGAAAAGCTCTTTGCCTTTGTAGTGCTCAAGCACTTTATTTAACAAAGCATCGAATTTAGCAGGCTCGAATTTGAAATTCACATTACCCCACCAAACGGTATTTTCTGTTTTCTCGTCGCATACAGTGAACTTGTCTTTTGGAGAACGACCGGTAAATTCGCCAGTATCTGCAGCTAATGCACCACGACTGGTAATTACACCTTCTTTTCTCTCTAAAGCTTTGTGCACCAGTTCATCAGGCGTCAGGTTCACATTTGCATGTCCGGCATTGTTTAAAATACCATTTAAAATGTCTTGATTAGTCATTGTATTTTGTAAATAAAATAGGGTTGCAAATTTACCAAAAAATCTCAATATTCCATAATATTGCTAAGTTGTTGATATATTCTGAGGAAGATCAGGCTTTTTTCGTCTGAAAGGCTTTTTTTTTGAACTTACGTTAAACATGCAAAGTCGACATCTGCTTATCCTGCTTTTTTGTTTGATTGCTCTGGCCCTAACAGCCATCTTTCTACTGCCCTTCCCGGCGGGTTTCGGACCATGGTCATCTGAAAGCGACTTAACCATTGTTTATCAATTCAGACTTCCCGCTGTCGTTACTGCTATTTGCTGCGGGATGGCGCTTGCCGTTTCCGGTCATATCCTTCAGCAGCTGTTTAAGAACACGCTTGCTGGTCCCTATATCCTTGGCGTTAGCTCTGGCGCCTCGCTTATGGTTGCCCTGGTAATCATTTCCACCAGCGCCCTACCCTTTATCTCCAGAAGCTTTAGCATTCCTCTGGCGGGCTTTGTGGGAGCATCTGCCATCTTGTTTCTTATTTTGATGGTCTCCGCCAGATTTGGCTATGGTGCCATCATCCTACTTTTTGGTGTCATCATCGGGCAACTAACCGGTGCCCTGCAAAATCTTTTAAGCTATCTGGCCAATCCCAACGACCTCAAATATTTTACGCTGTGGAGCATGGGGTCTTTTAATTCTACAATCGATATGGATCTGATGGTGTTTGGATGTACTTTGGCAGGCGGACTCATTTGGGCATTTTCTTTAATGCCTTCTTTATCTGTCATGGTGCTTGGTGATGAGGTCTCTCAATCCCTCGGTGTCAACACGCGATTGGTTGCTTTTCAATTGCTGGCCTGCACTGGCCTTCTGACTGGTATTGCAACTGCTTATTGCGGTCCAATTGCCTTCATCGGTATGGCCATTCCTAATATGGTCAAGATACTTTTTAAAACCGCCAATTTCAAACACCTTTTACTGGCCAATGCTTTGTTAGGTGCTTGTATGGCGCTTATCAGTCAGATGATTTCATCTGTTGATATCGCCTCGGTAAATATTCCGGTAAATGTTAGTACTGCCATCATCGGTGGTCCATTTGTCATCTATATCCTTTTTAGAAACCGCAACTGATGTCTGATATTCTCCATATCGAAGCTCTGGAATTTGGTCGCGGCACCAGCCTTTGCCAGCCTGTTTCACTGTCTGTTCCGGGCTCAGGACTTATTATCCTAAGCGGTCGCAACGGCACTGGTAAAAGTACTTTGCTCAAAACCATTGCGGGACTGATACCAGCTTTGTCAGGAACAATTACTATAAAAGGAACAAGATTGCCTTCGAATGCTCAGGCTTCTTCTTTTCGGACGGCCTTTAAAACCTTTAACAAGCTTTCTCATCAACTGGCTTATGTCAATACCGACAGGGTGAAAGAAGACTATATCAAGGTGCAGGATCTCATTCTTTTCGGACGATTCCCTTACCTGAATCAGCCGCATACTGAGAAAGATTTACAACTGCTTGATGAAGCTGTTAATTTATTAGGCATAGCGGCTATCCGCAATAAATACCTCAATACCATTAGCGATGGTGAATGGCAAAAAGCCAATATAGCCAGAGCATTGGTGCAGGATACGCCCGTTATTGTGATGGATGAACCCAGCGCCTTCCTGGATTACCCAAGCAAGGTGCAACTTTTCAAAGACCTCAGAACCATTGCCGATCAAAAAAATAAACTCATCATCGTATCCACTCACGATATGGATCTGGCTAACCGCCATGGCACTGCCTTCTGGCAAATTGAAAACCATCAACTGAGCATTTCTGAAACGCCTTTTGACCTGAATAGTTAGTCAGGTTCAAATAAATTTACCCCATTCCAGTCTTTACTTTTTAAAGTATAAAAAGATGGTCAACTCGCACAAAGACAAGCGACTAATGACACAGAGTTATAAGTATTATAGCAGAGCGCCAGATGCCGCTACCACTTAACTATAAAATATATTGATGTGGCAAATCTGATAACCTATAGCAAAAAATCATCGGTTTTACACTAATTTTGCAGTCGAATAAGTCATGAACCCATACCAATTAGATAGCATAGAATCGGCGATAGAAGACATCAAAAACGGCAAATTAATTATTGTTGTGGATGATGAGGACAGAGAGAATGAAGGTGATTTTCTGACGGCAGCGTCTAATGTGACACCTGAAATGATCAACTTCATGGCTAAAGAAGGTCGCGGTTTAATCTGTGTACCACTTATTCCCGAAAGATGTGTGGAGCTGGAACTGGATATGATGGTGAGTTCTAACAATTCTTTATACGAAACGCCATTTACTGTATCGGTCGATTTAATCGGACACGGCACTACCACAGGTATTTCTGCCTCTGACAGAAGCAAAACCATACAAGCGCTAATTAACAAAGATACTAAAGTGTCTGACCTGGCTCGTCCTGGTCATATCTTCCCGCTGAAAGCTCAGAAAGAAGGTGTACTCAAGCGCGCTGGTCATACCGAAGCAGCCATCGACTTTGCCCGTTTGGCAGGACTGGAACCAGCAGGTTGTATTGTTGAAATTTTAAAAGAAGATGGTGAAATGGCGCGTTTACCAGAACTGGTAGAAATTGCCAAGAAATTTGATCTTAAAATTGTGTCTATAGAAGACCTGATCAAATATAGAATCAAAAACGAAAGTCACGTTAAGCGCGAAATAGCTATCGACATGCCAACTGCTTTTGGTGATTTTGAAATGATTGCCTACTCTCAGATTTCAGATGGCACTCAGCATTTAGCTATCAAGAAAGGCAATTGGGAAAAAGACGAACCTATTATGGTGCGTGTGCACAGCAGTTGCATGACTGGAGATATCTTCGGTTCTTGCAGATGCGATTGCGGTGAGCAATTACACTCAGCTTTACACATGATAGAATCTGAAGGTAAAGGTGTTGTTCTATACATGAACCAGGAAGGCAGAGGTATTGGTTTATTGAATAAACTGAAAGCCTACAAACTTCAGGAACAAGGTATGGACACTGTAGATGCTAATCTGGAGCTAGGTTTTAAAATGGACGAACGCGACTATGGCATAGGCGCTCAGATTCTTAGAGATCTTGGTGTTTCTAAAATGAAACTGATTAGCAATAACCCTAAAAAGCGCACAGGTTTAATAGGTTACGGTTTAGAAATAGTAGAGAATATTCCAATTATTACTATCCCGAATCAGCACAACGCTGGCTACCTGATTACCAAGAAAGAGAAAATGGGACACGAGCTTTAATAAGCCGTTCTGATAACAAAAATTTTAAGGATACAAACGGACAATTTCCCATTGACCGTTAATTAACTGATACTGCAGACGATCGTGCAGTCTGCTGGTTCTGCCCTGCCAGAATTCTATCTCAACAGGTTTAACAATATAACCACCCCAGTGTGCTGGTCGCACAGGACTTTCAGTTTTATATTTTTCCAAAGCATCAGCCATCGCTTGCTCAAGCGCTTCTCTTGAAGACAAACGTTCACTCTGAGTGCTGACAATGGCACCGATCTGACTTTCAAGTGGACGGGAGTAAAAATAATGGTCACTTTCCTCGGCAGAGATTTTAGAGATGACACCATTGATTCGAATCTGTCTTTCCAGTTCGAGCCAGACAATATTTAATGCCACGTTGGGATTGGCTTCAATCTGAATACCCTTGCTGCTGTGGTAATTGGTAAAGAAAACGAAACCTTCTTCCTTAATGGCTTTTAGAAGCACAATTCTGCTATCGGGCTTATCGCCATAAACAGTGCTAAGGCACATGGCATTAGGTTCAGGAATTTCAGCCATCATGGCATTATCGAACCAGAGTCTGAACTGGTGAATAGGATTAGGGTCGGCATCTTTTTCAAGAAGCTCGGCCTTGCGGTAATCCATGCGCAGGGCTGCTATGTCGTCGTTATGCGCCATTTTTTCTGAACCAGCTATTTATCTTTAATTCTATCACACCAAAGAAAGCCTCTCTGAAAATCTTCTTACTCATTTTAGAAGTTCCCAAAGTACGGTCGGTAAAGATGATTGGCACTTCCAGAATTTTAATATGCTTCAGGAAGGCTTTAAATTTCATTTCTATCTGAAAGGCATAGCCTTTAAACTTAATTTTGTCCAGGTTGATGGCTTCAAGCGTCTGACGGGTATAGCAAACGAAACCAGCGGTGGCATCTCTAATGGTCATGCCCGTAATAAAACGCACATAAACACTGGCGTAATAGCTCATGATAACACGACTCATTGGCCAGTTTACTACGTTCACTCCGGTAATATAACGAGAGCCAACGGCCAGCCCAGCGCCTTCCGTTTCGCAGGCATGAAGCAAGCGAGGGAGATCTTCAGGATTGTGAGAGAAATCGGCATCCATCTCGAAGATATACTGGTAATGTCTGGCGAGGCACCATTTAAATCCTGCGATATAGGCGGTACCCAAACCGTTCTTTTCGGTTCTTTCGAGAATGTGCAGGCGATCAGTAAATTCTTTTTGAAGATGTTTCACGATATCGGCAGTACCGTCCGGAGAATTATCATCTACAATCAGCACATCAAAGGCTGGTTGCAAAGACATCACTTTGCGGATAATGGCTTCAGCATTTTCTCTTTCGTTGTAAGTCGGTATTATGACGATGTAATTGGACAAATCAAAAAAATTTATATAAAAACGGTGCAAATTAGCACTTTATTTGTAGCTTTAAAAATGAGATTGGATGCAAAGAGCGATTTTTTTCGATAGAGATGGGGTTTTGAACCGAGAAATCGGGGATTATGTCTGCAAAAAAGAAGATTTTGAAGTTTTGTCAGACAGCGTAGCCTGTATTCAACTGGCCAAATCACATGGCTTTAAAGTGATAATAGTAACCAATCAGGGTGGCATCGATAAAGAACTTTACACGGCCGAAGAATTAGCTTCGTTTCATCAGGTATTAATTGATGCATGCACCGAAGCGGGCACATCGATTGATGATATTTACTTCTGTCCGCACCACCCAATAAAAGGCAAGTGTTTATGCCGTAAGCCCGACAGTCTGATGCTGGAGAAAGCCATTGCCAAACATCAGCTAGACCCTCAAAAATGTCTAATGATCGGTGATACCGACAGGGACATAAAAGCGGCAGAAAAAGCAGGTGTTAAAGGCTTGCTCATACAACCTAATACCGAAAAACTTCGTCTTCTTGAAAACGAGATCCTTCAAATAATTCAGTAAAAAAATCGTTAAATTTGCATAATGTATAAATATCTTTCACTAAGTATTGCTATTGTTGTTCTGTTTATTGCCAGTGCGCAAACCAAGCCTAAACCTAAAGGAAAATCAGGCAGTGAGAAGTCTGCAGTAAGTGCCAAAAAACCTGATGCAGTGGCAAAAGCTGGTTCCAAAGCGCCCGCGACTAAATGTAATTTTGTCATCAATGGCAAGTTAGAAGGATATCCTAATTACCAGATCCGCTTGTACCAGTATCAGTCTAACAAATCTACTTTTCTAGATTCTGTTTTCACTAATGATACGGGTGGTTTTATGTTTAACAAGACACTTCCTAATAACAGCATTGTATATGTTCAGTATTCAACAACCACTGCTGTGCCACTGGTTGTTGAAAATGGTTCTAATTTCAACCTGGTTATTCATACTAACCTGAATGGATTAAACTACGATTTAAGTGGCGTTAATTCAGATAAATCTGTTAACATCTACAATTTCCTGAAACGCTTCTCGCGCTTAAACGGCGAACTCAGCAATTTCGAAAAAGAAATTGCTAACGAGCAGGATCCGATGAAATCATATACCCTACAGATGTACGCTGGCATGAAGCAACAAGAATTACAATCATCAATCGATTCGATGATACTGTTCAGATCGCCATTAGAGTCGTACTTTGTATTGTTTAATTTTACTGAAGACCAGGAGCCTTCGCAAATAAAAGCCATTTACACCAAAATGGAACCTAAAGAAACCAGCAGTGTCTATTACAAAGAACTCAAAGCTTTATACGATGCAAAGAAAGGCGTAGAGATTGGTGAAATGGCACCGGATATCGACTTACCTCAACCGAATGGCACCAACCTTAAATTGTCTTCACTGAGAGGCAAAGTGGTATTAATTGATTTCTGGGCCAGCTGGTGCGGACCTTGTCGTGCGGAGTTCCCGAATGTGAAAAAAGTTTACGCAAAATACAAAGACAAAGGTTTCGAAATTTACGGCGTATCTTTAGATAAAGACAAATCATCCTGGGTAAACTCTATTAGTAGCCTGGGCCTCGACTGGAAGCATGTTAGCGATTTAAAATATTGGAGTTGTGCGCCGGCAAAGGTGTATAAAGTTACCGGAATTCCTGCGACGGTGTTGATTGACAAGAACGGAAAAGTGATTGCTAAGAATCTAAGAGGCGAAGAGCTTGAGAAAAAATTAGAAGAATTGTTCCAGTAATGATAATTTAACACATCGGTAATTGTAATTTCAGTTTTAATGAGCAATTTTGAACCATTAAATTTATGAGTTCACATTCATCTTACAAAATCTTAATCGTTGATGATGAAATCGATATCATTGAGCTGTTAAGCTACAATCTGAAAAAAGAAAACTTCACTGTAGTAGCTGCAATGAATGGCAAAGAAGCCATCAATATTGCCACTAAAATAAAACCCGATATTATTTTAATGGATGTAATGATGCCTGAAATGGATGGCATCGAAGCATGCAGACAAATCAAGTCGATTTCACAACTTAAGAATATCCCACTGATTTTCCTAACTGCCAGAGGCGAAGAGTTCAGCGAGTTAGCTGGTTTCGAAGCAGGCGCAGATGATTATATTATTAAACCTATCAAACCAAGAGTACTTATTTCTCGTTTAAAAGCTATCCTCAGAAGAAACACTGCCGAGGGTCCGACTTCAGAGACAATGGTATTTCCAGATTTGAAAATCGACCGCGAGAGTTTTAGCGTCACCTATTTGGGCAAAGTATTACAATTCCCTAAGAAGGAATTCGAATTACTATCTTTATTGGCCAGCAAACCAGGTAAAGTATTTACCCGCGAACAGATCTTAGAATCTATCTGGGGAGACGATGTTTTAGTGGTTGACAGAACCATCGATGTCCACATTCGTAAAATTCGTGAAAAACTGGATGATAATTTTATTCAGACAATTAAAGGCGTAGGTTATAAATTTGAAGTGTGATAAGAAACCCAACACCTGAGAAAATAAGTCTACTAACCACCCTGGTTCTTTCCCTCATTTTTTCGAGTGTTCTTCTCTATTTCAAAATCCCTCTCCTCGCTTTCCTCATAGCCCTATTCACATTTGGCACCCTAACTTTTATTGTAATTCTTTTCGGATTAGAACTCTTCATTTATCGAAAGATTAAACTGATCTATAAAACGATTCACCATTTCAAAACCAGCTCTATTAAAGCGCCAAACTACATCGACAATTACAATCTTGATCCGATTAAGCGTGTTAATGAAGAGGTATTAGAATGGGCCAATGACCAGAAAAGAGAAATCTCTCAGTTGAAAGCGGCCGAAGAATTCAGAAAAGATTTTCTGGGCAATGTCTCTCACGAGCTAAAGACACCTATCTTTAATATTCAGGGCTATATTGAGACTTTACTCGACGGTGCGATGAACGATGATGAGGTAAAGGAAAAGTTCTTAAGAAAAGCCGCCAGCAGCGCCGAACGCTTAAATACTCTGGTAAATGATTTATTAGATATCAGTAAAATGGAAAGTGGTTCATTGCGTTTGAATATAAGAGACTTCGACATCTGCGAATTGTGTAAAGAAGTTTTCGATTCTTATAGCAAACCTGCCAGCGATAAACAGATCAAACTAAAGATAAAAGAAGGTTGTGATGAGCCTTTCTGGGTTATGGCAGATAAAGACAGAGTCAGACAAGTGTTAAACAATTTGATCGGAAACTCTATATCCTATGGCAACGAAAACGGAACAACCAATGTCGGATTCTATGATATGGATGATCAATATCTGATAGAAGTTTCTGACGATGGCGACGGCATAGAACCGGAACACTTACCGCGTTTATTCGAAAGATTTTACAGAACCGACAAGAGTCGCTCTCGCAACAGCGGTGGCACTGGCTTAGGCTTGTCTATTGTGAAACACATTATAGAAGCTCACCAGCAAACCATTAATGTTCGCAGTACCATTGGGAAAGGCACTACCTTTGGGTTTACGCTAAAGAAATCGGATAAAGTTACTCGATAATCACACCGCTTGGCTCGAAGCTCACGGTACCTTCTTCGTCTTTTACAAACTTACCTTTTGCAGTTGCTTTCTTACCTTTACTATCTTTAGGCATGGTAAATTTTTCGTTGGTATTGACATAGAAATCTGCAGAATCATTTTTAAAACTAATCCAGCAGCCTGAGTGTGAACAAACATTATCGATGGTACCATTGATGACATAAGTGGTATCTTTACCACTATTGTATGATGAGAGTGCTGTTTTAAAATCTTGCGCTCCTGCATTTTCAAACTTCTCTCCGAATGTGCCTGCAGCTGGCGTATTGTTACAAGAAACTGCGGTTAAAAAAAGTGCGATAATTAAAAAATGTTTCATAAAATGTCTGGTATTAATGAGGCAAAATTACAGAGAATTAATGGCAATATTCAAATAAATCCGTTTATATTTGAGGCAAGAAACATCATGAGTAACAAAAACGAAATCATCGAACAACCTATAGATATCGAATTATCTGAAGAAGTAGCAGAAGGTACATACAGCAATTTAGCCATCATTACCCATAGTCAGGCTGAATTTATCATCGACTTTGTCCGCATTCTACCAGGCATCCCAAAAGGCAAAGTTAAAAGTCGCATTATCATGACGCCTCAGCATGCTAAACGCTTACTGTTCGCGCTTGGTGATAACATGAATAAGTTTGAAAGCAACTTCGGTGAAGTTGATATTGACAGCGGTAACGGCAACCCCGGCTTTCCGATGAATTTCGGGGGTATGACCGGTCAGGCCTAATACCCCAGGGTTTTTAACATGCTCTTATACGTCTGTTCTTTTGAGAACAACTTGGTATTGTAATCGCCGTTCTCGTCGACAGAGATAATGATATGCTTTGGCGCAGGTGTAAGACAGTGCTGAATTCCACCGTAACCTCCAATGCTCTCCTGATAGGCCCCTGTGTGGAAATACCCAATGTATAAAGGATCAGTTGGATCGTATACAGGTAAATAGATAGCATTGGCATGCTGCTCACTGTTGTAGTAATCGTCGCTGTCGCAAGTAATACCCCCTAACAATACTCTCTCATACGTTTTCTCCCAGTTGTTGAGCGGGAACATGATGAATTTCTTATTAATGGCCCATGAATCTGGCAAGGTCGTCATGAAACTACTGTCAATCATGTTCCACTTTTCACGATCGTTTTGCACTTTCTGATGTTCAATCTTAAAAATAGCACCACCGCTCTCTCCTACTGTAAATGAACCGAACTCGGTGAAGATGTCTGGTTCTGGAACCTGGTGACTGTCGCAAACTTGTTTTACCTGTGCTACAATCTCAGACGCCATGTACTCGTAATCGAAATCAAACTTCAATGAGTTCTTAATCGGGAAACCACCACCAATATTCAAACTATCCAGAGTTGGACAGATTTTTTTCAATTCGCAGTATACACTTAAACATTTGTGCAATTCATTCCAATAGTAGGCATCATCCTCGATACCCGTATTGATGAAGAAGTGCAGCATTTTAAGGTTCATCTTTTTATTGCCTGCAATCTTCTCGTTGTACATTGGCACGATGTCTTTATAACCTATGCCTAAACGCGATGTATAGAATGGGAACTTAGGTTCTTCCTCAGCGGCAATGCGCAAACCTACATTGAACTCACCTTCTACCGCTTCAGACAACAAATCTATCTCTCTCATATTGTCGATTACCGGGATTACATTGTGGAAACCCATATTAATAATCATAGCAATATTGTCGATGTAAGATTGCAATTTGAAGCCATTGCAAACAATATACTTGTCTTTACTGATCAATCCCTGTTCAAATAAAGATAAGATCAAATTGATATCGAAACCAGACGAAGTCTCCAGGTGTACCTCATTTCTTAATACCTCTTCAAGTACATGACTGAAGTGAGAGCTTTTGGTGCAGTAACAGTAATGGTACTTAGCTTTGTAGTCTACCTTAGCCATGGCCACATTGAACCAGGTACGAGCTTTCTTAATATTTTCAGAGATTTTTGGCAGGTAAGTAAACTTCAATGGCGTACCATATTGCTCTACAAGATCCATCAGTGGAATACTATGGAAGGTTAATTCACTGCGATCATTCAGGTTGAACTCGTCTACCGGAAAATCAAAAGTCTGGTCAATTAAATCTATATACTTATCTTTCATTTTTTTAATGCAAATGAGTTACTTCTCATTTTATATGCAAATGTAACTAAGTTGGATTTAAATAAAAAATAAGAAATTGTCATGTATAAATCAATTTTATATTACCCAAGTTCCATGCTTTAAAAGTCGAAATTAGGGCAATTTTTATCTCAAATCAATCATAAGTCATTGATTATCATTAATAATGAAACAAATCCGACAAGAGTAAAATATTTACAGAAACCAAAAGAAAAGCAAGTGCTTACGAAAATCCAGTTGAGTTACTGGTCGATTAATAGAAGAATTCTTCTGACTTTTTAAGATTTTTAGTATCAAAAAGGTAAGAGAAACCAATTCCGATATAAGAGCCTCTGTAGCCCAGAGAGAAGTTGCGTTGTTTTGTCAGATCGCTGCTATTGTATACCGAAAGTTCGGTTTTGTTGGCGAATGCCTGCTTATAGTAAACGCCGAAAATCAAGACATTGCCACCTTTATTTTCGCTGGCTATTTCCAAACCGAGGTTTAGCATTGGGTACGACTTACTAACCGAATTTTCGCTGATTACAAAGGTGCCGTTACTGTTTTTTAGCACCTTACCCGACTGATCTAAACTTAAATTGTAAGTACCACCAATGAGAGCTCGCATTTTAGAAGTTGCTCCAACGCGCAGTTTAAAAATAGCATTTACCGGTATTTCAATGTTGTTAAAATTGTGTTTTATCAGATTGCCATTCTTATTACTATCATTAAAAACTCTGTAGCCTTTGCTGGTAAACGAGGCGCCTGTTCCAAGTACAAATCTGTCGGTGAAACCGTATTGTACACTAAGTCCGCCTGAAAACCCGGATTTAAACCTGAAATTAAAATTGTTAGGCAATGAGTCCGTCACATAGGTTCTCGACGACAAAAAGCTAGCTGCTGGTCCGAATTTCAGACCCTTCTGAGCACATAACTGACTTGCAGAAGCAATTAAAGTCAATACGATCAATCGTGTTTTTAACATCACTACAAACCTAAAATTATTTTTTGTTTTCCCGGTATTTTTTTTCCCACTAAATGTCATTCATCAGTTTAACGAAATTATCTTTAATTTTGTTACCTTGAATCCAATACAATTATCCGAACTAGCTGAAGCATTTGCAGAACTTGGCCGTTCTATGCAGTTCATTCCTGAACATATCATAGATACTGCCCATATTAAAAACAACTGGTTTACGCCTGAGAATACCCGAATAGCCGCTCAGGGCTGGTCGGTGGCGCTGCAACCAGATAAAATTACACAGTGGCTTAAGGATGTTAAACCAGGGGATGGTTCTAAAAAAGTGGGGATCATCATGGCGGGTAATATTCCATTTGTGGGACTGCATGATTTGTTATCTGTGCTCGGCAGTGGTCACTCTGCCATGGTAAAACTATCTTCTCAGGATGAAGTATTAATGGGTCACGCCATTCTCATATTAATTCAGGCCTTACCAGCACTGTCAGAAAGAATTACCCTTACAGAAAGTCTGAAAGGCATCGATTTCCTAATCGCTACAGGCAGTAACAATTCTGCCAGATATTTTGAACATTACTTTAGCGCCATTCCTCGTATCATTCGCAAAAACCGAACTTCAGTGGCAGTGCTCGACGGCAATGAAAGCGAAGATGAACTTGTTGCGCTGGCTGATGATATCTATACTTACCACGGCTTAGGTTGTCGCAATGTCACCCATCTCCTGCTGCCCCGCAACTTCGAGTTAAAACGTCTATACGAAGCATACGATAAATACATCGACATTGTCAACCACCATAAATACTACAACAACTACATGTACCATAAATCTATTTTGCTGATGAATCTGACCAAGCACTACGACAATGGTTTTATGTTGTTTCAGGAGAAGGAAGGTTTACATGCTCCGATTGCCACTCTAAACTACCATTATTACGACGAGGTTTCTGAAGCTTCAACATATTTGGAACAGCACAAAGATGAACTTCAATGCATCGTATCGCATATCGATGCCATAAAAGGAGCTTTGCCATTCGGCATGGCCCAGATGCCTGATTTATGGGACTACGCAGATGGCGTGAATACGCTGGAGTTCCTTAAACAATAATTTCATTTTCCTAATTTTAGGCATAATCAGTATATTTCGGAACTGAAATATCCATTATGATGAAAACACTTTTAACCCTTCTTTTTTGTCTTTTAGTAAGTTCAACTATTCAGGCGCAAACTGTTACCGAACTTTACAATGATCGCAAATTCGCCGAACTGGTGGCACTCGAGCCTAAATCAGATAAGTTAACAGGCGAAGAATTGTACATGATTGGCTTTGCCTTCTTTCAACTCGAAAACGACAAGAAAGCAATTGAATGTTACGACAAAGCCATTAAAAGAGGTTATACTGACGCAGCCGTATATTTCTATAAAGGCTTGTCATTGTGTTTTATGAAAGCATACAATGATGCGCTAAAAGAACTGGAGACAGCCATCAAAATGGAACCTTATAACCAGGAATACCTCAATCAAAAAGCCCTGGTGTTTTTGTATCAAAAGAAAGAAGACAAAGCCCTCGAAATTTTTGAGCAAGCCACTAAACTGCCAAATACCTATGGCGAACCTTTTTACTGGGTAGCCTACATATACCACGGTAAAGGTGAGTATCAGAAGGCTCTGGATCTATACTATATCGCTGCTGACAGTGTGCCTGAAACGAACTCCTATTTTCTAAGTAGCCTTGAAAGCATTGGACAGCTCGAATACACTTTCACCTATAACTACGCCAAATCTGCTGCGGCCTACGAAAAAGCCATTCAATACAGTCCGTCTAACTTTGAGTACTACTACAAACTCATGAAATCTCTGAACTCTGCCAAGAATTATCAAAAGGCTGACAGTGTTTTCCAGATGGTTAAATTAGCTTTTGAAGCAGGCAAACTGCCGGAAGAAGATATGGAAATCAAGACAGTGGCCATCGCACAGTTTGAATGGAACGGACAAACCGCCGTTATTCGCCGTTCTCTAGTGGATCCTAAAGAGGTACTAGACATCTCATATAAAGTTTTCCTAATCAATAAAGAAGGTGATGCCATAGAACGCCGCTTTGTCATTGAAAAAACATTACAAATCGATCCAAAAGGCGCTAAGCATTTGCTATGCGAGCAGGATAAAAAATCTGGCTCTCATATTACTTACCCTTATGGTTGGTCGACCGATACCATCCCTCTTGACGATCTCGAAAAAGCTGTAAAACTAGTTCTGGATGGCAAAATGCAAATGGGTGCTTCGTCTAATACAGGTGGCAAATAATTAAAAGATGAGACGCCTCTACATGGTCTATCACTGGGCCTTGACATTAGTGTTTGCGCCTTTTCTAATCAAGTGCATTGATTTTCTTTTTAATCTCGAACCCTCAATTATAGGAGATTTAAGTATATACCCTGTCACTTTTATTTTCAGTATTCTTTTTTCTCTGCCTACCATGGCGGTTTATTCGGCCTGGTTTTTCTTTATAGAGCGGCATCAAAAAAGTGTTTTTTGGGTAAAAACCTCTTTAATTATAATCACTGTTTTGGGCATTTACTTTACCTTTAATATCATCAAAGTTAATATAGGAGTAAGCACCACTTACGGCTATTGTATAACAGCTGTAACAATTGGTTATCTTGAACGCCTTAAGCCCAGAGAAGCAATCATCGACCCCTCATCCGATTCAAATAACACAACTGCTTTATAAACCAAAAACCCGAATCTTGCGATTCGGGCTTTCGGTAAATTTATATTGAAAATTGAATTTTAATTATCGCTATACTTTGTCCGCTGAAACGAAAGCATAGCGCCATCTTAATTCTTGATATAAGTCATTTGCATCTTGC
>JAIXYV010000009.1 GCA_027490055.1 Bacteroidota bacterium | reverse complement strand
TTACCTTTATTAAAGAAGTCAGCAAAATATTAACAATTAAATTTGGCGTAAGTGATGTGTTAAATTACAAGCATCAGTTATGGCAGGATACCGATGGTGATGGCACAATTCGTTACTCAGGAAACAAAGATCATCAGTTGTTAGAATATAGAAGAGGTCAGATGATTAATCTGGGGCTTTCTTTCAAATTCAGATAGAACAATCAAACACCTTTAAGACGGCATTTTCCACAAATTGGGGAAATGCCGTTTTTTTTTGAGTTAATATCCCTAATAAAAACACTTAAGTATACAGCAAAACAAGGGCAAGAGATCACTATTTTAAAAGTGACAAGTAAATAGTACTAAGTCAAAAAAAAAATCCATTTTTTTAGAAAAAAAATTGAAAACATTAGATTGCGAAATATATTTTTGCAGTGAAAGTAATAACATCTTAATGGACAAGAAAAGACGAATAGTAGATTACAGCAATGTTCCTGATGATATCCTGAACAAACTGGGAGAGCTGTACCCAAATGGTTACGAACGTGATGTCATTAAATTCCCGAATGCAAAAGGAGAAATGATTTCAGCCGTTAGAGTTGAAACAGACGATACCATCTTTTTAATTAAAGTTTCGTCGCAACTCAAACAAATGTTTGATGACTTAGACATCGAAGAAATGGACTTCAGTAATGAAGAAAAAGATGAGATTAGCGACGATGATGACGACGGTGATCAATACAGCAAAGACAAACCAATGGACGATTACGAAGATTAATCAACCTTTACAAGATATTAAAACCCGCTTTATGGCGGGTTTTTTCGTTATACAAGAGAAAGAAAGTCTTCCATTTTCATACCTCTCGACCCTTTTATCAGAATCAAGGCATCTTTTAAATTAAGATGTTCTACAAAGTCGAAGGCCTCTTTTTTTGCCGCAAACTGGTGCGACTTATTGCCCTTGCAAGCAGCAAATGCTTTACCGACTAATATTGTTTCACTGTCAACTAACTGATCACATAAATTGGCAATCGACTGGTGTTCGCTGGCTTCAAACTCACCCAATTCAAACATGTCTCCCAGAATAATCCACTTCTTACCTGGCATGCCTTGTAAAGTTTTAAGTGCCATTTCTACACTACTAGGATTGGCATTGTAGGCATCCAACATAACCGTATTACCTTTTGCTGTGCGAATGACCTGTGATCGGTTATTGCTTGGCTTATACCTCTGAATACCCCTTTTAATCTGATCTAATGGCAGATTGAAGTGCTTAGCTACGCATATTACTGCAATAATATTCTGAAGATTATGCCATCCAGGCAAAACCGAATGAAAATGCATGTTCTGATAGTTAAATTCTATTTCAGGAACCGTTTGCACAAATCCTATATCCTCACTATTGGTCGAATACCCGGTGAAAAACTTCAATCGTTTACTCATTGATGACAACCACGGATCATCCATATTAACAAAGGCATAGCCATTGGTCTTTATCAAATAATCAAACAACTCACTTTCTGCCCGCGCCACGCCTTCAATTGACCCGAATCCTTCAAGATGTTCTTTGCCAATATTGGTAATCAATCCAAAATCCGGGCAAACAATCTGACACAATTCTTCGATATCTCCTGCCCTATTGGTTCCTAATTCGATGACAGCCAGCTGATGGTTCTGCCTCAAATTTAGCAAAGTCAGAGGCACTCCAATATGATTATTTAAATTTCCAGGGGTGTAATGGGTGTCATACATGGTAGTAAAAACAGAAACCATCAATTCCTTTGTAGTGGTCTTTCCATTGCTGCCGCCTATGCCTATGATCCGGGCTGGCATTAAACTTCGGTGGTAAGCAGCTAAATCCTGGAGGCATTTTAGTGCGTTATCAACAATAATAATTCGCTCATCATCAAACTTTCGCTCGTCGGCAATGACATATGCAGCCCCTTTTTCAAGCGCTTGCATCGCAAACTCATTGGCATTAAAATTATCCCCTTTCAAAGCCAGAAACATGGCGCCAGGCTCAATTTTTCTGGTATCTGTAGACAGGTTCATGCCACAGTCGAGAAACAACTGATAAATTGATTGTATGTTCATAGTCATCCGCTGACAAAAATAGGATTTTTAAAATTCTTGTGCAGCGAATAAAGAAATTTTGTGTCTTATTTTGTATATTTGTGTTAGTCCTATGAATTATATCAAACATTTGTTGACGCTTTGTGTGGCTTTATCACTCTCTGGCAGCATCACTGCCCAGAAACTGCCTTATTATCTCTCTGACAGTTTATTTTTCCTGGACGGATCCAATCAACTAATCCCAAAAGCAACTTCGGGTGGCTTTCATTGCCCTCAGTTCAGTCCGTGCGACCTTAATGGCGACGGTAAAAAAGACATAGTCGTTTACGACAAACTCGATGGCAGTATCAGCACCTATATCAATAAAGGTGCAAGTGGTGAGGTTAAATACCAATTAGACAACCGCTATGCCGCTTACTTCCCTAAAATGCGTTCCTTCGCCTGGATGCTGATGCGCGATTTCAACAATGATGGCTATGAAGACATCTTTACCATCGGACCACAAAGCTATGTGGTGTATAAAAACATTTCTTATACCGTTACTGGTCGCCCAGCCTTTGTGGAGCTACCTGCTCTGCAATACAGAAACATGAGTGCCACTGGTTCTTTTATCGAATACAATGCCATGTCTACGCCTTCTATTCACCTGCCTGGCATTTACGATATCGATTTCGACGGCGATCTGGATATCATGAGTTACTCCAATGTTGGTGGCGCTATCACCCTGTGGATGAATTATCAGGTTGAAATGGAATTGCCTCCTGATAGTATGAAGTACTTTCTGGTCGACCTATGCTGGGGGTATTTCAATGACAACAATTGCAACAGCTTTCTACTGAACACCTGCTCTGAAGAATCGTGGCGTTTATACGGTCCGAGACACACCGCCGGTTCTTCTATTACCCTTTTCGACGCTAACAACGACAAAGACATCGACTTGCTAATTGGCAACGAAGGTTGCAGTCACATGACCATGTTATACAACGCTAAAAACAATCATACTAAATTTTATGATTCTTTTTATCTCTACGACACTAACTATGTCGCCCCCAACAACAGGGCCTCGGTTTCTATTTACCCCGCTGCCTATTTCATGGATATCGACAATGATGGTAAACGCGACTTAATATATGCGCCCAATTCAACCAACTTCCAATATGTGATTGAAGAAATTAATCAGGTCAGATGGTTTAAAAATATTGGAACGGATAGTTTCCCGGCATGGGGACCGCAACAGGCCTTGTTTACCAGCGAAATTATCGACAATGGCAATCATAGCTCATGGGCCAGCGCCGACTGGGATAAGGATGGCGATCAGGACTTAATTGCGGCTGTTAACGGGAATGCCTATGCCACACGCGATACAGCTGACAGGATTTACTTATATGAAAATGTCGGCAATGCACGTTCGGCTCAGTTCAAACTAAAATCCAGCAACTTCGGTAATTTCATTCCAGAAAAAATCAATAGTCTGACTATTGCCGCCGAAGACATGGACAACGATGGTAAAATTGACCTTGTTTGTGGTAATGATAAAGGAGAGATTTTATTTTACAGAAACACCTCTGGTTCTGCTAATACATTAACACCTAGTTTCCTAAAAGCTAATTCCAGCTTCACAGGCTTCAATATCGACATCGGAGGTTTCAGTGCCCCTGCTGTTGCAGACATTAACAGAGATGGCTTAAAAGACCTGGTAATTGGCAGAAATGATAGTATGCTGAGCTATTACAGAAATATTGGAACCCTAAGCACCCCTAACTTTAGTGTGGTAACCAGCAAATTCGGCAATATCAAAGCCTTTGACTCGATTGGTTTCCAATACATCTACGACGATACATTCGCTATCATTGGCTATTATCCTGTATACGAAAGATCTACTTATTCAAAGCCAGCCATCATGGACTTAGACGGCGACGATACACTTGAAATCATTGTTGCCAATTCTCTTGGCAGTGTTAGAATGTATCATATCGACGGTAGCAAGCCTACAGGTACCTTTAAACAAGTTGACTCATTCCTATACAGAAAAGGCGTTCAGGGCGATAAATTCTTCAATCCGGATCTTGGCAATTTCACTTCGGTTTGCCTGACCGATTTAGACAAAGACAGTGTTCCAGAAATGATTATTCCAGGTAACCGAGGTGGTGTACAATACATCAAACCGGCATTCGCGCATAAACGCCATGTCTCGGTAAAAGATGTCGTTTATAAAATGATTAATGGCTACCCTAATCCGGCTTCTGCAAACATAGAATTTGCCATCAGCAAAGGTGAAACCATTCAACTGGATGTCTACAACAGTCTCGGACAAAGCATTCCTGTTAGCTACACAGAATCTGATAATATATTAACGATTAACACCTCTGGTATTAGCTCTGGTTTCTACATTGTCAATATCCGACTTCAAGACAATACGGTTTATACTTCCAGATTCCAGGTGATTCATTAATGACTAAAAGTGCTCAGGTTGATCAGTACATTTTAAAGTCGCCTGACTTTGCACAGATCATTTTAGATCACATCCGTTTTCTGGTCCATTCTGCATGTCCAGACATACAGGAAGAAATCAAATGGGGCTTCCCTAACTTTATCTACAAAGGTAAAATCATTTGCTATATGGCTGCCTATAAGCAGCACTGCTCTTTTGGTTTATGGAACAGCGAGCATCTGGAAGATCAAAGTGAGATTTTGCAGAAAATAGGCAATACTACTATGGGGCAAGTTAGCAAAATTAAGTCGATAGAGCAATTTCCCGACGGTGATATTGTTTTTGATATACTCAAATCGGCCATGCATCAAATTGACAATGGCATTGTACCAAAAAAATCGAACAAAGCTTCTAAACCTATTGATTTGCCCGAAATACTAATCAATGCATTAAACCAATCACCCGAGGCGAAATCACATTTTGAGCGATTTACCGCATCTCAGAAAAGAGAATATATTGACTGGATTAACGATGCAAAAACCGATACCACAAGGGACAGGCGATTACAAACTACAATTGAGTGGGTAAGCGAAGGAAAGACCAGGCAGTGGAAATACCAGAAAAAGTAATTATGCCGCAACAGGCTTGTAGCCTAACTGGTGCATCATTTTGAAATGTGAACGCATAGCCTCACCAAATGAATTGAATTCATTGTGCTTCACATTGTATTTGGCCGCAACCTCTCTAACAATTTTGCGAATTTGCGGGTAGTGCACGTGACTCACTTTAGGAAACAGATGGTGCTCAACCTGAAAATTCAGTCCGCCCAGCGACCAGGTCAGGAATTTATTATCCGGACAAAAATCGTAAGTCGTCTTCATCTGGAAAATCGCCCAATCTTCTTCAATTGCTAAAACGCCAGTTTCCTGAGCATCTGCATACTCTGCACCAACAACGACATGCGCCAGCTGGAAGACGACAGACATTACAACACCCATAACAAAATTGTAGAACAAGAAGCCAATGATGAATTTAGAGAATCCTAAAACCACTATTGGGGTAACGATATAAAAACCGATATAGAAAATCTTGGTGATCCAGAAACTTAGGTGATCGGCTAACTTCTTTTTAGGTAAATTAGTGGTGTGCACCTTATCCGTGAAATACTTCTGAGAATCCATCCATAACACCCAGAACAATACAGATACACCGTAAAGTAAAAGCATGTACCAGCTTTGGTATTTATGCATTCTGTTGTATGGTTGATTTGGCGACATTCTTAAAAATGGCGGCTTAAAAATATCATCATCTACCCCATCAACATTCGTGTAAGTATGGTGAAGAACATTGTGTTTAACTTTCCAAAAGCGACTTTCGGCGCCGAGGAAATTCATGCTGTAACCAAATACCTCATTGACGTTGCTATTATTAGAAAAAGCACCGTGACAAGAATCGTGCATGACATTGAATCC
Source organism: Bacteroidota bacterium (assembly GCA_027490055.1). Classification (GTDB taxonomy): domain Bacteria; phylum Bacteroidota; class Bacteroidia; order NS11-12g; family UBA955; genus JABMMZ01. The sequence goes on along the minus strand of JAIXYV010000009.1, from coordinate 17,103 downwards.
AATAAAAGCTGAAAAAGTACCGAATATCGCCAGAAGGGTAAACGTTAATAAAAGCGATTCAGGCTGAACAAAAACCAGCACATAATAGATGGACAAAACAACGGCAAACATGAAGAAAGCTTTGAAATACAAGCTAAAGTTGCCGCGCTGACTCATGTTATTATCCTTGAAATATTGTTTAACACGTTCGTTTAATTCAACATGAAATTGTCTGTTATTGGTAGCAAATGATACTTGAGGCATATTTTTCTATTGGTCACAAAAATAAGTAAAGTAACACTAATTATAAGCAAGTTGAGGAAAATCACCCTCATTAAGGTAATTAACTAATAAACAGGCAGTAGAGTAGATAAAAACTTTAAATTATAGATTTATTCTATTAAAAGAAAAGGGTTTAAAACATCCAAAAATTCTGCAATCTGATTGGTCGTTGAAAAACGGCTTTTATAAAACTCAGAAAATAACAGACATTTGCGGCATGTTAAAGGTTCAAGCATTTACATTTAATCCATTCTCCGAAAACACTTACGTGGTATACAATGATCAAGGCGACGGCATCATCTTTGATCCGGGCACCTATACAGCTTACGATGAGCAGGAATTAACTAATTTCATGACGTCTAATGGCATTACACCCAGATACCTGATCAACACCCATTGCCACATCGACCATATCTTTGGCAACACGTATGTCGCAGAGAAATACCAGCTTGAATTATATGCCCACATGAACGAGGTAAAAATTTTAGAAATGGGCACCACTTCGTCTACCATGTATGGTTTACAGTACTACCCTTCAGTTAAGATAGTCAATTTTATTGACGAAAAAGACATGATTATTTTAGGGAAAGACCAGTTGCAGATCTTGTTTACACCAGGACATTCGCCGGGAAGCCTGAGTTTCTACAATGCCGAAGCTGGTTTTGTCATCTCTGGCGATGTCTTATTTCAGGGTAGTATTGGCAGAAGTGATTTACCGGGTGGCGACCATGAAACCTTACTGGCATCTATACGAACACAACTGTTCACTCTCCCGGAGCATACTGTGGTATACAGCGGTCACGGTCCCGCTACTGACATAGGAACAGAAAAACGATTTAACCCCTTTTTCAGGTAATTATTTAGGCTCTGAGAAGGCCTGAAGATCGAATAGCAGAGAGAATCTCAACTGATTCTGCAGAGGATGTCTTTGAACGAAAGGCACCAGGTAAGCAGCATCTAAACCAAATAGTTTGTAGCGAATACCGAAACCAAAGGTCATATATTTTCTATTACCTTTAGTCGTTGGTTCGTGGAAATAACCACCTCTCAGCATGAACTGTTTAGCGTAAATATATTCTAATCCGAGTGAGTAGTTCCACTCTTTCATTTCTTCTTTGAATCCACCCGGAGCATCCGCAAATGATTTCAGCGCTGCTGTGATTACAGGGTCATCGCTTCTTGTTCTCTCGTACACGATGTTGTTGTCGATATCAAAAGAATCGCCACCTGTGTAGTTCTTAAGAATATTAACACCAGGCGTTGGCGCCATTAGTTTATTCAAATCAAACATTGCGGTGATAGAGTTGTATTGGTCAATGTCGTAAGACCAGGCAGTACCAATTTTAAACATGGCTGGCAAAAACTCTCTGTTGGTTTTATCAGAGTAGGTAATTTTTGCTCCCAGGTTTTGCAGGTTAATCCCTACAGAGTATTTAAGGTCTTTCTTCTCACCTTTCACCTTCATTTTGGTTTTGCCGTTGTAGATAGCAGATAAATCACCAGCACCACTTCTACCAACCTTTGGCGTAATACCATTTAGAGGACGGGTACCAGCAAGGTTAGAGTTGATATACTTCAAAGTTGTACCGATAGCCCAATGCTTACTCAACTGAGTTGCATAGCACACGTCGATAGCGTATTCGCTTGGATTAAATTTACCAAGTGGATTTCCAACATCATCGGTAAAGTTAATTTCACCGAAAGAGAAAAAACGGAAAGAACCACCGATCACAGAACGCTTGTTGATGCGACCGTAACCAGCCAGGTAGTTATAAGATATACCTGGCACCAAACTTCTCAGCCAAGGGGCGTATGAAGTGGCAATACCAGCATTTTTTTCAGCGAAGGCTAAAGAAGCAGCATTCCAGAACACAGAATTAGCATCAGGAGAACTGGCAACACCAGCATCTGCCATACCAGCTCTGCGGCTGTCTGGTGTGATGGTTAGAAAAGGAACTGCAGTTGTAATAACATTCTGTTGTCCTGCTAACTGACTTCTACTAATAGAATTTTGAGCCTGAGCAGTGCTTGCACTTGTAACAAGTGCCAATAAGCCCATCGCCCACTGTACATTTTTACGATTTAGAATTGACATTTACTAATTAAGATTTTTAGTATATTTTTTTTCAATAGTTGGCAAATATAGGTAAATTTCTGATTGCTCAGTTTAGTATAACCATTTTTTCAACTTTCTCAGCCTTTTTACCGTCTTCGGTGGTCACCGATATCTTGTAGATGTAAACACCTTTCGATAGTCGGTCTTCGAACTCATCTCTGCCGTTCCAGGCAATTTCAGAAACATGCCCCGGTGCGTTGGTTATTGTTTGGTCGATCGACTTAATGACCTTGCCCGCAACGGTCAGGATATTGATTACCACACGCAGATTTTCGCCGGCATGATTGTGATCGAAGTGAAACACGGTATTGGCATTAAATGGATTTGGATAATTCAATACATGTTCGAGCTTTAACTCATCATTATTTTTCACGACAAATTCAATTGTCGCTTCATTAGAGTTGTTGTAAACATCCCATACTTTAAGTGTGTAAGTATGCTTACCATCGCTGATGCCCTCTAGCTGATACTTGATATCTCCATTGGTGTATGAGTTTAATTTTGCGGTATAGAAACTATTAAGTACAAAACGTTTCTCATTGGTCGTTCCTTTGTCAATAATCGCCACGATATCCCTGCCAATACCGATACCAGAGGTACTGATACCATTTTCGTCGTATATACGGGCCAGCAATAAAGGCGAATTATCACTTAAACCGCCGCTAACAAAATTGAAATCGTCAACAAATAACTCTATTTCTGGTCCGGTGACATCCACTGCAGCATTAATAGCAGCGCCACCAACAACGACACCCCGATAATTACCGCAGGCATCTATTTCCTGGTTCTCGGCATACATACTGATCTTTCCAAACCCATACGAATAATTGATGTCTTTGGGAACCACAAAGGAGAACTGGTATTTGCCGTTATTAACTGAACTCTGACCTTTGTACAAGATATTGCTGTAGAGATCGAAAGGCAATTCGGCACCCGGAACATTATCATTATTAAGCGTTTTGAACACAGAGAACTTATCGTAGATTATTGGTTTAACGATGCCATTGAAACCACTTAATAAATTACCGGACAGATCTTCAACGTGACCGGTAAAAGTGATTTTACTTAAGGCTTTTAAAGTGTCTTTACCTGATTGAATGGCTGCGCTGTTGATGCTATCAATTTTAACAATGTATTCGGGATAATTGATGGTTAAAGCAGGGTCGGCGAACAAGGTAAAACGACGATCGTTTGAATTTGCTCCAGGCCAGTTTTTTAAACGTTTGTATACTTCTCCAAGTGTTGGCCATCTGTTGCCTATTTTAGTGTAGACACTACTCTCCCAAAAATAATTGGTTAACTGATAATTGTCAAAGGAATTCACCACCCTGGTGGTTGTAAACATGGCAACAGCTCCACCTGCTGGTTGCGTAATGACATACTCGCCGGCACTTTTGCGCTTGGCATCATCATAGCGACTGAACTCGCAGGTAGCGGTAAAAAACACCGGTAAACTGTTGATGTTGTCCAAAGACATGATTAATGGAATATCTAAAACTTTTTCTGACGCCAGGTACTCTTCGCCACCGTGACCGATGTAATTGAATATGAGAGTACCCTGTTCGAATTCTTTTTTGATGGCTTGCTGTGCTTCAGGATAGCGCTGAGAGCCCCCCAGATTTTGCTGTTTGAAGGCATCCAGATATACTTTTCTAACATTGACATTCGGATGATTCACATCCAAACCATTGTAGATGTTTTCGAAATCTGTCACAAATTCTGTTTCCCAGGCAGCATCTGCATCATCTGCACAGAAAGTTACGAAATTGCGCCATTCATCCATAGAAGCTTTGTCTTTGTAGGCAATGATTTTATCTACCATTTTATTGGCTTCTTCTTCGCTGCCAACAGGCAAACGACTGACGGCTATTTCTAAAAACTGAGTCCCTTTCCAGCTACCATCTGTTGAATCTAAATATCCGAAAAAGTCGTCGGAGCAATAGTAACCAGAAAAGATATTTGGCAGGTTCCATTTTGGTTCCGACTCATAAAGCGGAACGAAGTTGGTATTATTGGCTACTTTATCTTTGTAATCATAGCTGGCATCCCCCATAAACATGACATATTTCAGCTGATTGACAGGATTGGTATTGCTGTAATACACATGTTTAAAATAGTCTCTCAGGGCAGAAATATCTTGAGAACCAGAAGAAAACTCGTTGTAAATTTCTTGTGGTGTTACCACTTTAACACTGATATTGTCGCGGGTACGGTGCCAGTCTGCCAGACGATTGGCGGCTGAGGCCAAATCAGGATGAGTAACAATAATAAACTGAGTAATGCCTGTTGCGTGTAAATTCTGGTTGGCTACCTGGCCCTCAAAAACAGGAGCAGAAAGATTGCCATCTCCCAAAGCGTACTGACGAATTAGTCCTCCCGACGTGCTTCTAAAAACCCACTCACCATTATCGGTAAACACTTGCTGAAATGCAGGATTTACAGGATCGGTTACGTCCATTAACATAAAGCCAGAAGGCAATGAAGATAAACGGTATTCCGCTACTGAATTGGCAGAGGAAGCAATATTTCTAAAAAGCATAAAAGACTCACTGTATTTGAGTCCACGTGCACATTGTATTTCGTAATAATCCAGCCAGGCCTTTGCGCTTGAACTTGGTTGTGCATAGCTAAATGTCAGGTTAAGGTTAGACGTTGGGAGTATCTCGGCCATGCTTTTGCCGTCCATAAAACATTCTTCAGAAGAAAACAATGAAGGCAAGTCGAGGATATCACTTGTAACACCATTTATTTTCAGGACAATGTTGCTGTTAACGGGCGCCTGACTGCCCCCACTGTAGTATACCTGCAGCATTTTGTTGGTCTGAATATTGGGTAAACTATGCGTAAAATTATACGCCAGTTTCTGATCAAATTTTTCGCCGAGAACGATACGACCTTCATGACAGATATTTTCGAGTTCTTCTTCATGCAATTCTAAATAATCGAACCAGTTGTATGAGGCATTTGCGGTTAAGGTATTGCCATCACTTTTAGTGGACATACGCTTTCCCGGAGCACCTCCAAATGTCACGAAAATAAAGGTCTTGTCAGAATAAATATTGGTTTGGTGTTCAAATCTCTGAGAAGTGGTATTGTAAATCCATTTGTGGGGCGACTGTGCGTAGAAAAGTATATAATCGCCATTATCCATTTTACCATCCGATTCGCCTATTACCTGGATGGCATTTTCAGGCAAATCATCGTATCGAAAAGCCGCATTAGCTTCTGGCAACATTCCCCCCTGATGGGTATATACTTTTAGTGTACGAGGATCCAGTGAAGCGATGTTTACACCATTGGCAGAAAGTGTGTTGGCATCTATTTTATAAAACCCATCTTTGGTAACACTAAATTTAAGCCAGTTACCGGTGCTCAGCACCGAAGAGCTAGCTGCGCGTTTAGAATTAAATGCTGGGTCTGTTGAAGACGTAAAAGGGACACCAGGCAACACTTTGTACTTATAGCTTTTAATGCGGTAAATCTGGTTATTTTCTAACTTGAAAGGACAGAGGTAGAAACAGGTTTTAATTTGCTTGCCTTCGAGGGTATAAGATAGTATCGGATCGACACTCCCTTTTAGCAGAGTCAAGTTTTCGTTTATGTATGAATTGTAGCCAGAAAGAGGTTCGTACTCGATATCGTAAAACTGAATTTTAGCGCGATCTGAAGTGGTGATATTCTCTGAAATTGCTGGTAAAACCAACCCATTGAAATTAAATGGGGCAAGAGAAAAATTGATACCATAGGGAGAATCATTTTGGGAAGAGCTTCCCCACTTAAGATTTCTTGTATAGTCGGAGGCAACGGATTGCCCTGAAGCGGTGTTTAATAGAAAATAACAAATCGTGAATATTGGAAAAGCTTTGATGGACATATAGTGAGACAAAATTAATGTTTTATGTCGGTGTAAACGACGACAAATAAAAAAAATTGCAAAAAAAATATGATATTACCGAAAAATGACAATATCTTTGTGACAATTCCGTTCAAACCACAAATGAGTATGAAAAAAATCTACGGTTTAATTTTAGGTTTAGCCAGTGCATTGCAAATCAATGCGCAGGACCCTGAATTTTCACAGTTCTATGCAGCCCCGGTTTACACAAACCCGGCAATGGCAGGAACAGCATTCTGCGGCAGGCAATCAGCCGGTCGTATGTCTATCAACTACAGAAACCAATGGCCAAGCTTACCAGGCACATTCAGATCGTTCAATGCGAGTTACGACCAGCATTACGATAAGATTGGTGGCGGTGTTGGCTTAATGGCTACCTACGACAGAGCTGGTGCTGGTTTATTGACCACTACCTCTTTCAGTGGTGTTTATTCTTATGTACTTCCTGTCAACAAAACCTTCTTCTTAAGATCAGGTTTGCAGGCATCATTCGTACAGAAAGCTATCGACCATACTAAATTGAGATTTGGTGATCAAATTCATCCAACTCAGGGTTTTGTATTGCCAACTCAGGAGCCTACAGCTAATTCCAGCGTAGTATTCCCGAATTTTGCAGCAGGTTTGTTGGCTTACTCTGAAAGATTTTATGCTGGTTTTGCCATGCACAACATCACAGAGCCTGTTCAATCATTCTACAGCAACAACGATGGTATCGTACCACGCAGATACACTTTCCACACTGGTGTGGTAATTCCACTAGACAGAAAGAAATTCTCTCAGGCTACATTCTCTCCTAACGCATTGTTCATGATGCAGCAAAACTTTACCCAGATTAACTTTGGTTTCTATGTAAATAAAGGACCGATTGTAACTGGATTATGGTACAGACAAACTCTGGGCACTTATGGTAACTCTGATGCTTTGATGGTATTGTTAGGATTCAGAAAAGACCGTTTCAAATTTGGTTACAGCTATGACATCACGGTGTCTTCAGCCCGTTCTGCAGCTCCTGGCAGTCACGAAGTTAGCGCTTCAGTTGACTGGTGCTTGCGCGACAGACCTTTGAGATTCAAACCTTTGAGATGTCCTGATTTTTGATAAAATTTGTATTTGACACAATAAATACACATATTTGCAGTTAATATAGTATCCAACACACATAGAACAAATGAAAAGAAAGAAGAGTCTTATTGCCCTATCAACTGTTTTGGCGGCGGCATTGTTGATTACTCCATCATGTGCCAACAAGAACAAATCCAAGACAACCGGATTTGGCTACAACAGCAAGAAATGGGGCGGATTTGAAAACCATAAATACGCAGGTCAGGAAACTGGTCCTGGTCTGGTTTTAGTACCAGGTGGTGCTTTTGTAATGGGATCTACAGAACAAGACGTTCTGTTTGAATACAACAACGTAGAGAGAAAAGCAACTGTTAACTCTTTCTATATGGACCAAACAGAAGTAAGTAACTTACAATACGGTGAATACGTATGGTGGTTACAAAGAGTTTTCGTTACCTACCCTGAAGTATACAAACAAGCTTTACCAGATACTTTAACCTGGAGAAGCCGTTTAGCGTACAACGAACCATACGTGGAATATTATTTCCGTCACCCTGCCTACAAAGATTATCCGGTAGTTGGTGTTAACTGGTTACAGGCTACAGCTTTCGCAGACTGGAGAACAGATCGTGTTAACGAAATGATCTTAGACCGTGAAAAAATTCACCCTTACAAAGACAACAAAGTTATTGATCAGGATAACTTCAATACTAAATCTTACTTAGCTAATCAGTACGATCCTACTACCAGAAAGAAATTGAAAGGTATGCCGAGAGACTACCGTACCAAAAAAGGCAAAAGAGACGTAGCTGTTAAAGATGGTATCTTATTACCAGAATACAGACTGCCAACTGAAGCTGAATGGGAATACGCAGCTCAGGCTAGTATCGGTAACTCTCAATACGAGAACACTGACGAGAAAAGAATTTACTCTTGGAACGACCTTACTGTAAGAATGACTCACGGTAAAGAAAAAGACAGAGGTAAAATCATGGCTAACTTCAAACGTGATAAAGGTGACCAGGGTGGTATCGCTTCTCAGCTGAATGACGCTGGTTTCATCACTACTCCTGTGTTCTCATACTGGCCTAACGACTTCGGTCTGTATAACATGGCAGGTAACGTTAGCGAATGGGTAAAAGATGCTTACCGTCCTTTAACTTTCGAAGATGTTGACGATTTCAACTCATACCGTGGTAACGTGTACACTCAGTTAAAACTGGATGCATACGGTGAACTGGAAGAGAAAGATTCTTTAGGTCGCCTGATTTTCGAGCCAGTTAAAGATGCTGATAACATCAACAGAAGAAACTACAAAACCTCTGATAACATCGGTTACAAAGACCAATCTACTTATAACAACGAAGAGCAACAATACGAATATGGTGTAACAACCCTAATCAACGACAAAGCCCGTGTGTTCAAAGGTGGTTCATGGAACGACCGTGCATACTGGATGAGTCCTGGTACCCGCAGATGGTTAGATGAATCTTTATCTACCTCTACAATCGGCTTCCGTTGTGCCATGATCAGAGTTGGCTCTCCAATTGGTAACAGCAAAAAACGCAACAAATCACTGCCTTCTAGCGGTATTGGTCGCGGTAAGAAAAAATAATAATACTAACTTATTGAAAAGCCTTTCAATCGAAAGGCTTTTTTTATTTTCAAAAAAATGAGATTCGATCAGTACAAATTCCTTGATGTGATTAAGGACAATTTAGCCACTTTAAAATTTATTCGCCCAACGGATATTCAGTTTAAAGCTATCCCTCCTATCATAAACGGCGAAGATGTTCTAGCCATCGCTCAAACTGGTACTGGTAAAACAGCAGCCTTCGCTATCCCTGTTATCGACTATGTCGCCCGTCAGGTAGCAGATACCAAAAAACACCATATACGCTGCCTGGTGATGGAACCAACACGCGAATTGTCTATTCAGATTACCGAAGTGTTTAATCAGATTGGTAAAGGCACCGGCATCAGAGTACTCAATGTCTACGGTGGTGTCGAACAGGATGCTCAAATACAAGCACTGCGCAGTGGCACCGATATCTTAATTACGACGCCTGGTCGTATGTTCGACCTCATTCATCAGGGCTTTATCTCTCTCGAACGTTTAGAAATATTAGTGGTAGACGAAGCCGACCATATGCTGGACCTGGGCTTCCTGAAAGACATTAAAGACGTCTTAAGACATATCCCAAGAAACAGACAAACGCTGTTCTTCTCGGCCACCATCAACGACTCCATTAAGAAACTTGCTTATAGCATTGTCAGAAATGCAATCCGTATTCAGATTTCTCCTGAAAACCCCGTGAACAAAAACATTGTTCATCAGGTGGCCTTTATAGAAATGGATGATAAGCGCTTCTTTCTTGAACGATTGGTCAACGAACACGAAGGCAGCAGAATTCTGGTATTTGTTCGCACCCAGGTAAGAGCAGAACGTGTCTTTAAAGCACTTGAACGCGCTGGTATTACTTCTGAAACCATTCACGGCGGCAAAGAACAATCCGATCGTTTAAAAGTACTGGAAGCCTTCAGAAATGGCGATACCAAAATCTTAATCGCCACCGATGTCAGTGCCCGTGGTATCGATATACAAGGCGTTGAATATGTTGTAAATTACGACTTACCTGAACAACCTGAAAATTATGTGCATCGCGTTGGTCGTACCGGAAGAGGCGGCAAAAAAGGTTATGCAGTTGCTTTCTGCAGCAAAGAAGAGAAGCCATTGCTGGCAGATATAGAAGACTACATTGGCGCCAAAGTAGATTTACTAAAAATTGAAAAAGACCTTTACAACGAAACCGTTAGTTTTACAGCCGACGAAACACAGAACGACTGGAAAACACTTTTGAAAGAAGCCATAATAGAAGAAGAAAAGCCCAAGAAAAAAGGCAAACGCTAAGCTCTGAAAAGATCTTCTAAACGGTGACCTTTAAGCAGGCATTCTTCATACTCGTAGTCAGCCTCTGAATCTATGGTAATGGCACTACCCACTTTATAAGAGATAATCTCTTCACTATGGTGATATACTAGGGTTCGAATGATGACATTAAAATCAAAATCACCTTCAGGATCGATATACCCCAAACACCCGCTATAAATGCCTCTTTGATGGTCTTCGTAGGCATCGATATGTTTCATCACTTCCAGTTTAGGAGCACCCGTCATGCTCCCCATAGGGAACATAGCCTCCATGACCTCGCCTAGATTTAGTCCCTCCTTGATCTGGCCACTCACTGTCGATATTAAATGATTCAAGGTCTTAAACGGATAAGCACCAAACAACTCATCCACTTTAATGGAACCCGCCTCGCAAACGTGGGCCAAATCATTTCTCACCAAATCCACTATCATCACATTCTCGGCCTTCTCTTTTTCGCTGTTTTTTAAGGCTTCTAACTGCTTATCATTCTCGCGACCGCTATGTATGCGATTTGTCCCTTTAATGGGCTGAGACACTAAAATATTGCCCTTTTTTGTCATGAATCGCTCGGGACTGCTACAAAGAATTGACACATCGCCTATTCTGGCATAGGCAGAGAAAGGCGCTGAAGTTCTCGCATTCAATCGCAACATGTATGGTAGAAACGACCTGGCATTTAGTTTAGCTTTAAACTCTATGCAATAGTTCATTTCGTAATAGCGGCCATAGAGAATATCAGTCTTAATCTGTTCAACTTTTCTGATGTAGTCTGTTCTTTCAGTTACCGGTGTAAATGTAAAATCAGGAATATTAATAAGTTCCGGTATTGAAAAGTGAGTCTCCAGCTTTACTTGCCACTCGGCAAATTCGCTGTCGCTTATACCATTATTGTGCAGGCACAGTTTGGTTTCTCCTCTTAAGATAGTTACAACCACTCTGGGAACAAAGAACTGTGCCTTTCTTAATTCAGAATTATGCGTTTCAGGATATTCTAAATACCCGAAATACCATTTGCCTTTTTTAATTAAACTGGCCATTGCCTTTGCATCATTTGGCAAAGACTCTAATAAACCCAGACCAGCCACCAGTTCATATTTACCAATATTTAAAGCAGGCGCCACCTCATTGGAATCACAAATCTGAAAAACATCAGACTGTTCAGCCAAAGCATAGATTTGCTGCTTAACAACACTGAGCTCATTAATCATTTTCTGGAACATCTGCATTGAAATACTCATGAATAATTTTACCCTGTTTCTGTCCAATCAATTGTTGAAGTTCATCAAGACTGGCTTCTTTAACTTTCTTAACCGACTTAAAATACTTCAGAAGTAAGTCGGCGGTTTTATCTCCCACCCCATCTATCTCAGTTAGCGTTGTGATGGCAAAGCCTTTACTTCTTCTATTGCGGTGATGCGTTATACCGAAACGGTGTGCCTCATCGCGCATTTGCTGAATCACCTTAAGTGTTTCAGATTTTTTATCGAGATACAGCGGCAGTGGATCATTCGGATAATACAGTTCTTCTAAACGTTTAGCAATTCCAATCACCGGCACCTTGCCATAGATGCCAATAGACTTCATCGCCTCAACGGCCGAAGACAATTGCCCTTTTCCGCCATCCACCACAATTAAATCTGGTAATTGTGTGCCTTCAGCCAGCATACGAGAGTACCTTCGGGTGATTACTTCTATCATGGTGGCGAAGTCGTTTGGTCCCTCTACCGTTTTCACATTAAAATGCCTGTAATCGTTCTTACTTGGCTTACCATTTTTAAACACCACGCAAGCAGATACCGGATTGGTACCTTGTATATTTGAATTATCGAAACACTCGATATGCCTTGGCAATTGAGTCAATCGCAAATCCTTTTGCATCACACTCAGCAAGCGATCCACTTTCAAACCAGGATCCAGTTTTTCGGCTTGCAATTGACGCTCCTGTTTCAGATAAAAAGCATTCTTCATACTCAGATCCAGCAGCTTCTTTTTATCGCCAGCTACAGGAACGGTGATTTCGATATCCGTTTCCAGCTCTAGCTCTAAAGGCACTATAAACTCAACGTTCTCCCACTGATTCGAGTTTTTAAACTGTGCAATAGCTGATAACAAAAGTTCCTGATCTGATTCATCTATGCGCTTTTTAACCTCCAGGTTTTGCGAATGGATAATCATCCCGTTGACAACACGCAGGTAATTGATGAACCCAGACGTATCATTAGAAACGATACCAAACACGTCCACATTACTGATTCGTGTATTAACTACGGTAGATTTAGACTGATAAGATTCTAAAGAGTCCAGCTTTTCTTTGAAAGACTGCGCCTCTTCAAACGCCAGGCGGGCAACAGCCTCTTCAATTCCCGCTTTTAAATGCCTTTTCACTTCTCCAAGATTCCCTTTCAGAATATGTCGGATATTGTCTATGGTTTGGTTGTAATCGTCTTCAGACTGGTAAGCCTGGCAAGGCCCCTTACAATTCCCTATCTGATATTCGAGGCATACCTTAAACTGACCTTTAGCGATAGAGACAGGATTTAGGTTAAGGCTACAGCTGCGAGTTGGGTAAAGTTTGCGAACAAGTTCAAGAATGGTATGCATCATTTTACCATTGGCATAGGGACCGAAGTATTCGCTTCCATCTTTGACAGCATTACGCATGGCAAATACTTTTGGAAAATGCTCGCGTGTAATTTTAATGAGCGGATACGATTTATCGTCCTTGAGATTGATATTGTACTTTGGCTGATTCTCTTTAATCAGGGTATTTTCGAGCAAGAGTGCATCAAATTCAGAATCGACAATGGTAAACTGAATATCTCTGATTTTAGAAACCAGCATATTGGTTTTATTATTGTCGTGTTTCTTAGCAAAATAAGACGAAACTCTTTTCTTAAGATTCTTGGCTTTACCGACGTAAATAATCACATTATTCTCGTCGAAATACTTGTAAACACCCGGCAAATCCGGCAATCCGGAAATAATATTTTTCAGTGTTTCGTTGCCAGACATTGATGCTTCAAAGATAGATAAAAAAACAAGAGAGCGAAAAGCGCTTCGCAGATTATTTGCCGGCTTTAGAATGTTTTCTAAAGTACTTTCTGAGCAGGAAACTATTTTTCAATGCCTCCATGCTGGCAGTCAATCCACTTGTCGCTTTGCGAATATCTATCACACTTTTATTCAGGTTACCTGCAAAGGTTGTGTCCATCAGAACAGTTCCGACAGCCCCTTCCCCATTGCGGATTTTGCCAGTGATGTATTTAAGATCCCCGGAAATGTACGCCATCGTATCTGATACCAATTGAATTTTGACGATGGTTTGTTTGATCTGATGTGAGATTGCTGTATCTGTAATCAATGCCCCAAGTGTGCCTTTCCCATTTCTTACCGAAGCGACAATTCTACTTAAATCACCAGAAATAACAGCAGTTCTCTCGCCGGTTATTTTAATACTCACAATCGCATTTTTAACATTTTCAGCCACTGCCGGATCGGTTAATATGCTCCACAGTGTATTCGAATTATTGACTCTTTCGGTGATAATTCTCAAGTTTCTTGCGATAGTTGAGACATCATTGTTTGTTTTGTTTAGAGTTCTGAGCATCTCATCTGTTTCAATTGGATGTACAGAAGCCAGAACATCTCCTTCTTCTATACTTAAACCAGGATCGTGAGATGAGTTTATATTGACCAGCTTATTACCCATTAAGCCATCGGTACCAATACTGGCTAAAGCATTTTTCTTAATATAGCTTTTGTATTCATCTTCAATGATCAGAGAAACCTGCACAGAAGAATCACTTTGTATATCAACCGCCTCCACTGTACCCACATCAATACCAGCGAAGCGCACATTATTACCAGCCTGCAGGCCATCCACATTATGGAAATTAACATAGATGCGGAAGGTCCTTGAAAACAAATTTTGTTTAGCGCCGATAAAGTACATGGCAATAATCAAAAAGGCCGTACCGACGATTACAAAGAGTCCGAGTTTTATATTTTTATTAGGTTCTTTTTCCATAGTCAATCAAAAAATTGTTTTATTCTTTCGTCATCAGAGGCTTCCAGTTCCTCGTAAGTACCGTCGGCATAACATTTACCATCTATCAACATAACGATGCGGTTGGCGACGATCTTAACACAGTGCATATCATGAGAGATGATGACTGAGGATGTTTTATAGACTTTCTGAATCTCGAGAATCAATTCAGAAATCTCTTTACCGGTTATTGGGTCCAGTCCCGTCGTAGGTTCATCATACAAAATAATTTCAGGTTTAAGAATGAGGGTTCTGGCAATTGCAATTCTCTTTTTCATACCACCAGATAACTCGGCAGGCATCATGTATTCTGTATGTGCCAGTCCCACGCTCTCAAGCGCTTCTTTTACGGCTTTGTCCATTTCATCGGGACTAAGGTCTTTGCCATGGCGGCGGAGCGGGAACTCGAGGTTTTCGCGCACAGACATAGAATCATAGAGGGCATTGCTTTGAAATAAAAATCCCACTTTCACACGCATCAGATCCATCTCGTCTGTGTCCAGATGAAGAACATCCTGGTCCAGTACATGGATACTTCCCTGGTCGGGACTGATTAAACCTATTATACATTTTATCAGTACAGATTTTCCGGAGCCTGATTTACCGAGCACCACGACATTTTCACCTTTGAAAACCTCCAATTTAAAGTCTTTTAACACCTCGTTGTTTCCAAAAGACTTGGACAAATGCTGTATTGATATGACACTTTCCATATGTTTCTATGTAAATCCGAGTAAGTCAGCAATCTGCACTGCTATCAGGTCGATTAAAAAAACGGCCAGAGAGGCTACAACAACGGCAGTATTAGCAGAACGTCCCACGCCTTCTGTCCCTTTATTAGAATTAAAGCCTTTATAGCATCCTACAATTCCGATTGCAAATCCAAAGAAATAGGTTTTAATAAAGGCGGGCAGTAAATCAGAATAAGACAAAGCATCGAATACCTGAGTCCAGTATAATTCCCAGCTCACCACCCCTTTGATGTTTGCACCCAGGTAACCACCGTACAAAGCAATGGCATCAGCAATCACTGCCAAAACAGGCAACATCAAAGTCGTGGCCATTACCCTTGTCACCACCAGATATTTAAACGGATTGGTTCCAGAGACATCCATGGCATCAATTTGTTCGGTTACTTTCATAGAACCCAGTTCAGCGCCGATGCCAGAGCCTACCTTACCAGCACAAATAAGCGCGGTAATAACAGGCGCAATTTCACGCACCAGAGAGACAGAAATCATTTTAGGCAACCAGGCCTCTGCGCCGAATTCCACCAGGGTTGGTCGCGATTGTATAGTAAGTACCAAACCCATGATAAAAGCCGTTATACCTACCAAAGAAAGCGAGTTATAGCCGACATAATAACACTGACGGAGCAATTCTCGCCACTCTTGTTTGGGTTTAAATAGTTCCCTGAAAAACCGGAGTACAAAACCAGTCATATCTCCAGCGTCTGAGAGAAACCGTTTGAAACTATTTTCTGACATGAATTAAAACAAATTTACAACTTAATCAGTAAGTTCCTTGTTTCATCTTTAAAAACTGATGAACAACAGCCTTTTAAGGTAAATTTTATCAGGAGCTTACCGGACCATAAATGGCGTGCTTAACTTCCCCCTTATCGAGGCGTGTAAACACGGTAAGCACCAGTGTTTGCGAGATAGATCCCGTCCAAACCATGTAGGTAACAGTATAATTACCAGACACCATCATCGATTCGGTCCGGGTCATTTTTGTGATATTTTTAAAGATAATCTTGTAAGAAGTTTTTTCCATTTGGTAGTTACTAAAGAAAGCATTCAAAAACGAATCGGTATTAAACTTCATTTGTTTTTCGTATTGCTCTTTTTTGTAATCCTTATCTAAACAATTTAAGACCTCTGAACTTTTGTGGGCTAGCACAGCTTTTTCAAAACCAGACAGAAATTGGTCGAGACTCTCTACACCAGTCGATTTGACCGGCACAACAGAATCTAACTGATCAACTTGTGCAGTAGCCGCAGATTGGCAAGAAGGCAATGAAATTCCAGAAAATGCTATCACCAGCAAAAGAAAAAACCATTTAATGTTCATACCTGCAAATTACAGAATTAATAAAATACTTGCTTTAACAAATTAGCAACAGTTAGGGCATCCATTTTTTCGAGTAAATGACCCTGTGCCGGCAGCTCAATGTATTCGGCATATTTGCTTGCTTCAGTAAACGCCAAATTTTCTTCAGCTCTCACCATTTTATCTTTCTCCCCTCTTATAAAAACAGTAGGGGTGACCAGCTTATCCATCTCAGAAACACTCAGAGGCTGGGCGCCGATTGACTTTAATAAAGAGGCCGTAGAACTTAGCATATTTTCAAAATTTGCACCATGCTCGAGTTCTAACTTTGGAAGTATTGCCTGAAGCATCTGAGGATTGAGTTTAGAGGCTTCTTCTTCTGCAATGGCTGGCGACCAGCGCATTTTAGTTGCCAGGCATACAAGTTTAGAAAACTTAGCTTCTTGTCTGAGTAAAGCCATCATCGCCACATAACCACCCATACTGTAACCCACAACAAAAGGTTCATGCAATTGATGTTCCTCCAGATACGCGTCGAGATAGTCAACTAAATTGATTATTTGGTAAGGAGCAGAAAGTGCAGACTGACCGTGACCGGGAAAATCGGGGGTATAAACTGTATAATCGTCTTCTAACAGCGTTTTTATGGCTTGCCAGTGTGAGGCAGAACCAAGAGCACCATGTAAGAAAACGAGCGCTGGTTTCATTAGTGTTTGAAATGGCGGATGCCGGTAAGCACC
>JAIXYV010000102.1 GCA_027490055.1 Bacteroidota bacterium | reverse complement strand
TATGTCAGCCAATAGGTTTGTGCATTATAGTCTTTTAATAAGCGCTCCGGTAAATTACTCCCCAGCGTATTTGGTCGCACCACGGCAAACTCAGAAGGCGAGTACGAGAACTTCATTTTAATTTTCTGCTCATGCCACAGGGCTTCCTGACCAGCACTTAAAACTGTTCCGAAGGTATTGGCCATTAAGTCGCCGGCACTCGCGCCCCAAGCCTTAGAAAAGCCATCCCAAATCTCTATCGGATCCTGGAAGATGCTGCCAAATACTGCCCATTTCCAACGCTTGTTTTCAGGCACTCCAGCCCACCTGGCAGCTTCAATACCGGTTAAACCAAGGTAATAAGAACTGAAACTGTGGCCCAATTTATCAATCTGTAACCACTCTTTGTTGTCGTTGAAAAAATGAAATTTAGAAGATGGATAGCCTTTGTACCACAGCTGATATAAGCCCGCATGAACGATAGCTGTACCGCCAAAACCTATGCCATAGCACAGCCTTTTTTTCTGCGCATAACTTAAGGTGTCAGCTTTGGAATGCTGTAATAATGGTGTCGAAAAATTCGCTTTTACTGCATGTGTCGATACAAGCGCGTTGAGCGTTATAACAAGATGCAGCAGTTTCATATTAAAGGATGGCAGCTTTGCAGGCGTCAAGTATTTTATAAGCAGATGCCGAATCTTTACTTTCTGCATAAACTCTTAAAACAGGCTCTGTGCCACTCGGACGGATCATCACCCATTCTTCGTTGCCTAAATGGAATTTAAAGCCGTCCATATCTTCTATACGTTCTACTTTATAATCGCCAAAAGCACTGTACTGATTGTTCTTGCAGCTGGCAATGATGGCCTGTTTCTGAGATTCTTCAATATGCAAATCGTAACGCTCTACGGCAAATGCACCAACAATCGCATAGGTGTCATCAATTAATTGCTCAATTGATTTACCAGTTTTTGCCATGTATTCTAAAACCAGTAAGCCCATCCAGATACCATCTCTTTCAGGGATATGACCCTTAACTGCGATACCGCCACTTTCTTCTGCGCCAATCAATACATCGTCGGTAATCATGTACTCGCAAATATATTTAAAGCCAATTTTAGTGGTGATGGTTTCTAAATTCAAATGCTTAGCCAGCTTATCAATTTTAGAAGAAACTGAGAAGCTCTTAACGATTTTACCACTCAGTCCCTTGTCGTGATGCAGATACTGCATTAACAACAATATCAGATGGTGAGAATCTACAAAGCGACCTTTGCTGTCAAAGAATCCAATTCTATCTGCGTCGCCATCAGTGGCCAGTCCGCATGCGATACCTGAACTATTGGCAATCATTTCAGAAAATTCCATCAGGTTCTTCAAAATAGGCTCTGGTGCAGTACCGTTAAAGCCTGGGTTATAATCGCAATGCATTAAGGCTGCGCCGGGCAATAAGCGTCTGATGACATTCTGACCAGCGCCGTACATAGCATCGTAAGAGAATTGAGGCGCATAGGCTTTCAACCTAGCAACATCAAATTTTGATGCGATATGATCCATGTAAATGTCTTCGAAATTGGCATAAACAATCAGGCCACTTTCTATAAATGATTCAAGACTGGCAGTTTCTGGTAGTTCTGAATATTGTATTAAAGCCTCTACTTTTTCTATCTCAGCTGGAATCGCTGGTCCGCCATAATGGGCCTTGATTTTATAGCCGTTGTAACTCGGAGGATTGTGAGAAGCCGTAATAATGATACCGGCATATGTGCCAAGTTTTGTATTCGCTAATGATATCATTGGTGTGCTGCAGAATCCTTCTGACAGATACACTTTAATACCATGTGATGCCAAAACTCTGGCAGTGTTTTCAGCAAACATTTTACCGCCAAATCGGCAGTCGTAACCTACTGTGCAAGTGTGATTGGTGCTAGTGTTTTTTAACCATTCTGCGGTAGCGTGTGAAACTCTTTTAACGTTTTCAACTGTGTAGTTGTCGGCGATGATTTCACGCCATCCGTCTGTTCCAAATTTAATAGTATACATTTAGTCTTTTGAATATTTTACGTAATTAGAAACCTGCGTCCATTTGTAATCCCTAAGGGCCTTTAGGTATAAAGCTGCCTCAGTATAAGCAATTAGATCGCGGTTGATTTTATAGATGCTGTATTGAAAAGTTTTTTCAATCAATACATCCTCAAGTGTTTTAAAATTGATAAGCAATTGCCATTTGGCTAAATCTTCAAACGAGATTATGTTTAAAGGTTTGTTGTTGGCAAATATTCTGATTTGATAAGGTTTGTAACTGATGACATTGCCCTTCTTTTCCCATATCTCTGTCACTTCTATGCGGGTAATGGTGACATCAAATAAACGTTTTTGATAATCGAAATATTTATCGCCGCCAATATTGAACAGTACTTCTTTGTTGTCGTTTAAATATTTCTCGATGCTCTTCAAACAGTCAGTGCCTGGATCATTAATCTCTGTGACATTTTTCTCTATCACATAGGTCACCATTTTGGTATTCGGGAACTTGTAAATGCCCTGTACCTTTTTCTTAGAATAAAAAGCGTCTTTCTTTATGCTGAAAGATGAAGCGGGATTGACCGTGAAATCTCTGACACCAAACTGCAGTAAATTGAAATTATATCGTCTGCTGTAAAGGGCATTCATGTAGGTAAGTTGAGCGGGACCGTTCACGTTGCATGGAATAAATTCTGTGCTTAGAAAGGGAAGGGCCTCCTGCAAATCAATATACCCGAAAGATATTTTGCCCTTGGGTGATTCTGATAAAAAGGAGAGACCGATGATGACAAACTCTGTCTTTCGTCTGCTGCTGGTCCACAATTCATTTAGAAACAAATTCTGTGTGCGTGCAAACGAAACATTATTGCTGCTTTCGATGTTCTTAAGCGCCTCTGGTAAAATGGCAACCTGCTTTTTAGGAGAATCCCATAAAGTGATTTTGCCTTCGTTGATTTTTTTGTAAATCAATGTTGGCAGATATTCTACCAGATTAAATCCATTAGTATCTTCTTGCTCACTTTTCGACAGGTGAATTAAAGCTGGAATTTCTGTATACAGTTTGCCTGCTTGTAGTTCACCAACCGAGAGTGTTAGTACGACGATATATAGAAAGCGCTTAAACAAATGCGTTTTCGCCGGTAATTTCCATACCAAGAATTAACAGGTGTACATCGTGTGTGCCTTCGTAAGTGATAACACTTTCGAGGTTCATGCTATGTCTCATGATAGAATATTCGCCTGTGATACCCATAGCGCCGTGAATTTGTCTGGCTTCTCTGGCAATATCAATGGCGATCTCTACGTTGTTGCGTTTTGCTAAACTGATTTGAGCAGGTGTCGCTTTACCGCTATCCATTAAATTGCCAAGTCTCCAGCATACTAACTGTGCTTTGGTAATCTCGGTTAACATCTCTGCCAATTTCTTTTGTTGTAACTGAAAACCTGCGATAGGTTTGCCGAACTGTATTCTTTGTTTAGAATATCTAACAGCCGAATCGTAGCAATCCATAGCAGCACCTACTGCACCCCAGCTGATACCATATCTGGCAGAGTTAAGGCAGGTAAGCGGACCTTTTAATCCTTCTACATTAGGCAATAAGTTTTCTTTTGGTACCTTTACGTTGTCAAATACCAGCTCACCAGTTGCACTGGCTCTTAAACTCCATTTACCATGAGTTTCAGGTGTGGTAAAGCCTTCGTAACCTCTTTCTACAATGATACCTCTTACTTTTCCTTCTTCATTCTTAGCCCATACCACTGCGATGTCTGCAAATGGCGCATTACTGATCCACATTTTAGCACCGTTTAAAAGATAATGATCGCCCATATCTTTGATATTGGTTGTCATGCCACCTGGATTTGAACCATGGTCTGGTTCAGTTAATCCAAAACAGCCCATTAATTCGCCTTTAGCCAGTTTCGGAAGGTATTTCATTTTCTGTTCTTCTGAACCGAACATGTAAATCGGATACATTACTAATGAACCTTGTACAGAGGCGGTAGAGCGAATGCCACTATCACATCTCTCAAGTTCCTGCATGATTAAACCATATGTGATATAATCCATGCCACCACAACCGTATTTAGCTGGTAACTGCGGCGCAAATGCACCGATTTCGCCCAGACCTTTGATGATGTGATGTGGAAACTCAGCTTTCTGAGCACACTCTTCGATAATTGGAGATAATTCTCTCTTCACCCAATCGCGTACAGAATTCCTGATTAAGATATGTTCTTCAGTTAAAAGATCATCGATTTGGTAGAAGTCAGGTTGAGTGTATCTGTCCTTTCCTTGGTTGTGTTCTTTTAAAGCTTCGTAATTTATGCTCGACATGTCTATTAAATTTTTTTGCAAAAATAAATATTTTAGTTTGATTGCACCCTAAAAAATACTCAAATGGAACAAATAATTAAAGGGACGATTTATGTGGAGGATTTAAAACTGTTCCTCAATAAGGGTTTATATCAGTCGGAGTCTTTGTCTCAGAACTTTTTTCTGGTGTCTGCAAATGTATCGTATAACCCCAATCAATTAAGTCAGGGTGAGTATCTCGACTATTCCGCCTTGGCCAATATTCTCCGTACTTGTATGGTGTCAGACAAACAATTGCTCGAAAGCATCGCCCACGATTGTATTAAC
>JAIXYV010000103.1 GCA_027490055.1 Bacteroidota bacterium | reverse complement strand
TGTCGGCTCATCACATCCTGGGGCTGGAGAAGGTCCCAAGGGTTGGGCTGTTCGCCCATTAAAGTGGTACGTGAGCTGGGTTCAGAACGTCGTGAGACAGTTCGGTCCCTATCTGTTGTGGGCGTTAGAAATTTGAGAGGATCTGACTTTAGTACGAGAGGACCGAGTTGGACAGACCTCTGGTGAATCTGTTGTCACGCCAGTGGCACTGCAGAGTAGCTAAGTTTGGATAAGATAAGCGCTGAAAGCATCTAAGCGCGAAACTTGCCTCAAGATGAGATTTCTTTATAAGGGTCGTAGGAGATTACTACGTTGATAGGCTACAGATGTAAGCATAGTAATATGTGTGTCGAGTAGTACTAATTACCCGTAAACTTACCATTTCTTTTTTCTCTTACTTTCAATTTTTGTCAATTTACATAAAGTTCTTTATGGCAACTATAGCACGGGTGTTCACCTCTTCCCATTCCGAACAGAGAAGTTAAGCCCCGTAGCGCAGATGATACTTGTGTTAAAACTGGGAAAGTATGTCGTTGCCAAACTTATTACAAAACCTGTACTGAAAAGTACAGGTTTTTTTTATGCCCCAATTTTTTTACGCATCCATCCTAACAGCTTGTTTCAAATTAAAATAATTTTAAAGCGCCAAGCTCCTATTTATTTCAGCCAAAATTCTGCATTTTTGCACTATGCAAATCGCCGATCTAATTAAAGCTAACAGGGAAAGAAAATTCTTTGCCCACTACAACGAAAACCCTAAAGCCTACGACGAATCTCTTATGGCTAAAGGTCTTGAAGTTTTTCAAAAAAGACTTAATTCTAACTACGAACTGCCAGGCTCGCCAGATGCCGAATTCTACGGTGAAGAGGTTTCTCCTTACCTGCAAACTGGTCTGGGTATACACTACCCTAAATTGGCCGTCGATAAAGTTATCGCCCAAGCTGAAGAGGGTTTCGATGCCTGGAGAAAAATAGACGCTCAAAAACGTTTCGATATTCTCTTCGATTCTCTAAACAGAGTTAGCGAACGTTTCTTTGAAATGGCCTACGCTACCATGCATACAACTGGTCAGAGTTTTTTAATGAGCTTCCAAGCTTCTGGTCCGCATGCCTGCGACCGTGCCCTCGAGGTAATGGTGAGCGCAATGGATCAATTGGGTTACTACCCTTCAGAAGTTGATTGGGTGAAGAACATGGGCAAATTTGACCTGGTTCTGCATAAGAATTATAAGTCTATCCCTAAAGGTGTGGGCTTAATTATCGGTTGCTCTACTTTCCCTACATGGAATACCGTTCCAGGTTTGTACGCCGATTTAATTACCGGTAACTCTGCTATCGTTAAACCTCATCCTAAAGCGGTTTATCCAATCGCCATATTCGTAGAAGAACTTCAAAAGGCATTTATCGCCAATGGTCTTTCTCCAAATATTGTACAACTTGCTTCTGATGGAAGCAATAACCCAATCACTAAAACATTGGCTGAACACCCTTCAGTGAAACTAATCGACTACACCGGTGGTAATGCTTTCGGTGATTACGTGGAATCTTTAGGTAAAACCTGTTTTACTGAAAAAGCTGGTATCAACTCTGTTATCATCGATTCTTGTGCTAACTTTAATGCTGTAGCGCAAAATATTGCTTTCTCTGTGTCTCTCTACTCTGGTCAGATGTGTACCGCTCCTCAGAATATTTATATCTCTGAGAATGGTGTGACAACTCCAGAAGGCCTTATTTCTTATGATGATGCCCTCAATGGAATCAGTCAGGCTGTCAGAGCGCTGATGGAAAATCCAAAAGCAGCTGCCCCAACTCTGGGTGCTATTCAAAATGATGCTACTATCTCCAGAGTGGAAGATACCATCAAACAACATCAGGCTCAAGCTATCCAAATGGATATCGTTGTAAAGAATGCTGAATTCGAAAACGCCAGAATCAAAGGGCCTTCTATCATCAGCACCACAGCAGCTGATACTGCAACGTATATGAAAGAGTGTTTCGGACCGCTCATCTTTGTGGTCAAAACCAAAAGTTTCGAAGAATCTTTGTCTATCGTTAAAAATTCAGCAGCTACTCACGGTGCCATCACCTGCCTGGCATACACCACAGACAAACAACGTATGGATAAAATAGAAGATGAAATGAACAGCGTGTTTACGCCTGTTTCTTTCAACTTTACAGGTGCAGCATTTGTTAATCAACACGCCGCATTCAGCGATCTTCACGTTAGTGGTGGTAACCCTTCTGGTAACGCTACGTTTACGAATGCTGACTTTATAAATAAACGCTATATCTGGATAGGAAATAGATATATGTTGTAACAAATAAATCCGATAAATTTGTGGTCATGAAGAAAGTAATTTTAATGTTAGCCGTTGCAAGCGTATTCGCATCTTGCAGCAATCAAACCGCTACTGACACAAGTTCAGCAGCAGAAGTAAGTAAAGATTCAACAGGTACTAACTACATCGTAGATTCAGCAGCGTCTTTAATGACTTGGGAAGCTACTAAGAAAGTTGGTGCTCACAATGGTACTATCAACGTTAGTGGTGGTAACCTTAATATTAAAGATGGTAACATCGTTTCTGGTGCTTTCACAATCAATATGAACACCATTAAAAACGTTGATTTAACTGATTCAGTTTATAACGGTAAATTAGTTGGTCACTTAATGTCTCCAGACTTCTTTAACGTAGCGGCTTTCCCAACTGGTAAATTCGAAGTTACTGCTTCTGAAGTATTGGCTAACGATGCTGCTGGTAACACTCACAAAGTATCTGGTAACTTAACTATTAAAGATTCAGTTCACAATATCTCTTTCCCAGTGAAAGTGGTTGTTGAAGGTGATAATGTTACTGCTACTGGTTCTGTAGTTATCGACAGAATGAAATGGGGGATGGCATACGGTCACGTAGATGCTACTACACCTGCTACTATTGCTAAAAAAATCGGTGATAGCGCAATCAACGACGAAGTTAAAATCGGTATTACTCTGAAAGCGAAAAAAGGATAATTATATCATTTTTAAAGTTTATTATTAAATTTACAAAACCCCGCCAAACGGCGGGGTTTTTGTTTGTAACCCAATACGTTTTATAGTCTCTTTCACTATTATTTGCTATACTTGCATCGCTGTATGCGTAAATCCTGGTTGATGTCCTTATTGTTCTTTATGTCTGTGGTACTCATGTACCTCATATGGCATTTTATGTCGCCAGATCTGTTTAAATCTAGCGCGTCTGAAGATTCTGACAGAGCCATCAGAAACCGTCTAGATACTTTGCGACTTATGGAAGTGCAATTCCATACAGTCAATGGGAAATACGCTGGTACTTTTAAAGAACTTTTTGATTTCATCAAAACCGATAGTATGCCTTTCGACTCTCTGTCGAAGACACCCGGTGTGCCTGCTTATATGCCAGTCTTTGGAAGAATTCCATTAAATATTGAAAAGTATCAGTTAGTTCCACCTTTAGATACCGACACTTTTCTTATTTTTGCAGGACTTATTAATCGCAGTGGCAGAGAACAACCCGTTTTCGAAATTCGTGAACCATATGGGAATGACAATCGCGAGGTTTATAAAGTAGGAGATAAATACAACACAATTACTAATGGAAACTGGAAGTAAAAAACATATCATCGCCGAGCGATTCCTGGATTCTGGAATTTCAATGCAATTGTGTAACCTCTTTGTTTCTGATATCGCTGATTTTAAAGTCTTGTCTCTCTACTCAACCCTCAGTCGCAAACTGGTCGCCTATAAAGTTATTACCCTCGCAGATGCTTCTAACGAAGAGTGGTTGAATGATTCATCTCTGTTTAATAATGTCTTTTATTTAAATACCGACCCCGACTTTGAACTGGTGCCCGCAAGTTTTAGTGATGCGCCATCTAAGCACAATTCGGATTTTAATATCGCAACACAAAACAAAGGAATCCATATCCTCTATGGTATCAACCAATGGATGCAGGATCAGAAAGGTTATACTGTTTTTGCTGTTGGTCACGACGATTTATTAAGCGTCATAATCTATCACAATAACCAATGCTGTTTTGCTAATACATTTAAGTACGCAGATCAGACGGAGTTTTTATATTTTGTAATTAACGCCATGCAAATTGCCGGTGTTAAACAAGAAGATGCACAATTGAAACTGGATTACGCTTGTTACCATAAATATGGTCTCTTAGAGTTCCTGTCTCCGTATTTCTTGTCTGTTGAACCTATGACTGTGCCATTTGATGATCCGGATCCGGAAATAGACCATTTGCCGGAATTGTTAATGCCGAATCACTTGCTTTCATTATGCGTATAATTCACGGTCGGTTTAAGGGCTTTCAATTCCCGGCATACCATGGTTCTAACACGCGACCAACCACCGACCTGGTGAAGGAAAGTCTCTTTAATACTCTTGATACCTATATTGATATTACTTCAGCTAAAGTCGTAGATCTGTTCGCTGGCACCGGAAATATTGGTTTGGAATTCCTGTCTCGGGGTGCTGCATCAATTGTTAGTGTCGACCATTTTCCAGCTAATATCAGCTACATGAAAGCCATTAAGAAACAACTGGCGATAGAGGAGTGGGAGATTGTTAAGTCTGATGTATTGAAATACGTTTCTAATGCCGACTTAAAAGGCGATATCATCTTTGCAGATCCGCCTTACGATTTGCCTAATATTCATGAAATCGTTAATAAGATTCTTCAGTCAGACTGGTTCTTAAAAGACAAGGGTATTTTTATACTCGAGCATGTCGATCGCTTGGTATTTAATCACAATACTGTATTTTTGAAAAAGCAATACGGTAATACTTCATTTACCGGATTCAGATCCAGCTAGACACATTATGGAAAAAACTGCCTTATTCCCAGGGTCATTTGATCCGATTACTAAAGGACATTTTGAGATAGTTCTTAAAGGACTTACTCTATTTGACCGCATTGTTATCGGTGTTGGAAGTAATTCGGCTAAAAAGACTTTGTATTCAGTAGAGCAGCGCATTAAAATGATACAGGATGTCTTTAAAAACTACCCTGCCGTGTCGGTGGTGCCTTATACTGGTTTAACGGTGACTTTCTGTAAATCTATCGGCGCTGGTTTTATTTTGCGCGGTCTGCGTTCTGGACTCGATTTCGAATACGAGCAAAGCATCGCTTTTGCCAACAAAGAGCTGGATGGTTCTATTGAAACAGTGTTTCTTTTGTCCAGTCCATCTTACTCAAATATCAGCAGTACCATTGTGCGCGATATCATCGCAAATGATGGCGACTATACCAAATTTGTTCCTCCGGGATTGGTGCTTTAAGTCCCGAAAAATTCAGGGTTTTTACTAAGCGTTTTATTTTTTTTGAAAGAAATCGTGGAATGACGGGGGAGAAGCCGTTTGCGAAAAAAACCAACCTTCCAGGTTGACAACCTGGAAGGTTGGTTTTTACACCGAAAATTTTTTTATTATTTTATTAAATCTCTCCGCCTCCGATTTCTCCTGAGACAAATAACTGTTATACAAATTCATCAATACCCTCAAAACTATGTCTGAATTGCTGCATGGTGTCATGTATTCAGGTTTCTCCTCTAAGGACATCTCTTTTATGATTCCACGCAACTGCGAGTGATTAAATACGCCGCCGCCATTGTAAGCATTAATGTAAAATTTTATTTCGCCACTGGCATCTTCGCTGATCTCTTGCTTATCGTTGAAGTTTTCAATAGTATCCGTTTCTTCATCTTCTACATAGGCCATGATAAAATGTCGCGGCAAATTAATACCGTATACCGGCACGTTTAATCGCTGTGCTACCAGTATGTATATGATAGATAAAGAAATTGGGTTGCCTTTTTTGTTGTCCAGAACTTTGTTGATGAAGCTGTTGTCATGGTGCAGGAAATTGTCTTCATCGCCTCTGAAGCCGTGTAACTGAAACAAAATATAGTTCAGGATTTTGACCTTCTCAAATGAGGTTAAATCATAATGGAATTCTAACCAGGCATCTAAACGCAATGCTTCCAGGCGCTCTTGCAAATCTGTTTCTGTGACAGCAGGATATTTTAACTGACAGATCAATGCTATGGCCTCCAGTAAATTCTGTCCGCCTTTGTTTTTCCAGTCGACAATCTGCTGCCCTATGTGTTGAAAACGAATCTCTTCAATGCAAGCCTCAAGGCGCTCTTGTTGCTCAACAGATTCCAGTCCCTCCGAAAGTAATTGATTTAACGTATCACTTAATTGATACGGCGCATTTGATAGTTCATTCATGGCAGTCTCCCAAATCTGAGGATCAGGATCGTCCAGTAATGATATCAATGCTTTTATTTTTTGTAATTCAAGCATGAAGGTTCAGAATTCTTTATTTTTTAGCCTTTGCTTTCGCTTTTGCTTTGGCTTTAGCTTTTGGTGCTTCAGCTTTGCCGCCTTTCTTTTCTTTAACCCCGCCTTGCTTATCTATCAACTCCATTGCCTGAGCATAGGTAAGTTGATCTGCTACGGTGTCTTTAGGAATCTTAAAGTTGTTCTTCTTGTAAGCAATATAGGGTCCCCATCTGCCTTTTAGAATTTCCAAATCTTTATCCTCAGGGAAAGTTTTGATGAGCTTCTCTATCTCTGCTTTAATTTTAGCTTCAATAATTTCGGCGGCATCCGTGATAGTAATTTCAAATATATCTCTGTCTTTAGGGATAGAGGCGAATAAGCTACCAAATTTGATATATGGTCCGAAACGACCAATCGCAGCGCTTACTTTTTCATTTTTGTATTCTCCGATTACGCGCGGTAATTTGAATAATTCAAGCGCCTGTTCAAGGGTGATGGTTTCTAAAGTCTGTCCGCTTCTTAAGCTGGCAAATTTCTTGTCTTCATCTTCTGCTTCACCAATCTGAACCAGGGGGCCGTATCTGCCAATTCTGCCAGTGACAGGTTTGCCAGTTTCCGGATCTGTTCCAATCACTCTTTCACCTTTTACTCTCTCAGCTGTCGCCAAAGTAGTATCTACATCTTTATGGAATGGGGTATAAAAACTGGTAATCATTTTGGTCCAGCCAATCATACCCTGAGCGATTTCGTCAAATTCTTTTTCTACCATCGCCGTAAAGCCGTAGTC
Organism: Bacteroidota bacterium; assembly: GCA_027490055.1. Lineage (GTDB taxonomy): Bacteria > Bacteroidota > Bacteroidia > NS11-12g > UBA955 > JABMMZ01. The sequence goes on along the minus strand of JAIXYV010000103.1, from coordinate 36,566 downwards.
CATGATCTGTTTGAAATGCTCGCTTAAGAAATCTGTTACCAGAGTTCCGATATCAGTAGGGAAGAGTTTGTTCTTTTCAACACCCACTCTTTCAGTAGCGGTTTTAACGCTAATTTTTCCACCTTTTAAAACAGCAGTTTGATATTGTCTGGTGCTGCCTTCGCGATTGTCTTTAATAACATAACCACGTTTCTGAATGGTTGAAATAGTTGGCGCATAAGTAGAAGGTCGGCCAATTCCCAGTTCCTCCAGCTTCTTTACCAAACTTGCTTCAGTATATCTTGGAGCAGCTCTGCTGAACTTTTGCTCAGAGGTCATCTGAACTAAATCAAGCATTTCGCCAACACTTAATGGAGGAAGGATGTCTGAGTTTTCCTCATCTTCTTCTTCGTCTTTACCTTCCAGATATACTTTCAGGAAACCATCAAATTTAATGATCTCACCTTCGGCTCTTAAAGATTTATTGGCTTTGCTTACGCTGATGTCTACCACTGTTCTTTCAAGCTCTGCATTCGCCATCTGAGAAGCAATAGAGCGCTTCCAGATTAGTTCGTATAGTTTTACTTCCTGTGCGTCTGCACCGGCTGTATGGTTTTCGAAGTAGGTCGGACGAATCGCTTCGTGTGCTTCCTGAGCACTGCTGTTTTTAGTGGTATAGTTCCTGGGCATGCTGTATTCTTTGCCATAGGATCTGATAATTTCACTAGCAGCACCTTTGATAGCTGTCTCTGATAAGTTAACAGAGTCAGTTCTCATATACGTTATATGTCCAGCTTCATAAAGTTTCTGAGCCAGCAACATCGTTTTTGCTACAGGATAACCCAGTTTTCTGGAGGCTTCCTGTTGCAGAGTACTTGTTGTGAATGGTGCAGCCGCTTTTCTTTGAGCTGGCTTTACTTCAATGTTTTCAATTTTAAAACTGCTGTCCTGTGCAGCAGTCAGGAAATCAATCGCCTCTTTTTCAGATTTAAATCTCTGAGGTAATTCGGCTTTGATAGATTTTGAATGATCTCTCTTATTAAACTCGGCAACGATTTTGTAATCGCTGTCGCTGTTGAAATTATTAACTTCTCTTTCGCGTTCTACAATTAACCTTACGGCAACTGATTGAACTCTACCAGCAGATAAAGAAGGTTTAACTTTTTTCCAAAGTATCGGTGAAAGTTCAAAACCCACCAGTCTGTCGAGGATACGACGGGCTTGCTGAGCATCTACTAAGGCCTTGTCAATCTTTCTTGGATTCTTGATCGCATTTTCAATAGCCGGCTTCGTGATCTCGTGAAATACAATACGCTTGGTATTATCTTCTTTGAGTCCGAGTACCTCAAACAGATGCCATGAAATGGCTTCTCCTTCGCGGTCCTCATCCGATGCTAACCAGACAGTTTCACTTTCTTTGGCCAGTTTCTTTAACTCTGCAACAACCTTTGTTTTGTCGGGAGAGACTATATAGTTGGGTTTAAACCCATTCTGTATATCAATTGCATTGTCACCTTTGTCAAGGTCGCGTATATGTCCGAAGCTCGACCGTACAGTGTAGTCTTTTCCAAGAAACTTCTCTATGGTCTTAGCTTTCGCAGGGGACTCAACAATTACTAAGTTTTTCGTCATTAGGTGATAAAATCAATTTGCAAATATTACCTTTTTATTGATAACTTGGTCATTTGATTTTATTTTTAATAGATAAATGCCTGTTGAAATGGCGTTTTCTTTTGTCCAGTTCAATTCAATATGACCGGTTTGCTCGCTTGAATTTAAAATTGTAGCGACTTTTTTGCCTTCCATATTCTCCATCCATACCTCTGTGCTGCCAAAATCATTCTCGTATTGAATCGTAATTCTGTCTTCCGCCGGATTTGGATAAACATTTAAATTGATAGATTTTTCTACCTCTGTTACATCCGTGTTATACTGGCCAATCGCTACAGCATCAATGTATACAGGGTTACCCTGATTGCCGGTAATTTCTATCATAAATGAAACGTTACTGTCGTTTTCAAAACTGTTCAAAGCAAAACTCAACTGTTTCCACTGCGATTTACTGCTAGGTTTGAATCCGGTTTGATAGGTAGTGGCAGCATATGACATAAATGACGCATTTCTATAGTTGAATTGTGTCCAGTTATTTTCGCAGCCTCTGGAGTGATAAATTCTTAATTCCTCTATAGAGGTAGTACTTTGGCGTAAATAGGCTACCATGAACGATAATTTAGGGTTTTTGCCAGCTAAACTTCTTAAATCAATAGGAGGAGTTACCAATTGAAATCTCTGACCAAGTGGAACAGCAGTTGAAATTGGCGCAACTAAACAAGAATTGTTTCTGTATGCTGTTGATGAATCACGGGTAAATTTATTTGTACCTGCATCTAAAACGCTCCAGCCTGTTCCGACATTCCATAAACTACTCTCGAAATCTTGAGTTACACTTGGTTTGTCGATTGCCACTCTTGGTTTTACAGTGATATACTCATCAACTGCTAATGTGTTAGAACCAACGCCATTACTTACCATTAATGTAACTCTATATTTTCCTGGTGTGCTATAAGTAATTACAGGGGTGTCTTTGTTAGTGCTTGTAATATTAGCGCCTGCAAATGTCCATTGCTTTGAGGTTACCTGAGCTTTGCAAGAAATATCGTAGAATGATACTGGCTGACCAGTGCACACAACTCTTGAACTGCTGGCGAAGAAGGCTACTGGAGCAGTATTACCGTTTTCTACACCGGTTCCGATCAGGTTGTTATTAGATACTAATGAAATTCTAAATGAATAATTGGTTAGGGTGCTGTGCATGATGCTTTTCTGATTGGCAGAGAACATGGCCTGACAGGTACCTTGTGAGTAATCCATATAATTTTCCCATTGGTCAATTAAGTTTGGAACATCGGTTGAACATGAGTTGCCTGCACTTGGGCAATTCGCATTGGTGAAGGTTCCTGCAACTGGCGGGGTGTCTGCACATCTGTCGCCTTTGCTTGAGCCTGTTCCGTTACAAGCATCTTCGAAAGGGTGAAGTAAACCGAGGTAGTGACCAACTTCGTGGGTTAATGTTCTGCCTGCACCAGATACTGATCCAGTGCCGATAGTACCGACATAATCTGATCTCATCACGATGCCATCCATGTTAGATAATCCTGCAGCAACAGAAGAAGGTAAATAGGCATAGCCTAAAGTTGTTCCACCTGAACCACTCTGATCTTTAATTGAACTCACCGTCCATATATTCAAATATTTTCTATTGTCCCATCTGGCGCCCGTTATTGATTTAACATTGTCGCGCGCATCAACGTGAAGCGGACTGTAAACACGGTTTACGCCGTTGGTGCAATTGCCGTTTGGGTCGATTTTAGCTAATCTGAATTCTATCTGAACATCTGCAGCGATACCGACAAACTGTGAGCGGATACCAGTTTTGTTAGGGTTGTTTAAACTAAAATCCTGATTTAAAATCTGAATCTGATTTTCTATCTGAGCCAGAGAGATGTTTTCTGGCCCGTTAGTATGTATCACATGAAACACGACAGGAATGACATATTTAGTCGCTCTTTTAGACGCGCTCACTTGTTCAACATTGTCGTAAAAAGCATTCTCGGCCGCCTCGATTGAAGGATTAGCTTTCTTCGCTTCTTTGTGATAGTGGTCGGTTAAACACTGTCCATAAACACTGTTCGTAAATAGGGATAAAACACTGATGTAAATTAATTGCTTCATTTTGTATGCTCTGTATTTTGTTATTCTTTTATTTAGACTGCATTTTCGGTAAAACTTCTGTCATAATTCGGTCATATTTTGTACTTTAAGTTAAGCACAAGATGATCTGCTATTACCAATGCTGTCATTGCTTCTACTATCGGAACGGCTCTTGGCAAAACACATGGGTCGTGTCTGCCTTCGATACTCAAATCAACGATGTCTCCGCTAGTGTTATAAGCCTTTTGTGTCATCTTTATGCTGGACACTGGTTTGAAGGCGGTAGTAAATTCAATAGCCTGGCCAGTGCTGATGCCGCCATTGATGCCACCTTCGTGGTTGTTGTCTTTGTCGGCGCTCCTGTTAAACTCACTGCCTTTTAATGCGGTGCCTTTGAAACCTGAACCGAATTCTATGCCTTTTACAGCGTTAATACTGAACATGGCTTTTGCCAGTTCTGCATTTAGTTTATCAAAAACAGGTTCACCGATACCAGCCGGACAGTTTTTAATGCGTGTGCTGATGCTTCCGCCAACACTGTCACCAGTCGTTTTCATCTCTGCTATTAGTTGCAGCATTTGATTGGCGATATGTTCATCTGGGCATCTCACAAGATTGTTTTCGGCATTCGACCAATCAATAGCAAACACATCCGGCACATTGATTTGGTGTACTGATGAAACAACTGACTGAATCGAAATGTTTTGTTTTTGAAGAATCCATTGCTTGGCCAAAGCGCCTGCAGCTACCCAGCCTGCGGTGATGCGGGCGCTACTGCGACCGCCACCAAGATGGTCGCGGTGACCGTATTTGAGGTCATATACCTGGTCGGCGTGACCGGGGCGGTAGACCGATTTTAGAGCCTCGTAGTCTTTTGATTGATGCGAGATGTTTTGGATTAGAATGGCGATAGGGGCGCCAGTAGTTTTACCTTCAAAAACGCCCGAAACGATATCGAATGTATCGCTTTCGTTTCGGTCGGTAGTGATGGCAGACTGACCCGGACGTCTTCTATTAAGTTCTGATTGAATGTGGTCGAAATCGACCCTAAAGTCAGAAGGGAAGCCGTCTATAACAATACCAATGGCCGGTCCGTGAGATTCACCAAACGACGTAATAACTAAACTATGTCCGAGATGATTGGCCATGATAAAAAAAGAACTTCGCTATTTAGCGAAGTTCACTGCTCTTTTTTCTCTGATTACTGTAATTTTAATCTGACCCGGATAAATCATTTCTTTCATGATTTTCTGAGAGATTTCGAAGCTCAGGTTATCTGCTTCAGCATCGGTAGCTTTTTCGCTGTCAACCATCACGCGGAGTTCGCGACCGGCCTGAATAGCGAATGCTTTGTCGACACCTTTAAAGCCCATTGCCAATGCTTCGAGGTCTTTAAGACGTTTGATATAATTTTCAGTGTCTTCTCTTCTTGCACCTGGTCTTGATCCGCTGATCGCATCACAAGCCTGAACGATAGGAGAGAGCATACTGGTCATTTCAATCTCGTCGTGGTGAGCACCGATAGCGTTTACCACTTCTGGATGTTCGCCATATTTTTCGGCCCACTTCATACCCAATAATGCGTGCGGTGTTTCAGCATCATCTTCAGGTACTTTTCCAATATCGTGTAACAAACCTGCGCGTTTAGCGAGTTTAGCATTTAAGCCAAGTTCGGTCGCCATAGTGGCACAAAGGTTAGCAACTTCTCTACTGTGTTTAAGGAGGTTCTGACCGTAAGAAGAACGGTATCTCATTCTACCAACAATTCTGATTAACTCAGGATGAAGGCCTGTGATACCTAAGTCGACTACAGTACGCTGACCGATTTCGATGATTTCCTGTTCGATGTCTTTTTTCGTTTTTTCAACGATCTCTTCGATACGGGCAGGGTGAATTCTACCATCTGCTACCAATCTGTGTAAAGACAAACGGGCAATTTCTCTGCGCACAGGATCGAAACCTGATAAGACAATCGCTTCAGGGGTGTCATCAACGATGATTTCAATACCTGTAGCAGCTTCCAGGGCTCTGATGTTACGACCTTCTCTACCGATAATACGACCTTTGATGTCGTCGTTTTCGAGGTTGAAGACCGTTACTGTATTTTCGATAGCTGTTTCAGCAGCGGTTCTTTGAATGGTTTGAAGAACAATACGCTTAGCGTCTTTAGTTGCGTTAAGTTTAGCTTCTTCAACAATGATTTTGCTTTGAGCAATAGCATCTGTGTGAGCGTCTGCTTTAACTGCTTCAAGCATTTGGGTTTTTGCTTCCTCAACAGAAAGGTTGGCCACTTTTTCAAGCATTTTGATCTGTTGCTGACGAGATTGCTCAACCTCATTTTCTTTTTTGCTTAACGCATTTTGCTGAGCTGCCAGTTGAGATTTTACTTTTTCAAGTTCATCTTCTTTGGTTTTGTAAGTTCTGATGCGGTCGTCAAGAGATTGTTCTTTCTGTTTGATTCTGTTTTCAGCTACCTGAACTTCAGAGTTTCTTCTTTGAACGTCTTTTTCGTGTTCTGATTTTAATGCCAGGAATTTCTCTTTAGATTCCAGCATTTTACTTTGTTTGATGGCTTCTGCCTTGCTTTTGGCTTCTTCCAGTAGTAGATTGGCTTGTGCTTGCTGTTGCTTTCTTACTAGCGGCATTCCGGCAAAATAGCCGACGGCAAGTCCCACTAGCAGTCCGATTGCGATAAAAATTACTTCCATTTCAATAGTTATTTAAATATTGAATTAGTCGAAAGGCTACTTGAAAAGCGTTGTTATTGTTGAAGAATCTGTTCGATGTCGTTCAGCTCCGTCTCTATTTGACTGAAGTCTGGCACCTGATGCTGATATTGTATGTTTTCATTCGATTTGTTCAAGGCATCTACTGCAAATTCAAGGGCAGCCATAGCCAGGCCGTCAATCTTGTCTTTTACAGAAAAATTACTGTTGAAAAAACCCATTTTTTCATTCAATAGCTTTGCAGCTTTTCTGACATATTCTTCTTCTGTGGCCTGTATTCTCAGTGGATACACCCTGTCACCGATATTCACTTTTATTGAGATGTCGTTAGAGGCCATTGGTTTCTTGCTTTTCTTAGCGCACTTTTACGTTGCTAATTCAAATGCAAGTTTAAGCAAAATTTTTTAAATATCTTGTTTTTTTGCAAAAAGAAAGCCCCTTGAGTAATAGTGTAATCTCAAAGGGCTTTTTAATTGATAATGACTATTTTGTCAAATCACAGGCAGTGGTCCCTCTCTCACTAATTCAGGGGTGTCGCTGCTGCAATCTATAATGGCTGAACCTTGCATACCTCCGGCGCCACTGTCGATATACCAGTTCACCGAATGTCTGTAGTGGTTTTCTATTTCAATGATGTCACTTAACATCACATCTGTCTGACCGGGCGAGTGCACCGAAGCACTCACCAATGGCTCGCCGCACAATTCCACCAGTCGCAGCGGAATCTTGTGATTCGGCACCCTGATACCAATGGTTTTACGGTTGTTTAAAAACAATTTCGGTACCTTGGCATTGGCTTTCAGGATAAACGTAAAAGGGCCAGGTAAATTTCTGTTCATCAGTTTGTAAATCGTCTTGTCAAACTGTAAAGTGAAATCGCTGATGTGCTTTAAGTCGGAACATATAATGGATAAATTGGCCTTCTCGGGCTTTTTACCCACCAGTTTGCAGATTTTCTCTATCCCGCTTTTGTTGGATAGCATACAAACAAAGGCATAAATTGTATCGGTCGGACAAATGATCACCTCGCCCGAACGCAGCTCAGCCGCCATCTGTTCGAGGTAACGATCGTTGGGATTGTCAGGATACAATTCTAATACTGGCATTGTTATAACTTATCTCCAAATTTCGCTGAAAATCCGACACCAAAAAAGTTTTTTAATTGAATATTTCTCTGGGTGCCTTCTTCGTCGCCAACCGTGTCAACATCGTAGTCCCATATCATCTGATTGATGAGCGCTACCGTGATGTATTTATTGACTTTCATGTTGAGGGTGTTTTGCCAGTTGACGTCAATTCTGTTTGGTTGTAGCGTTTGGTAGTTCTGGAAAAATTCGAGACGCGACTGCAAGCTGATGTTCTTTGCAATTTCTTTGTTGAAGGTTAAGTTGACATACCAACCTAACTCTTGTCTGAAAGTCTGACCATCAGTAAGTTTTTTAGCCGGATTGCCCAAATAAGCACCAGTGGTGTCGTAGGTCGCAGGTGTCATTCCGTAGAGTCCCATATCCGCCAAGCGTTGTTCTCTTACCACAGTATATTTGGCCGTAATAGGAGAGATGTATAAAGACAAATATTTCTTTGGCTTATAATCGATACCAACGGATAGATACCCAAATCCCTGAGCCATAAAGTTAGATACGTGATTGTTTTTTCTCAAAACATCAGTGGCGTCATAACCCGGAAACATCTGGGTATTTAAACTGAAAAGGACAGAGTAATTTAGATTGTCATTGATTTTCTTGCCGAATTTTGAGAGGAATACCAACTTGTCTTCGTTTTTTATAAATGGATTGGTAATACGGCTGCCCGGATTAGAAGGGTCGTCGATTTTTGCCGTTCCATTGCGCATTAATCCATAGGCCAGGTCGAGATAGTTTTCCCAGATCTGATTGCCTTTAGAATTGCGGTGAATAGCAAACAAACTTGCAGTGGCAATAAAAGAGGTGTTATTGGTGCCCCCTTGTGCCCAGTATGAGAATGAAGTGTTAGAGATGTTGGTGCTAAAAAAGCCGCCGCGCACCCAGCCAGTATCTTTGATGTCTTTAATAACGTTGCCTTCGGCTGCTTTTTTCTTGACGTCTTCGTCGGATGGATTTTGGGCAAACAAACCAGTGCCTCCCAGTAGTAATGCTGATAGTAGTAAGTGTTTCATGATGAATTTGAAATTAAAAAAATGCCAGGACTGTGGTCCTGGCATTTGAAAGTGGTTTTTAAAGAGTTTAAATCTTGGCTTTTTCTTTCGCTTTGTTCATAGTTTTAACAATCATGAATAAAACGAAGGCAACTAATAAGAACTTAATGGTAGCGGCTACAAATTTACCATAGGTAAATGGTCCGGCTTTTAAGTCTTCAATCTTGTCAAAGTCGCCCATCATTGCAATAATTGGCATAATGATGTCGTCAACTAATGAGGTAACGATTGATTGGAATGCACCGCCTAAAATAACGGCTACGGCTAAGTCGATGACATTGCCTTTGTTAATAAACTCTTTGAATTCTGTAATAATACCCATAAATATTTGTTGTTGTTTCAGGGCGAAAATTACAATATTGAGGGAATAATCCCTCAATATTTATTTAAAAAAAATGTATTAAGCTAAAACTGACTTAACTAACTCAGCTGCTTCTTTCAAAAGAATGGCTGATTTTACTTCAAGTCCGCTTTCGTCTATGAGTTTTTTCGCTTCTTCAGCGTTGGTTCCTTGTAATCTTACAATAATTGGCACGTGGATATTGCCCATTTTCTTGTAAGCATCTACAACACCCTGAGCAACTCTGTCGCATCTTACGATACCGCCAAAGATGTTAATCAGGATGGCTTTTACGTTAGGGTCAGATAAGATGATTTTGAAACCAGCTTCAACTGTCTCAGCGTTAGCAGTACCACCCACGTCAAGGAAGTTTGCAGGTTCGCCACCGCTTAATTTGATAATATCCATGGTAGCCATAGCTAAGCCGGCACCGTTTACCATACAACCAACGTTACCATCAAGTTTCACGTAGTTGAGGTTGAATTTTTTTGCTTCTACTTCAGTAGGATCTTCTTCGCTTTCGTCTCTTAAAGCTTCGTAGTCTTTGTGACGGTATAAAGCGTTCTCGTCTAAATCTACCTTAGCATCTACAGCGATGATTTTGTCATCAGAGGTTTTTAATACTGGGTTGATTTCGAACATCGCGCTATCAGTTTCTTCGTAAGCTCTATATAAAGCGGTTACGAATTTTTCCATTTCTTTTTGAGCCTGACCGGTAAGACCTAAGTTGAAAGCGATTTTTCTTGCCTGGAAAGCTTGGAAACCGATTTTAGGATCTACCCATTCTCTGTGAAGTTTTTCTGGTGTATGCTCTGCTACTTCTTCGATATCCATACCACCTTCGGTAGTGTAGATGATCACGTTCTGACCTTTAGCGCGGTCGAGCAACACACTCATGTAATATTCTTTAGGCTCGCTGGCACCAGGATAGAAAACGTCCTGAGCAACAAGAATCTTATTCACTTTTTTACCTTTAGCACCAGTCTGGATGGTTACCAGGGTATTGCCAAGCATGTTTTTGGCAATGGTGTTAACATCGTCAAGTGACTTGGCTACAGCCACACCTCTTTGTTCGCTGCCTTCGATTTTGCCTTTTCCTCTGCCGCCGGCGTGGATCTGAGCTTTAACGACCACCCATGAGCTGCCTGTTTGGGCCTGGATGTCTTTGGCTGCTTGCACCGCTCCTTCAGGAGTGTCTGCAACAATACCTTCCTGAATGGCTACACCATAGGATTTAAGGATCTGTTTTGCTTGATATTCGTGAATATTCATTTAATGATAATTTATTACTTTGAAAAAACGTGGGCGAAATTACAAAAAATATTGTTTTGATATGAATAAAATATAAGGCAATTTCGCAATCCATGATTCAGGCTAAGGATATTGTTAAGTATTACGGCGAACTTCAGGTGCTTAAAGGCATCAATGTCACCGTTGCAGATAAGGAAATAGTCTCTATTGTGGGCGATTCTGGGGCAGGAAAAACCACTTTACTTCAGATTCTGGGGACGCTCGACTCGGCAGGAAAGGGCGAAATCCTCTACGACGGGGTCGCCGTTTCGCAATTGAAATCGTCTGCTTTGGCCGATTTTAGAAATAAGAACATTGGGTTTATTTTTCAATTCCACCAACTTTTACCCGAATTTAACTGTCTTGAAAATGTCTGCATGCCTGCTTTTATCGCCGGTAAATCTAAAGCAGAAGCGGAAGCAAAAGCCAAACAATTGCTAGAATACCTGGGTTTAAGTCACCGTCTTACCCACAAACCTAACGAACTTTCAGGCGGCGAACAACAGCGATGCGCCGTGGCTCGTGCCCTGATGAACGATCCTAAAGTGGTGTTTGCTGATGAGCCTAGCGGTAACCTCGACAGTCGCAATGCCAACGAACTACACCAACTGTTCCTCAAACTTCGCGACGATTTCGGAATCTCTTTCGTAATTGTGACGCACAACGAGGAATTCGCCAATATGGCCGACCGCAAATTGGTAATGCGCGATGGTCAGATTGTGGAGTAAAATTTAATCAATCAATTTTCTGTGTCAATTTTGAATTCCATTGGCGCTGGATTCTTTTTTTGAACTCCTTTCGGAATAATTTTAAATGATTGCAGATAGTAACCATAACTGCTATCGTAAAGTTTAAGCTTAGTGTCTATGGCTGATGCGATACAATATTCAATCAAACTTTTTTCAGTTGGCGTTAATTCTGTAATCAAAGGGTATTTGATATAACCATACGCAAAGTGCATACGAATTGAAACCTCTGTGTAATAACTGATGGCTTCAAATCCAGCACTCAGCGCTTCGATCTTCATACTCGCGCCGGATTGAGACATTACAAAACTAAGTGCTTGGTATTTGTTGGTGTCCATAGCGATCTCTCTGTAGTTGATATAGTAAGTTGAATCATATCCAATAGTAGGATTATTAGGGTCGGTATGGATAAAAACAACAACTTCTTCTCTTCCTCTTCTTTCTTTGACGTATTGATCGTAAGTAGATTTAAATGAATCATTTTTATATAACAGCGTTGCAGGTTTTCTGCCTTCGTTATACAATTTGATGTTTAAATTCGCCAGTATCTCTGCACTTTTTGAAGGGATATTTTCATAACGGATATCTCCTTTGCTTTGATACAATTTCAAGTACAATTTCTGTTCGGCATTAAGCAAGGTTAAAAAACGCACATCCAGTTCAATGGCCTGTTTCTCGAGTGTCGGTTTTACCCAAAAGCTCTTCGGTCCCTGAATGAACTGCACAAACTCGCCATATTGCGGATAGAAAATCACACTGTCATACCCTTCTGTAGGGTCGTCTGGGTTGGTAGAAATAAACACTGGATAGGTCGTTGATATTAATTCCAATGCCCCGTCTTTACTCATGTTAAGCGCTTTGGTTTTGCCAGAAGCAATGGCAGGATATATCTGGGCACAAATACTGTTGTGCTGCTTCATCGCCCAGTTGCCAATCTGGTAAGCGTCGAGATTGCCAGTGATTTTTGCAGCTGATGTTGAACTGGCAGTAAGAAGTAAAACGCTGACTAACAATAATTGAAGTTTTATTTTCATAATGGGGTTGAAAAGCAAAAGTACAACTTTTTCAATTTATACGACTAAATCACAATTTTTATTTACCTTCGCCTTGGATTTATGAAATACCAAAGCATTGATAATCGCCTCTTTATAGAAAACAGAGCCAAATTTGTTGCACAAATGAAGCCTAATAGTATCGCTATTTTCCGTTCTAACTACGAGTTTGTGCGCAATGGTGATGCTACCATGGAGTTTAAACAACACTCTGATTTGTTCTGGTTAACGGGGATTGATCAGGAAGATTCAATCTTGGTATTGTTCCCGGATTCTCCGGAAGAGGCCTTCCGCGAATGCTTGTTTTTAAAGCAAACCAATGCTGTCATAGCCGTTTGGGATGGTCATAAATATACCAAAGAAGAAGCTACTGCAACTTCAGGTATCAAGTCGATTTTCTGGAACGATACATTTCAGACTGCCATACGTTCAAAAATTAACTATGCAGAAAATATTTATCTGACTTTAAACGAGAACGATAGATACAGTTATAAAGCGCCATACAGTGATCTGGATTTTGCCAGAGATATTCAGCGCGATTTCCCTTTGCATACCTATTACCGCGCTGCACCAATCTTACAACGATTGAGAAGTGTTAAATCGGAAATAGAATTGTCACTCACCAAGCATGCCATTTCAATTTCAAAGAAAGGATTCGAGCGCATTTTGAAATTCGTTAAGCCGGGCGTTATGGAGTATGAAGTTGAAGCCGAATTAATTCACGAGTATATCCGCAATGCCGGAACTGGGCATTCCTTTCATCCAATTGTAGCCAGTGGCGAAAGTGCTTGCGTGCTCCATTACATCGACAATAACAAACCTTGTAAAGATGGCGATTTGTTGCTGGTAGATTGTGGGGTTGATTACGCTAACTACGCCAGTGACATGACCAGAGTATTGCCAGTGAATGGTAAATTTACTGATCGTCAGAAGCAAGTTTACAATGCCGTTTTAAGAGTAATGCGCGAAGCCACTAAGTTGCTGGTGCCAGGCACTCTGTTAATGGACTATCACAAAGTGGTGGGAAAAGAATTAATGGAAAAAGAGCTGGTAGATTTAGGTCTGCTAAGCATGGATGATATTAAAAACGAAGATCCTGCATGGCCTGCTTACAAAAAGTATTTCATGCATGGTACCAGTCACTTCTTAGGCATAGATGTTCACGATGTAGGAATGCGTTACGAGCCGATGCAGGCTGGCAATTTGTTTACCTGCGAGCCTGGTATTTATATTCAGGAAGAAGGTATTGGTATTCGTTTAGAGAATAATATTTTAATAACTAATAATGGTCCGGTCGACTTTATGGATGCCATCAATATGCCACTTGAAATTGATGAAATCGAGTCGATGATGGCTAAATAACAACAATCAACATTATGGCACGTCCACAAAATCCGAATTTAAATTTTCACAACCTGATCATTCTGGTATCAAAGTTAAGAAGAAAGCTGGATGCTCAGATTGAAGCCGAAGTGCACTACAGAGGGTACAATAACTTTAAGTCGTCGTACTTACCTGTTTTCCTCCTCCTTTTTAAAGAAGGCAGTACAACGGTTAAAATCGCCGAAGCTTGCGGTGTGTCTAAACAGGCCATCAGCAAATTATTAATGGAAATGAGCGAACAGGGTCTGGTTAAAACTCAGGTGAATAAAGAAGACAGACGATCTACAATTGTGCTCTTATCCGCTAAGGGTAACAGAATGGCTACCGAAGTGAGAAAGTGTCTGTTGCGTTTAACAGACAACTATAAGTCGCTGATGGGCAAGGCCAAATACGATAATATGGTCGAACTACTCGATGTTTTGTGGATACTACATGAGTAATTTGTGGAAACATATTTCATTGATTAATAATCATTAGTTAAAAATAATTATACATTCGCTGTATAATTATGACAAATGAAAACCTACCTATAGAAGATGTAAAAGAGGAATTTATATTCCCAAGTATTCTCAACAGAATGCAAGCCTTGTTCTTCGACTTCGGTATTGTTCTGGCGATTGTCATTTTAATTTCTATGACTTTATTGGATAGTTTTAGTGCGCCTTTGGTGGGACTAAAAATCGCCTTGTTTTTTGTGATTCTTTTTATCTATGAACCTTTTATGTCGGCTTCTGGTGGTACGATTGGTCACAGAACCATGGGCATGACCATTCGTCAGTTTGAGGATCCTAAAAGAAAGCTTAGCATTACGCAAGCCTACTTCCGCGCAGCTGTTAAACTGGCTCTGGGCTGGATTTCTTTTTTAAGTGTAAGTTTTGATCCTTTCAAAAGAGCCATGCACGATAAGTACAGTGGTTCAATCATTCTTTTTACCAGATACTAAAACAGGTTTAGTAGCAGATTCAGATCTTTGTACTTCATGCCAAATTTACTGGCAAGTGAAGCGTTTACCATGTGGCCTTTGTAGATGTAAACGCCATTTCTAAATCCTTTAGCAATCTTTATTAAATCGTGGAAGCCGCCATAGTTAGACATGTCGTTTAGCAATGGTGTGAAGATGTTGCTTAAAGCATAACTGGCAGAGCGGGATACACGTGCTGTGATATTCGGAACGCAGTAGTGAATCACTTCGTGTTTTTTGAAAATTGGATTTTTGTGGTTGGTGATTTCAGAGGTTTCAAACACGCCACCCTGGTCGATACTCACATCAATGATGATGCTGTTTGGTTTCATTTGAGACACCATTTTTTCGGTCACTACTACAGGACTTCTACCTTGCTCGCCTCTGAGGGCGCCAATGGCAACATCGCAATTGCGCAGGGCTTCTGCTAAGATGTTTGGTTGAATAGTAGAGGTGAATATTTTGCCACCCAGATTGTCCTGTAAGCGTCTAAGACGGTATAACTCATTGTCAAATACTTTTACGTTCGCGCCTAAGCCGACAGCTGCTTTGCAAGCGTATTCGCCAACCGCGCCAGCGCCAATAACAACAATCTGAGTAGGCGGGATGCCAGTGAATCCACCAAGCAATTCGCCTTTGCCAATATTGGCGTTGTTAAGGTATTCTGAAGCCAATAGTATAGAGGCATGTCCGGCCATTTCACTCATCGCTCTGATGATTGGAAATGAACCTGAGTCATCCTGCAGGAATTCGTAAGCAATTGCGTTAACACGTTTAAGCAAAAGTTTATTAAGAGTCACTGGATTAATCTGATCCAGCTGCAAAGCAGAAATCAGAATCTGTTCCGGACGCATTAGTTCAATCTCCGCATCAGTTGGCGGCTCAATTTTAAGAATGATGTCTGCTTTGAAAATCTCTTCGTGAGAGTGCACAATGCGGGCGCCCGCTTCACTGAATCGTTCGTCGCTGAAATTGCTGGCTGCTCCCGCTTTAGATTCAATGACTATCTCGTGTCCGTTGTGTACTAAAAATTCTATAGAAGAAGGAGATAGCGGCACTCGGTTCTCTTGTGAAGTGATCTCCCGGGGTATGCCAATAAAAAGACTGGTATTGTTTTTCTTCAGTGGCGCTGCCATCTCCATCGGTTGCATGGCAAAAGCTTCCTTGGCAAGATCGTTGAAGGTGACAAGGCCCTTTTTATTGTCAGACATAAGTTGCAGTGATTTGTACAAAAATAAGGATTTTGAGCTTTATTTCAAAGTAAAATGATAATAAAATCATTGTTTTTTGCGTTTGTGAGCCATAGCTTTGCAATGCTTTTTAAAGGGAAACAGTTAATGATAAAATATCTTTCTGCATTAGTGCTATTTTGTACGCTGAACAGCTTGTCTGCTCAGGATAATTCGATAACCAGAATTGATAGCCTAACGCATGTTTTCATGGAAACAACTTTGGGTAAACCAATGCCTAAATTAAGCACAGAAGAAGTCCTTAATCTTACCGAAGCGCGATTCAATCAACTGGTTGCCGATATGGGTACGACTATTCCATTTAAACTCGATCCGGCAGTGAAAGTTCAGATGGGTTATATGAAAGATCCTTCCAGCTCTTTTTTATACAAAGCCTGGAACAGAAAGAACTTATATTTCCGTGTTTTTGAAGAGGTGCTGGACAAGAAAAAAATGCCGGATGAAATCAAGTACCTTTCCATTGTCGAATCACTTCTTAGCACCAATGCCGTTAGCTGGTGCGGTGCAACTGGTCTGTGGCAGTTTATGCCAGCTACCGGTAGAATGATGGATCTGGCAATTGATTCTGAACTGGATGAACGTAAAGATATTTATAAAAGTACCGAAAAGGCTTGCGACTATCTGCTGAGTATGTACAATGTGTATCACGACTGGTTATTGGCACTAGCGGCATACAATGGCGGTCCGGGTAACGTTAACAAAGCCATTCGCAATTCAGGTGGCAAAAGAACTTTCTGGGAAATTAAAAAATACTTGCCGAAAGAAACGCAAAACTATGTTCCTAAGTTTTTAGCCACAGCATTTCTTATGACATACTCGCCGCCCAGCGATGAAGCCAGCAGTATTCTAAGAGCAAGCGAAACTCTGGTGCCAGTTTATCTTTGCTGCTCTGTGGATATGAAGTATGTCTGTGCTTTGGTCAATATTTCTGAATCAGAACAACTGGAGTGGAACAGCGTTTATAAAAACGGATTTATTCCAGAAAATATTGAAGACAAGAAAGTGGTTCTGCCATACAAAAAAGCTATGCAACTGGCCGAATGGCAGGATAGCATTTATTCAATCAGTAATAATTCTTTTCGCCCCGACGATTATACAAAGTCTGAAACCGAAATCAGTTTTCACACAGTTAAGAAAGGTCAGACTTTAACTACTATTGCTTCCATGTACGGTGTCTCAGTGGCTTCACTTAAAAAGTGGAATGGTTTGTCTTCCACTAAAGTGAAAGCGGGGCGCAAAGTAAAAATTTATAAAACGGTGCAGACGGTTTTGCCAGTTACTACTGGTGATCTTGGCTTCTTGTTTTATATCACCGATTACGAATCTCAAACGCTCTACGATATCTGTTCTAAATTTAAAAATTTCGATCTCGAAAAAACTTGTTTAGTAAATGGTATCGCCTCCGAGAGGACACCAATAGGGAAAGGCAAACTTATCAAACTTTATACTTATTAATACCCATGTTTAAATACTTTTACGCACTGTTTTTTCTCAGTCTGGTATGGACATCCTGCTCGGATAGAAGTAAGGATAATCTGCCGCCCTCTGTCGGTAAGCTCGGTAGTTTAGTCATCGTTACTACACCCGAAGTTCACGGCGCGCTTGCCTCTAATCTTGATTCGGTATTTCTAAAAGAAGTCTTACACCTTCCAGGTGGTGAGCCGTTCTTTGAATTGCTTAAACCTTCGCCTGATGAGTTTTTTAAATTCTTCTCTAACCAAAAATCTGTCTTAGTTTTGGTGACGGAAAAAAATAAAAAAGACATGTCTGATTTGCTTGAAGGATTTACAGATGAAGATGTCACTGCATTCATTAATGATCCTCAGCCGGTCATTAAAGACCAACGCGATGTCTTTGCCAGGTATCAGCATCTTGTATACCTGTTCGGTAAAAATGAAGAGGATCTTAAAAGAAAAATGCAGTTGTGTGAAGAGCGTCTCAATTTAGCTTTGCTCGATTTCGAAATTAAAGATCAGCATGATAAACTGTTTGCAGCGCCTAACGAAAACGACCATTTTTATCAGGATATCAGAAAAGAACTAGGCTTGGGCGTTAAGATTCCTTCGCAGTTTGTTTTAAAAGAGCACAAAGATGGTTTCTGGTGGTTTGAGTACAACTCAACGGAAGGTGAAACACCAAAAACAATTGCCTTGTTAGCGCATAAGTACAACTACTCTGATACCACAGATTTTACTTATACTGCCATTAGAACAGTGCGCGATTCTGTCCTGAAATATCATATTAAAGGAGAAATCAAAGGAACTTATATGGGCACTTCAGAAAGCGATGCTTATCCGCCACGCTTTATTAATAGCTTTAAAGTGAATGATATGATGGGCACTAAAGTGCGTGGCTGGTGGAATATGGAAGGCTTAATCATGGGTGGTCCGTTTATCAGATACATCGTACCGGTCCCAGGAACAAAAACAGCTTTCGCTTTCGAAGGCTTTGTTTACAAGCCAAATCTGAATACCAAAGAAAAAGACCTTCGTCTCATTGAATCCATTGCTTTAAGTATTCATTAATATGCATAGAATTGTTGTTTTCGCTTCAGGCAGTGGTAGTAATGCACTTAATTTAATTAAGTACTTTAATGCTGGGAGCTTCGCTCGTGTTGTCAATGTGTTCTGCAATAAACCCGAAGCTGGAGTGATTCAGAAAGCCGAGGCTGAGCAAGTTGCCGTAACGCTGTTTAACCGTCACGATTTCTATCAGACAGATGAAGTGATTAATAAGGTCTCTGCTTTACAACCCGATATTATTGTATTAGCTGGTTTCTTATGGCTGGTGCCTTCAGATTTTATTAAAGCATTTGAAGGGAAGATCATCAACCTGCATCCTTCCTTATTGCCAAAATTTGGTGGTAAAGGAATGTACGGTCACCATGTACACGAGGCGGTTCTGGCAGCTGGCGAAACTCACACGGGTATCACCATTCATTTGGTCAACGAGGAGTTTGACAAAGGTGAAAAAATCTATCAGGATCAGTTTGAAATTCCCGCGAATGCCACGGTGTCTGATGTAGAGCAACTGATTCATCAACTCGAGCACAAAGGCATGCCTATAGCCGTTGAGCAATTTCTTAAACGCTTATAAGCGACTATAAATATTTCTTTTTATACTAAGGTCTAATAGCTGGTTTAAATTTGCCAGTGATGTTAAGAATATGGCTAATGATCTTGTTTTTGTGCGCGACTGTGAATGCCTCGTCATGGGGTTTTTTCGGTCACCGTAAGATCAACGAAACCGCCGTTTATGTTATTCCTAAGCCCTTATTTGGTTTTTATAAGTTTCACATCAATTATATGCTTGAGCACGCTGCAGATCCGGATAAGCGCCGTTATATTTTAGAGACTGAAGCTTGTAAACACTATTTGGACGGCGATCACTACGAAAAGAAAGCACCCTTTGATACTTTACCCCGCTGGTATAAGAAGGCGGTTGAAAAATATACCGAAGATACCATCCTGGCACACGGTATAGTGCCCTGGCAAATCTTGCAAGTGGTTTATCAGTTAACAGAAGCCTTTAAGGTTAAGGATGTAGAGCGGATATTGAAACTGAGCGCCGACCTCGGGCATTATGTGGGCGATTGCCATGTGCCCTTGCACGCGACATCCAATTACAACGGACAGAAGACCGGTCAGAAAGGCATACATGCTTTGTGGGAGAGCCGACTAACAGAATTGTACTTCGAGGATTTTGATATGTTTACAGGAGTGGTCAACTATATTGACAATCCCTCTGAGAAAGTATGGCAGGCTTTCGAGCAGAGTTATAGTTTAGTCGATTCAGTACTGAGACTTGAGCGGCAGGTAAGTGAAGATTTTAGTGAGTTAAGCAAGTATAGTTGGGAGCAACGAGGAGCGGTGATGGTAAAGGTGTATTCAAAAGTGTTTTGCGAAGCCTATCACGAGGCTTTAGGCGATATGGTAGAAGCAAGGATGCGAGCCTCGGTGGTTTTACTTGGGTCGCTTTTATATACAGCTTGGGTAGATGCCGGACAGCCAGTGCTAGACACAATGCCAGTGGAAGAAGTTCCTTTATTAGTGCCAGAGAAAGCTGTGATGAAGGGTAGGGAAGAGGAGTAAGCGGCCAATATCAAACTTTGGCGAATGCGTAGTATAGGAATTCAAAAAAATGACGTTTTTAGCACTTTTTCAGAAGTGAAAATTGCTATTTCGAGGTAAAAAATGCTGTTTTTTATGCGAAAAATTTCTCATTTTGAAAAAAAAGTGATTTTTTTTTGATTTTTTTTTCAATGAAGTGGATTGGTAGTATGAAAACTTGTTTGATTTGATTTAAATATTTGTAAATCAGGAGTATGAATTGGAAGTCTCCATGGAAGAAATAATTGTTTTAATAATAAAGGAGATCAATTAGTGGTGTAAAAGTACTAGGTATAAAGTGTTAACATAAAAGTCTCATTTTGGGCGAATAACATAAAATTTTCGATGTTTTTCGTTCATTTCATAAGAATTAAATGTTGTAAAACAAGTGTTTAGTCAATGTTGGGAAAAATGGGAGGCTATAAAAGATGAATTTGCCCTTTTTGACTATGTGTAAATAATACTAAAGAGGGGGTTTGGCATTCGGAGATGCTTGGTATTGCTACATAAGCTGATTTATCTTTGCAGCACCCAATTCATTTTTTATGAATCCAAATTACACAAGTACACCTAAATTTCTAACCGCATCAAAAAAACTATTCAGTAGTTTATTACTAATGGCGACATTAGTATCATTTGATGCCTCAGCTCAGACAGCCTCACAGGCTAACGTGAGCGGAACGACCTCTATTAACACCATCACCAATAACACTGCTAGTGTTGTAGATGCTGGTCTGTCATTAACTGCAAACGGAACTATTTCTGGTTTTACAGTTACTATTACTGGTAGTTACACCAGCGGAGACGTATTGTCTTACACTGGTTCTTTACCTTCTGGAATTACTGCGGTTTCTTTCAACACCACTACCCGCAGTTTAGTGTTTAACGGTACTACAACGACTGCTAACTGGCAGGCTTTATTGCGTACCGTAACTTTGAGAACCACTTCAGCTGTTTGTAATCCTGAAAGTCGTCAAGTAAGTTTCATTGTTGGTAATATGTACTACAATACTCTGAACGGTCACTTTTACGAGTATTACAGCACATCAGCAAGTTGGACTACAGCCAAATCTACTGCCGCTGGTCGCTCTTATTTCGGTAGAGAAGGTTACCTGGCTACTATTACCGCTCAGTCTGAAAACAGTTTCATCTCTGTTCTGATTGGTCAGAACTCATGGATCGGCTGTTCAGACAATGCGTCTCAGTTAAACTCAGCTTTAGGTTACTCTGCTTTCGCTAATCAGGCAGCAGCAGACGGTAAATTCTACTGGGTTACTGGTCCCGAACGTGGTATGAAAATTAACAATACCAATGCATTTGCAGGAAACGTAGGCGCCGTTAGCGGTGTTTACAACAACTGGGCAAGTAATGAACCAAATGACTGGCCTGGAACATCTTCTGGTACACCAGGTGAAGAAGACTACGGTCACATGTATTCTTCTGCCGGTAACTGGAACGACTTCCCAAATTCTGCTTCTATTGGTAGCGTATTCGAGTACGGTGGTATGCCTAATGATAATACATCTTCTCAGGTGGTTTTCACCAGAAGTTTGTATATCAACGGTGCACCATCTGGAACTATTTCAGGCGGTAATGTTACTGTTTGTTCTGGTACTAACAGCACAACTTTAACCTTGAGTGGATTAACTGGTTCAGTAGTTAGATGGGAATCATCTTTAGATAATTTCTTAACTGCAGCTACAACCCTTAGTAGTACTTCAAGAACTTATACCGTTTCTAATATTTCTAACACGACTTATTACAGAGCCATCGTTAATACAACTGGTGGTTGTTCTGGTCTTGCTACTTCATCTACGCCGATTTTCGTTGCTACTACCGTTACAGGTAATATCGTTGCTGCAAATAACTCTATTTGCGCAGGTGCTATGGCCGAATTTACTTTGTATGGTAACTCAGGAAGTGTTACTAAATGGCAGGTATCTACAAGCAGTACTTTTGCAAGTGCTGTTACCGATATCAGCAATACAACAACTTCTCTTAACCATACTTTAAGTTCTGTTGGTACTTACTATTTCAGAGCGGCTGTTCAAAACAATGGTTGTGGTTCTGCTTCATTCACTCCGGGTTACACAATCACGGTAGTTAGTGGTACTGCTCCTGTTGGAGGATCACTTACCAGCACAGAACATTGCGGTGGTTCTTCTAATAGCGGTACTTTAACTTTGTCTGGTCATACTGGTACTATCAGTCGCTGGGAATTCTCAACCGACGGTGGTATTATCTGGACTAACGTAAGTAACACTTCAACAACTTTGAATTACACTGGTGTTGGTGCTAATAGAATCTACAGAGTATTATTAGTTAATGGCTCTTGCGGATCTACTTACAGCAATGAAGGTACAGTAACGGTTTATGGAACTACAGTTTCTCGTTGGGATGGTGGCGCAAGTACAGCTTGGCAGACTGCTTCTAACTGGTGCGGTGGTGTTGCAGATAATGGTATTGATGTTGTTATTAATACGTCTGCACCTAATGACCTCATGCTGGATCAAACTCGTGTCATCGGTAACCTGAATTTCAATGGTACTAGTCGTATTATCAATATCGGTAACTATAACTTAACTGTTACGAATATTGACGGTGCTGATGCTAACAGCTTTATCAGAACTCCAGGTACTGGCGAATTAAGAATTAATATTCCTAATGGTTCTACCAAAGCTTTCCCTGTCGGAAACTCTGCTTACAATCCAATGTCAATTACCAATAACACTGGTAATCCTGATTATATGTCTGTAAGAGTTATCGACGAAGTGTATAATAACGGTTTAACTGGATATACCTCATCACAACCACGTGTTAAGCGTACATGGGATATCCATAAAACTAATGCCAATGGTGGTAGCGGACTTAACTTCGTGTTTAACTGGAATTCTGGTGAAACCGTTGCTTTAAGCACACCTACATTATATCACTACGAGAATGCCCAATGGAACAGACAAACTGGTACAACCACTTACACCTCAACCAGCATGACTTACACTGGTTATACCGGAACATTCTCTCCGTTTGCCATCGGTAATAACCTGACGCCACTTCCTGTTAAGTTGCTCGACTTTAATGCAGTTGCTCAGGCTGATCAGAAATCTGTTCTTGTAACTTGGGAAACGGCTGAAGAAAAAGACAATGCCAGATTCGATGTGCAAAGAAGTACAGATGGTAACATCTGGTCTGTAATCGGTTCAGTTGAAGGTTCAGGTAACTCTGCTTCAGTTAATAACTATCAGTTCCTTGACGCTAATCCTGCTCTTGTAAACTTCTACAGACTGAAATCTGTTGATGCTAACGAGAGTTTCGAATTGTCAGGTGTTAGAAAAGTAGATTTCAATAATCTGAATTCTGATATCGTTAAAATTTACCCTAACCCATCTAATGGTACATTGAATATCTCTGTGAATGAAACAGCGACCTATACAATCATGGATGTGAATGGTAAAATTGTAGCTGAAGGCGATGTTAACAGTCAGATTAAATTAACTGATCTGCCGACGGGACTATACATGGTGAAGGTTCTTGCTGGTGAAAACCTGCATAACTTCAAGCTAATCGTTAACTAAACTTTAACCTCTTATAATCTAAAAAGGGACCAGTGAAAACTGGTCCCTTTTTTATTGCAATGTTTTAAATTAAAACCATTTTTTCCGTCTGAAATAAATCAGCATGCTTATGCTGACTATGCCAACAATCATCCAGAATACATAATACGCATCCGGATGGTTGAGTCCCGGGAAGTATTTAAAGTTCATGCCAAACACCCCCGTTATAAAACTCAATGGCATGAAGATCGTGCTGATGATGGTGAGTACTTTCATCACTTGATTCAAGCGATTACTCATCGTCGTGTAATAGATGTTCATCAGGTCGCTGAGTAAACTTCGGTAGTTCTCAATTGTATCGTATGCTTGATAGGTGTGATCGTACACGTCGCGGTAGTAATTCATGTTGCGCGCTTCTATCAGGTCGCTGGTGCCTGCCTCGAGTTTGTTCAAGGCCTCTCGCATCGGTAAAATATGCTTACTCAGTAATAACAATTCCTTTTTTATTGTCTGGATTTTAAAGGAGGTGCTGTTGTTCGGGTAATGCATAGTTTCTTCTTCAATGTCTTCAACACTGTCGCCAATTTTATCAATCAGGATAAAGTACTGATCGACGGCCGTATCGAGAATTTTATAAAGCAAGTAATCGGCTTTCTTTTGTCTGATGGTGCCTTTGGCGGTGTGAATGCGTTGATAGATTTCGTTGAACAAAGCGCTTTCTGTTTCCTGAAAGGACAAGACAAAGTTTTTGCCAAGTATTACGCTTATTTGTTCGGTCTCTATACTTTGACTGGATTCAGAGAAATAGATGTTTTTAAAAGTTACAAAGAGGTAGTCGTCGAACTCTTCAATCTTGGTTCTTTGCTGGGTGTTTAAAATGTCTTCCTGAATAAGTGGGTGTATGTGAAACAGGTTGCAAATTTCTTCAATTTTAGCAGCTTCGTGTATGCCTGTGACAGCAATCCATGTAACGGAGTCTTTGGTTTTGTATGCCTCACATTCTGTGATCTCTTTCAGCGGTCGTTCTTCTATCGACTCGCCATCGTAATCGAGCAACTTAATACTAATGGTGCCGGGTCTTTCTTTTCCGACATAAACCATGCTTTCAGGCGGTAAGCCTGATTTGGCAGACAGGGTGTTTTTCTTTCTGATGCGGAAAGGGAGTTTTGGTTTTTTCATCGTTTGGCTTTTTGTGTGAAGAGGTCATTGACTTCCAGATAGTATTTTCTGATATCCTCATCTGTAAATGCATGCTTGTACAGTTTCAAATGTTTGTTGAACATGGACATGAGCTTGCGCGCATTGTCCTCGTCACCATTATAATGTGTCAAGTAAACATAATACATGGTTCTGATCTGTATCGTTTCAAAATTGAGGACTTCCATTTTGCTATTGTGATTAACGCGGTCGCTCAGGTATAAATACGCCTTGTAGTCTTTCATAATAGTGTCCCAGTTGCTCTCGATGGGGTTTGTGGTTACACGGTCGAAATCCAGATAGGGTATGCAAAGATCTGTTAAGTATAATTTATCCCTGTCTGGAAAGCCGCCAATAAAATTAACTTCGTCCTTCAATTCGTTTTTGTTTAGGAGGCTCAGGAAAAGAAGTTCTGATCGTGACAAATAGGTACTTTCAAAATTGGTCTTTATCGTCCATTTGTAGTTGCCAATTGCAACGAGAGAATCATTCCAGTTGATGTATTGAATTGAGTCGACCTCTTGGTCGCTTTTGTCAAATTGCACATTGAAATGTTGTCTTAAAAGTGCCGGGTACCAGGTGCAACCCAGCATGCCCACATCTATAGCTCTAACATCGGTTCTGTATTGCTCTATCAGTTGAAGATACAACGTGTAGAACGTGTAATTGTCGCCAGATAAAAACAGAAAAGCATTTTTGCTGCAATGTTCCAGGTTAAAGCGGTTGTAACTCATAAAGAAATCGCCGAAACCACCTCTGGCCTTGCCTTGTTTCAAAGCCCATATGGCCGAGTCTTTTTTGTTGTGATATAAATATTTAAGAGCTGCAGAACCCCATTCGGCGGTGATTTTTGAGTAAGGGTCAAGAATCACAAATTCGCCGGTATACTTTGGCGTCAGTTGATTGATGGTTTCGAATTCTTTGCTTGATTTAATGGTAAGATCGATAGAGCTATTGGGTATGCTATTAGCGTCAGACGAATTTAAGCGGGCATAGCTATAGCCTAAGAAATAATGAGCTTCGCTGTTTTGAGGGTTAAGCTTTACGGCGCTTTCAAGTGTAGTTACTGCTTCAGCAAAATTTCTGGATTTGAATTCGCTTTTACCCTGAGCCAGGAGCTGTTCAAAAGTCTGAGCTTTCAGTCCTATTTGTGCCGAAAGAAATATCAGTCCTAAAAGAGCCGCGTGTTTCATATTGGTTGGTTGATGCCTGCAATTTAATTGTTTTATTTCAAAACATCCTGAGAAGGTCTTATGGTCCTAATAAATTAGTAGCGGCTATATCGTGATAAAGTTTTGTGCTGTTGAATAAGTATGGCACTTCCGATTTTTCAAAATAACTAACATAAAGCAGCATCAGTTTTTTGGCATTACTCTTTACGCCATATTTTTTCTCGTCTTCAACATATTTTAAAACTTCTAATCGTAAAATGTCATAATACAGTTGATCGAAATAGCTGTTCTTGTTCAAACTAATTAATGTCTCCAGGTACTTGGTCGACTCACTTAAGGTTTTGTCAAAGTTGCGTGCAGGCTTGATGTTTCTGAGTCTGTAGATTAAGTAGTTTTTCTGACATAAGGTTCCCAGACTCAATTCGAAAGTAGTAGGGTAGCCATTGCTAAAATTAACCTCGTTTAACAAATTGTTCTTTTTGAAAATGCTTAACATAAGGATGTCTTTTCGCAATAGATAGGCATTGCCATAACTGGGTTTTATGGTCCATTTAAAGTTGCCGATTTTAACAATGGTGTCTCGCCATGTTATCCATGTGGTGGAATCTATATCTCTCTGACTCTTGTCGAACTGAATATTGAATGACTGTGTCAGCATTTTAGGATACCAATACGTTTCTAATAAACTGGGGTTTATAATCTTGAGGTCTGCTCTGTGATTATTGACCAATTGGAGATATAGCATATAGTAAGTCTCATTGTCGCCAGAGGTAAAAAGAAAAGCGTTCTGACTACATAAATCCATCTGCATTTTGTGGTGTTTGATAATGAAATCGCCAAATCCTCCTCTTCCTTTGCCTTGCTTTAGCGCCCAGATGGCTGAGTCTTTTTTGTTTAAATACAAATATTTTAAAGCTGCAGATCCCCACTCTGAGGATATTTTTGTGTAAGGGTCTAAGGATAGGTATTCGCCTGAGTAGAACGGTGTAAGCTGGTTGACTTTCTCAAACTCTAAACTCGATTTAATTGTCAGTTCAGTTGATGATTTTGGAATGCCATTGGCGTCTGCTGAATTTGTTCTGCTGAGACTATAGCCGAGGAAATAATGCGCCTCAGAATTCTGTGCCTGTAGAGCAATAGCTTTGTTAAATAATTTGATGGCTTGGCTGTAGTTAGCGTTTTTGTAGGCTTCCTTGCCGCTTTTCATAATGTCTGCAAAGCTGTTCTGCTGCGCCATCAGGGAATATCCTGACATACATAAAATAATAATCAGTTGTTTAATGATTGACATAAACGAGTATAAATAACGCCTGCAAAATAATTATTTTATTTCAAAACACCCTGTCAGGGTGATAGGGGTAAAATTATATTCCGTTGTCCTAAGAGTATGAAAACAATACTTACTGTGATGATATCTGTCTTATTGCTCTCAGAATTAAATGCTCAGG
Source organism: Bacteroidota bacterium (assembly GCA_027490055.1). GTDB lineage: Bacteria > Bacteroidota > Bacteroidia > NS11-12g > UBA955 > JABMMZ01. The sequence continues at coordinate 9,454 of JAIXYV010000103.1, read as the reverse complement.
AGCGTATGCACTACCAGGATGTGGTGCTCAAGACCAATGTGCTCAATCCTTTCTCCATCGGTATTGAAGTGCCCTTCAAAGAGAATTTCTCAGTTGAATACAGCATTCGCCGCGCTCACACTTTTATCTTCAATAAAAATACGTTCAAAGACGAACGTCTGAACATCAAATACCACATTCCGTTTACTGGCTTACTGGATTTAAAACGCAGTGCCTATTTTATGCTGGGAGTTCACTCTAAGTATCAGGAGCTGCACAATGTCATTAACCGCACAGGCGCTCGCGAATACGGTGTGTTGGATCAGAACCGTTTTGTTTATGGTATTGGCATGCGCTCGCGTTATATCGATGTATGGCTTGCGGCGGAAAGGGTGTTCTTCGAACGCACAAACAGGTATGTTTACACCGATCCGAATGGGATGGTGGGTCCGGAAACGCTTTGGAAAAGCGGGCGAACCATATCGGTGGGACTGAGTATTAATCTGGTTAATTTCCGGAATCTGCATTTGAAGTCGCGCTGATTCAACGGAAATTAATTGAGAATCAGGCGTGGATTTTTAATGGATTAGTTAGCCGAATACAACAAATATTTCAAACCAATAGAGACATTGTAGATGATAAGGCGTGTGTCAAGTTTTGAGGTGTAGATGTAATCATCTTTGTTTTCGTTGTTTCCGATTAAAATGCCTATTCCAGTGCATAGTCTTAGTTTGCCATCAGAACTGAGCTTATGGTCGGTGCCGAAATCACAGCCATAACTAAAATAAGTTTCCATCGATTTAAATTCTGAATACATGTCATCGCCCTTTCTTGATAGCGAACTATGCGCAAATACAAATCCCATTTGAGGGGAAATATAGGCGTAGTTTTTATAAGATTTAGACAAAGCAAATTTCATCTTTAAAGTATAGCAGTTCATTCGCAGCTTTTCTGTCTCGTTGATGTTGTATAGTGTATCGACTGGAATCTGCTGAGAAGATAAGCTATAACGGACAATGCGCGGAAAGAAGGCGTTTGTTGTATAACCATTGATTCTGCTATAGTGAAAAACGGGACTAAGTGTCGGACTCACCGCGTATTCAATGTCTATATAGGGATTGGTTTTGGCGTCAAGTACCGATTGGTTGTAAAAATTATACGATAAGCCTCCATTAATAAATAAACTTGGCTTGAAAACGCTTGTGCTATCGTCGTTACTGGCGAAGCTTAAACGAGTTAATGACACGAGACAAAATGCCAGTAATAGTTTTTTCATTTTAAACAAAAATACTAGCTGGGATTTGATTTCCCAAATACCTATTCTGGTTGAATCTTCGCAGCTTGCTGAATATGTCTGTCTATATGGTAGAGGTAAAAACGCAAAGTGTCGCCGAGTTTAAGTTTAATAAAACGACTTATTGAGATGCTGCATTTGACCTTGTTGAGATTAGCATTCTTCGCCAGATCGAGTATGTGTTTTAATCGCTCTGCCTGCTTCTCGAAACGGATAACAGTGGTTTCGTTAAGCGCTGAGTAAATAGGGTTTTTGTCTTTCGGCGAAGCCATTTTCTTGCCCTTCTCCGCGCGCATTAGGTCGGCAAAGTAATTGCCCAGCCAACCACTTTTGTAAAGGTCAACTTTTGGGCTGCCCGATTTTATAATGGCTCGTTCCATCTCTGGTAAATAGAAATCGCCATACAGATTAAGATGTTCTAAACACTCCAGTATGCTCCAGCTTTTAGCATGTGCCCTGTAATTAAGTTGTTCTGAACTCATGTGTTTAAAGGCCTGAATCTGCTGTATAGAATTGTTGAGGATGTCTTCCAGGTCCCTGAGCAATTGCGTTGAATCTTGTTGCATGTTTGATGGTTTTAATGAGGCAAAATTGAGGATATACTAAGAGAAAGTTCTTGATTCAAATCAATATTTTCTAATCCTGCTTAAAGTTTCAGGTGACATGCGAAGATAAGAGGCAATGTACTTTAATGGGATGTGTTGAAAGAGGTGCGGACTCCTTTTAAGGACTCTCTCTAATCGCTCTGAAGGCGATTCTATCAAGAGGTCTATTTCTCTTTCTATTTGTTGCACCACCAGTTGCTCTATCAGTTTGAGATACGATTGACTGTTGCTTTCGCTTAGCTGAACAAATGCTTCTATGTCTTGTTTGTGCAGGGCCTTTACCTGCGTCTTTTTTAAAGCTTCGATATACAACTCTGAAGGTTTGTTGCTGAAATACGAACCCAGTGAATTAATCAGGTTGCCCTCGTAACCGAAACGTATGGTGTGCTCTTCGTGCTCCGACTGGTAGAACGCTCTCACAGCTCCCTGCTCAATGAAATACAGATGGTTCTCAGTTTCATTTTCTTTGATTAAGAATTCGCCTTTAGTCAGTTCTATTGGTCGACCTTTTGTCTTGAATTCCTCGATCAGCTGTGAAATGAACTTGTCCATATCGTCAGTTTAGTTGACTTGTTTTAATGTGTTGATCCAGGCTTGAGTCAGACTTTTAATCCCATTAGTTTTTTTATGGATATCCTCCATGCTTTTGATGCTAATCATTCGTCTGCCGTCGGTGTATTGGCCTTCAAGAATTTTGCTGGGATCTGAAAACTGAGCACCGTTGGGAAACACCATCAGAACATAGCCTCTGTGGCAGTTCAATACCACGAAGTCGCGGGCATAGGTTTTGGCATCAAAGTCGCTCATCTCGCCTGTATAGAAATAGGCCGGTGAGTTCCACTTAATTTGTTCGCCCAGCTCGGGTGAAAATCCAGTGAGGATTTGTCGGAGCTCTTTCAATAGCGCTTGCAGACCTCCTTCAGTAGCCTGAATGAAATCATCAACTGTTTGGTGTTGTATAGTGTTTTTTGCCATAGTTTTATTCGATGTCTATCTGATAGGTGGTGAGTAATCCGCCCAGACCTGCAACTGAGAATTTGGCTTTTTTTATTTTGTTGTTATTCGGATCGATTCGGTAGTTGAAGGCCGATCTGAAATCTGCTTTTTCTATATTGGTTCTGTCGAATACTGTATCCAGTAAATTACATTCTTTGAAGCTGGCGCCGCTTAAGTTGCATTCAGAGAAATCGGTTTCCTGCAGACTGCAATCGCTGAATAAGGTGTTCTTCAGGTCGAGGTGGTAGAAGGAGGTATAGTTGAGTAAACAGTTTTTGAAAGTGAATGATAAAAGCAAAGGTTCGCAGCGGTCGAAATGTGTGCCCAAAATTTTACAGTTGATAAATTCAGCTTGCCTGAAGCTTGTTTGATCAAGACGAACATTACTGAGATTACAATCTTTGAAGATACACTCATTAAAGATATAACCAGATAAATCGGCTGAAGCAAAATCGCAATGGGTAAAGCTGCAGTTGTCGTATTCTGCTGCAGGTACCGCATGGATCTCTTGCTTGTCGTAATGTTGGTCTTCGATGTAGTTAAGCATGTGTTTTTTGAATTCTGGATTTTGCTTTTTTGTATAGCGCCTTTGACTCTTTGTCTGGTTTAGATATTTGTTTTAGTTGATTGTAATAGTTGATACAATCAGAATAGTTCTTTTTAAGAAAGCTAAAAACAATTATATCGTGTAAGAGTAGTGTGTTTTTGGGTTCTACTGATAAACCGCGTTTATATAGTGCAATGGCAGTCGTTAATGAATTAGCGTTGTTGCTGATGACATAGTATTTATAGTGCAGAAAGCCCAGGTCTCTGTAGTATAAATCTATATTCTTCTCAATTTTAGAAGTATCTAGTCCTTGTAGTTGCTGTATTGAATTCGACAAGGATAGAGAGTCGTCATAAATTCTACAGATGTTAAAGACGCTGTCCTGGTATAACTTGTAATCGCTTACCTGCGCCATGCCAGTGGTAGCGAAAGCAAAAATGAATGGGGCTATATGTTTTAGTTTAAAACGCAAAGTAGAAAACGGGGTATACAAATTAAATAAAAAAACGCCGGATTTTTGGGTCCGACGCTTTTTAAGGAATATATATTTAAAGTTATTTCATCAGTGATGCAGCTTTCAGTGCAGCAGAAGCACTTACATAGCCGGCAGTTGTACACAGTTTTTTATATTTAGTTTTTTTCTTTTTAGTACCGGGCATTCTTACCTTTGATTCTGGTTTGATTACCGTAGATTCAATGGCTTGTTTTACCTGAACAGCGCTTAGGTTAGGGTAGTAAGCTCTGATTAAACCTGCAATACCTGCAACAACCGGAGCAGCCATGCTGGTGCCATTAAAAGCCTCATATTTATTGTCTGGGACAGTGCTGTAGATTTGAACACCTGGCGCAAATACATTCACCGTTGTTTTGCCATAGTTAGAGAAATCTGCAGGGTTCATGTCTTTATCACTGGCACCTACTTCAATCCATGTAGAACAACTAGTGCCATCTAAGTATCTGGGCGTAGGGAAATTGCTTTCTTTGTCTGTGTTTTTATTGTCGTTACCAGCCGCGTGAATAATCAACACGTCTTTGCTCTCAGCATATTTAATAGCGGCATCAACTGCTGCTTTGTTATGCGAATACGCTTTACCGAAGCTCATGTTAATGACTTTTGCGCCATTGTCGGCAGCATAGCGAATTGCCAGAGCCACGTCTTTGTCTCTTTCGTCGCCGTCAGGCACAACTCTTAAAACCATTAACTGTACAAGTGGATTGATGCCTTGTATACCAACGTTGTTATCACTAACAGCACCGATGATACCGGCTACGTGCGTGCCGTGCTCGCCTTCAGGACCTTTTACTTCGTTGTTGCCGTATTTGTTGTCGGCTACATTGTTGTAATCGTCGCCAATCACTTTTCTTGGATCGTAATCAAGGTTGTAGTGGTAGTTAACCTGAGCGTTGTAATAATCGAAAGCGTCTTTAAACTGTTTGAAGATTTCTTTTGGTGTCATGCCTGTTTTCTGGCAGAAGCTCATCATATAGGCATAACCCAATTTAGCATCAGGTGTATTCGGAGAGAAGGCTTCTAACTGAGCAACCGTAACATTCTGACTATCCAGTTCATTAGAAAGTGCAGTTAAATATTTATGGATGTTCTGGTAGATTTTGAAAGCACCATTGGCTTTTTCATATTCTTTATTGAATTTTTCTTCCAGAGCTTTGTATTTCTTATAATCTGCTTTGTCTGATTTTGCTACCTCTTTAGAGGTTTTAGTGCCGAAGCGGTTTTTGTAATCGCGCAACTGACGGGTCATTTCAAGATTGTCGTAGTTGATGTCTTTAGACAGACTGCCTAAAAAATCCCAGCCATAGATATCATCAATGTAACCATTGTGGTCGTCGTCAACTGCGTTACCTGGAATCTCTTTGGTATTGGTCCATAAGTTAGCGGTAATGTCAGGGTGAATAACGTCTACACCATTGTCTATCACTGCAATAATAACAGGTTTAGCGTTAGAAGGTCTCGGCACTTCTTTCATGGCGTTTATTAAGTCGATGCCATAAACAGTGTCTTTAGGAGAGTAGTTTAAATGCCAGTCTTTAGCGTAGTTCTGAGCGAACAGGGTAATGCCCAAAAAGAGGGCAGGTAATAGGAACAGTTTTTTCATTATAAATTTAAAATGCTTATTGAATTGTAATTTGGAAAGGTAGGCGCGATTGGAAACCCTGAGCATTGAAGCAGTTCTGCATGGCTTTGTAGTAAGTATACATAACGCCTAAATCAGCTGCCATTTTTTTCTCCATCAAAGTATTGCTGCCTGTTTTAAGGAACTGTGAAAACGGATTTTCAATTTTAGGAAAATCAACCGTGGTATAAGATTTTATTTTAGCAAGATAGGCTGCAATTTTAATCGCATCATTAATGCCGCCATAGCTGTCTATTAAGCCGTTGGTGCGCGCCTGTGTAGCGGTCCATACCCGCCCCTGAGCAATTGATTCAACATGGGCACTATCCAGGCTTCTGCCTTTTTCTACTACATTGGTAAAGTCTTCGTAGATGCGATTCACCATCGATTGCAGATAGAATCTATCAGTTTCAGATAGTGGTTGATCCACTCTGCCGAAATCGCTGTATTTGCCGGTTTTTACACTTTCGAAAGTTAATCCCATTTTATTTGTCAGCAATTCGTGCATGTTAGGGAACAGTCCGAATACACCAATAGAACCAGTGATGGTATTTGGTAAAGCAATGATGCTGTCTGCTAATGCTGAGATATAATAACCACCGCTGGCTGCTATATCACCCATAGATACAACGACAGGTTTCTTGCCTTTACATAAAGCAATTTCTCTGGCAATTATATCACTGGCCATAGAGCTTCCGCCTGGAGAGTTAACTCTGAGTACTATGGCTTTTACATTTTTATCTTCTCTGGCTTTTCTCAGGGCTTTTACCATAGACTCAGAGCCGATGGTAGATTGATTGCCTTCGCCGTCTATGATTTCACCAACTGCGTATACAATAGCGATCTGGTCTTTGGCTTTAGAATCACTACTAATATTGCTGGCATAAGCAGATGCTTTGATAAAGTTGATGTCTTTGTCTTTTATTTTCAGTTTGCGTTGAATCGTATTTTCTATTTCGTCTTCGTAAACCATTCTGTCAATCAAGCCAAATTGAACAGCTTGCTGAGGCGATTGAATGGTGAAGTTGTTAAAGGCATTAGCCAGCACTGCGGTGTCGATCTTGCGACTTTCGCCAATGCCTACCAGTACACTTTTGTACAGGTCGCTTAAGTATTCGTTGATTTGAGTTCTGTTTTCGTCGCTTAGTTCTGTTCTTGTAAAAGCTTCGATAGCGCCTTTATAGGCACCAACTTTTACGTATTGCATTTCAACACCCAGTTTATCGAGAGCGCCTTTAAAGAACATGATGTTAGCGGTTAGGCCGTTGAAGAGCACATTGCCTGTTTTTTCGATAAACACTGAATCCGCTACACAAGCCAGGTAATAGTTTTTCTCGTCGTAGTATGGCGCGGCTGTATAGATAAATTTGCCGGCGCTTTTAAAATCTTTCAGCGCGTTTCTGATTTCGAGGATACTGGCATAGCCGGTTCCACTGATATTCGTTTTTAAATAGATGCCTTTGATTTTCGGGTCAGATTTAGCATGGTTGATTGATAGTAAGATCTGATCGAGTCCAAGCACACTGCCATCGCCATCGGTATCGAACAAGGCAGCGAAGTCCTCGTTAGTTCTTTCCTGAATATCGTAGTCCAGATTAAGTTCCAGTACCGAGTTGTCTTTAACCGTTACTGTTTTATTGCCGGCCGAACCAATAAGGCTCATAACCGAGAAGAACAGGAGCAGGCCTAAAAACAGGAACGATACAAACAGTCCCAGTATAGTGGCAAACGTATATTTTAAAAACTCTTTCATGGTATTTACTTCAAGTGATGGACCCGCAAAATACGGGTGACTATGATATTGTAAAACCTTTTTTTCGATAAACGCCAAAAAAGAAGGATAAAAGCCTCTTAGCTGTAAAATGTTTATGAACTGTTAGTCAATTATGCCTCAAATGCTGAGGTCATCTTTTTAAATTTTAGTATTTTTGCAGCAATGGAACTCAACGAACTTTCAGCCATCAGTCCGCTCGACGGGCGTTACCGTTCAAAGACCAAAGGTCTGGCCACCTATTTCTCTGAATTCGGGTTAATCAAATACCGTGTCAGAGTTGAGGTTGAATACCTTATTGCTTTAAATGCTATTGGCTTGAAGGGTTTTTCGGAGCCATTTACGGCTGAACAGATTAAGAGTCTTAGAAACATTTACCTTCAGTTCACTGAGGCAAATGCCATGGAGATAAAGACGACTGAAAGAACGACTAACCACGATGTGAAAGCGGTTGAGTATTTTGTTAAAAGTCAGTTAGAGTTACTCGAGCTACAGGCTTACAAAGAATGGGTGCATTTCGGCTTAACCAGTCAGGATGTCAACAATACCGCCATTCCGCTTTCTTTAAAAGAAGCTTTACAAGACTGTGTGTTGCCAGAATTACAAGCGCTGATCAACGCCCTCGAGAGAATGGCGATGGAATATGCTAGTGTGCCTATGCTGGCGCGTACTCATGGTCAGGCAGCTAGTCCTACCATGTTGGGAAAAGAGATCATGGTGTTTGTGTCGCGTTTAAAAACGCAGTACGCTCAGATGCTGATGGTACCTTTCTCTGCTAAATTTGGTGGTGCAACTGGGAATTTCAATGCTCATTATGTGTCTTTCCCGGAGAATAACTGGCAGGCATTTGGCGATCATTTTGTTAATTCGGTTCTCGGACTGGAGCGCAGTTCGCCAACCACACAAATAGAGCACTACGATAATCTTGCAGCGATGATGGATGTGTTCAAGCGCATCAATACTATACTTATCGATTTAAGTCGCGATATCTGGCAGTACATCTCGATGGATTACTTTAAGCAGAAGTTAAAAGAGGGTGAAGTAGGCAGCAGTGCAATGCCGCATAAGGTCAACCCAATTGACTTCGAAAATGCGGAAGGTAATCTTGGATTTGCCAACGCGATTTTCGAGCATTTATCCGCTAAGCTGCCAATCTCAAGATTGCAGCGCGACTTAACGGACTCGACGGTTTTAAGAAATATTGGAGTGCCTTATGGTCATTGTTTAATTGCTTACGCAAGTTTGTTAAAGGGTTTAGATAAATTGATTTTAAATCAGGAAGCTTTAGCGGCTGATCTTGATAAGAACTGGGCTGTAGTTGCTGAAGCCATTCAGACGGTTCTAAGAAGTATTGCTTATCCTAATCCGTATGAAGCTTTGAAGGCTTTAACTCGCACCAATAGTAAAATAGGGGAGACGGAGATTAAAGCGTTTATTGAGACGCTTGATGTTTCTGAGGATATTAAAGCACGATTAAGGGTTATTACCCCATCTAATTATACCGGGCAATAATTTTCTCTTCCTGATATTGTTTTTTCTTTTAGAACAAGCCTGAAGGACAATTTGCGGGTGGAGTACATAAACCCTTAGAATTTTATTTCCTTTTTTTTGTACCCCATGAGTACAATCTTGAAACTTACCAGAATGTGCGGGTGGAGTATATAAACCCGTAGAATTTTATTTCGTTTTTTTTAGCACCCCATACGTACAATCTTGAAACTTACCAGAATGTGCGGGTGGAGTCCACGAACGCGCAGAACTCCAATAATGTCAGCCTCGAGCAGCAGAGGTCGCAGCGGCAAGACATTGTTGGAGTTTTGGCCCGTGGTTGCTTTTTTTACTCGCAAACTCGTGAGATCGCTTCGCTAAGTTGCATACTTTTTTTATTCGCAAGCTCATGAGATCGCTTCGCTAAGTTCAAAAAAAGTATGAGCCACCCCTGTGGTTTGAGCAGGGAACATCAATTAAACTAAATTATAGAAGTTGACTATTAACTTTGATAAAGTGAAAGTAAAAAAAGGAAAAGCCACTCCTGCGGCTCGAGCAGTGAACATTCGTCAAATTACAATCATTTAAGTTGACAATAAAATTTTAAACGAAGACGTATATGCGGGTGGAGTCCACGGGTGC
>JAIXYV010000056.1 GCA_027490055.1 Bacteroidota bacterium | reverse complement strand
TATTTCACAAGGTGCTCATATTTGCGCTGGAACGCACGATTACAACACCGAAGGATTTATTTTGATCACTAAACCAATTTCGATTGGTGACAGAGCCTGGGTGGCTACTGAATCCTTTGTGCACCCCGGTGTAAAAATAGGAGAGGGCTGCGTCATTGGTGCGCGCTCTGTAGTCGGAAAACATATGCCAGAATGGATGGTATGCTCAGGAAATCCATGTACCCCAATTAAACCTAGAACTAAATTTATATAATGCTGGATCTTACAATTGCTATACCCGCGCTCAATGAAGAGAAAAATTTACCTGGTTGCCTGAAAGCCATCGGGAAAGAACTTGCGACTAAAATTGTTGTGATAGATTCAGGCAGCACAGACGCCACACAATCGATTTGCAATGTACATGGCGTTGAATTTATTCAATTTAAATGGGATGGTAAATTTCCTAAAAAACGCAACTGGTATTTAAGAAACCATACTCCCCAAACTAAATGGGTCTTGTTTCTGGATGCCGACGAATACCTAACCGAGGAATTTAAACACGATTTAAAAACAGCCCTCTCAGAACCTTCAGATATCGAAGCTTTCTGGTTAAGCTACACGATTTATTTCATGGGTAAAAAACTAAAAGGAGGATACCCGCTTAACAAATTAGCCTTGTTTAAAGTCGGTGCCGGCGAATACGAGCGCATCGACGAAGAGCAATGGAGTAAATTGGATATGGAAATCCATGAACACCCAATTATTAAAGGAAAAATTGGTGCTATAAAGAGTAAAATCGATCATCAGGATTTCAGAGGTGCCACCCACTATGTCAATAAACATACCGAGTATGCCTCATGGGAAGCTAATAGATATCTGAAAGCTGTAAATGATCAGGATATTGCCTCGCAGTGGACCTGGAAACAAAAGATTAAATACCGTCTGATGAAGTCAGTTTTAATCGGACCGATTTTCTTTTTTGGAAGTTACTTCCTTTTGGGTGGTTTTAGAGACGGTCGCCGTGGTTTCGCATTCGCCATCATGAAAATGAGCTATTATAATTTGATATACTGCAAGATTCAGGAAGCTATAAAAAAGTAATGGAAAGAAAGTTGAACATACTGGTGTATTCTTCTGTGTTCTACCCTGGAATAGGTGGTATAGAAAACCATACCCTGTTCCTTGTAAAGGAGTTTGTGAAATTGGGACATGCTGTGAAAGTCGTAACCGAACAAGAACAGGATCCTAAACGTCCACTTGAAAACATCGAGGTGATTCATGCCTCCGGACTGCTTAACCAACTCAAAGCGTTTTTCTGGGCAGATATCGTGTATATGCCAAATATTACTTTAAAAGGCATTTGGTTGTTCTTTTTCAATCCCTTTAAAAAATGGGCCATCTCTCACAACGATTTCCATCTGATGTATACCAATGACTGGAAAACGAAACTCAAGAACTTTTTAATCCGCAGAGCGAGTGCCAACATCTCTGTTAGTAAAAGTGTAGCTTCGTTTTTGAAAGTCCCTTCAGAAGTCATTTATAATTGCTACGACAACGATGTTTTTAAACTGTATCCAGAAGAAGAACGACAATACGATTTTGTATTCGTTGGTCGACTAGTATCTCAGAAAGGCTGCGATTTATTGATTGATGCTGTGAGCGAACTTAAACAGCCATTTACATTAAATATCGTTGGAGATGGCTATGAATACGAAAGTCTAAAGCAAAAAGTTAAACAGCTGAATCTGGAATCTCAAATTATGTTTCTTGGATTTAAAAAAGGAGAAGAACTGGCAAGATGTCTGAACCAGCATAAAACGATGATAGTGCCATCTTTGGATGTAGAAGGTTTCGGCATCGTGGCGCTTGAAGGTCTCGCTTGTGGCTGTCAAATGATAGTCTCTGATGCGGGAGGATTGCCCGAGGCCATTGGCAGGTTCGGTCAGGTTTTCCCTATGAAAGATAAAAACACACTAAAATTATATTTAAACGAAAACATGCTAAAAAACACTACTAAACACGATTTACAAGACCTAAACAACTACCTTGCGGCTCATTCTAAAGAATCTGTCGCTAAACACTATTTGACGGTTTTCAATCAGCTTATTTTAAATTAATCCCTATTATGCTCGCTTTAAAAGATTTAAAAGACTTTAATTTCCCTGACAAAACCTTGTGCCTTACCTATGATGATGGTCCGGGACCAGATACGCTGGAGATTGCCCGATTTCTTCATCAACATAAAATCAGAGCTACATTTTTTGTGGTTGGAAAATTCGCTGTTCATCAGCAACAAATTCTGGATGAACTTCATGCCATGGGTCACATCATTGGCAATCATACATACGAACATCCTGATATGCCTTATTTTGTCTCTATTAATGGCAATGTGCAAGATCAGATAATAAGAACCAACGCGCTGATTCAAAAATATAACGAAGGAAAGCTAACGTATTTCAGAGCGCCTTATGGCAAATGGTCGCCAGAGGTTGCACATGAATTAAATGCTAATATTCGTACTTCTTATAAGTTTGCGGGACCAGTATATTGGGATATTGAAGGCATCGACTGTTACTATTGGAAACTCGGAAGATCAGTTGAAGACACGGTCAATATTTATCTCGAAAAAATTCATTTGTACGACAAAGGTGTTGTCGTAATGCATGATCAGATTGCGGATATGGATACAGTGAAAGCAGTGAATAAAACACTAGAGTTGACCAAACAATTAATTCCGGTTTTGATTGAGCAAGGCTATTCTTTTGTGGGCCTGGATGAAATAAATGATCCGCAATTAAATTCAGCTAAAGAAGATGTATTTGCCATTCAGGCACCCAATGGCAATTTTTTGCAATACGAAGATAAAGAGGGTGGTTTGGTGAAATGGACGGACAAAGGCATTTCTGCTGAAAATATCACCTTTACTATTGAAGCAAAAGGCTATGGTAAAGTCTGTTTAAAAACACCAAATGGCTTATTCATGTCAGTTAATGCAGATATAGATCCGGTGATTAGAGTAACTGCTAAGTATAGTGAATATGCCTTATTTGATGATATTCCTGTAGATGATAGTAACATGCAGTTCCGGACTTACAATGGAAATTACTGGGGTGCCAATTGCAAATCTCAACAATTGTTAAAAGCTGATGCCAATTTTATGCACCAGGCTCTGACATTAAAATATTTCCCGCTTAAAATGGCTTACAATAAACCATTTACTTTCAAAGAGCAATTGAATATCTTTAAGAAACGATTTAAGTTCATTAAGTCAAAAGTTTTACAATCCTAAAAGTTATAACAATAAAAAAGCCCCTAATTAGGGGCTTTTCTATATAAGCGTTGTTGATTTTAAACGGCGTTCTTGTCTCCTACAAACATGTTGCGTATTGTAAAGTAGATGATTTTTAACTCCAGCAGAAACGACCAATTTTCTATATACCAGATATCGTATTCTATACGTTTAGCCATTCTTTCTACATTTTTAGTTTCACCTCTCAAGCCATTGGTTTGAGCCCATCCGGTAATACCTGGTCTGGCAAAGTGTCGCACTAAGTAGTTGTCAATTAATTCAGAATATTCGTTGGTGTGTTTAACCATGTGAGGACGCGGACCAACCACTGACATATTACCAATCAGTACATTGAAGAACTGAGGCATTTCGTCGAGGTTTGTCTTTCTAAGGATACGGCCAATAGCTGTAACACGGTTATCATTAGCAGAAGCTTGCTTTGAATCAGACTCGCTGTTCATACGCATGGTTCTGAACTTCCAGCAATAAAACTCTTTGTTGCCTTCGCCTGTTCTTTTTTGCTTAAAGAAAATTGGGCCCTTCGAACTTAGTTTAACCAATACCATCAGGATAGGGAATAACCAAGGGAAAATGAAGACAATAACTAATAGTGAGAAGAAGATATCAAAGAAACGCTTCTTCAAACGGTTCAATGGAATTTCTAATGGTTCTTCACGCAGTGATACTACAGGAACATTGCCATAAAAATCTATTGATACACTGTTGGTCTCTTTAAATAATTTGTAATCAGGGATGAATTTGATACGAATCAGATTACGCTCACAGAAAGTGATAAGCTGTCTGATTTCAACCGAAGAGAAATCTCTCAATGCTACATATACTTCATGTACATTGTGTGTCATGGTATATTCAAATACATTCTTAATCGGTCCGAGGTAGTTGGTCTTGATATCAGTATTGCTCTTGGTATCGTCAAAGTATCCAAGGATTTTGTAGCCCTGAGATAAGTCGGCTGTTAAAGCATTGTAAATTTCAATTCCTATATCCTCAGAACCAACAATCACTGCGTTTCTGAAATTGTTGCCAGATTTTCTGAGCTTGCGCAAAAACTGGATAGTAACAATTCTGTAGATGAGTGTTAAAATAATGAAGTTAAGGAAGAATGTTACAAAGCCCATTCTGTTTAGATTGTGGAAATAGAACAGTTCTGAAAAAGTAACCAGAGACAGGAACAGATAAAGAATAAGACGCAGCGTTTTGCTGAGTGATTTTTCTATTGCATCCGTTCTGTTAAAGGTAAATTCGTTAAAGTGGTATACAAGGTAAAGCCAGAATATATTCGTGATGAAAATAAAAATCTGGGAATCTCTTGTAAAGAAGACATCATAATGATCATAGCGGATCATAAATGATACCAGGTAGGAGAGGTTAAGGAAGAGTAAGTCTCCTAAAATCAGGATAAGCTTAATGTACCTGATGTAGTTGTTAAAGTTAATGCTTCGTAGTTGTGCTTTCATCGATTGTGTAAATAGTGGTTGTGTGTTGTTTCGTTTTTAGTGTGTTGTTTTCTGTCTTACTATATTGCTTCTTAATTCAATTTTTTCTTTTGTTAGGTTGGTATCTATTCCTTGCACATCAGGTTTAAACCTAATATGACCAGAACTGAGTCCATGTTAATTGTTTTTATCCTTCCATTCGTGTCACCTTACAAGTTTTTGCGGAATTCAGACTTTGTAGCTTTAAAACAACAAATGACAACTCTGACTTTTATAGTCGAAGTTGTGCCATCTGAATGACGAGAAGTAAGAGGTTAGTACATGAGAGGAAAGATTTGGCTTCGAATAAGCCCCATTGATAGTTGATTTTTTAGCAGAATATACAAACAAATACTCGCTTCCAACCCTTTTAGCGTAGGTCAGACCAGCAGGTATTGCAGTAAAGGCAGTAGATTGTGTTTTCATAGCTACCTTATAAGATGCACCGTTTAGCTTGTTGTGTGTCATTGCGTGTTACAGCTTTGCGATTGTTTTGTTTTTAGTCTCGAAATAATAAGTATTTTTACTTAGTAGTATTTAATACTCATTTTTCTTAGGCAATATTAGAGGCATTTTTTGGTATTTGCAACACATGAAAGATTAAAAAAAATCAACTAAATAGTTAATTTTATCCAATGCTCTGTTTTTTAGCAAGATAGAATTAAATTTTCCTTGTATTTTTCATTTAACTTAATATCCACAGCCTTTTTAAAAAACAATTATTTCCCTCTAAATAGATAGAATTGCACCTGAAACAATTAGTTTTATTCACGATTGTTAATGTGCGACTCAAAGTTGTTAACAATTTGAAAATAAGTGTATTGTATTTTGTAAACTTGTTCAAACGAGGGTGTTTTTTGGCCCGATTTTGAAGGATAATTGAAACATTTCTTTTTGTTTAAAGAATGATAAACAAGATGGTTTTTGTGCCCCAAAACGTCATTTTTTGGATCAGATTTTAGTCGCGATAGATTAAAAAGGCATCATATGAGATTGTTTTAAATTAAAATTGATAAGTTTGGATAAATGCGATTTGAAATGAGCCTATAAAATTAAGATCAATTTAGAGGTCGTCATTGTGCTGATAATGGCATGTAAATCCTAAAAGGGCAGAATTGTATTGTTTTACCTGATACACTATTTATATTGCTGTAGAACTGATTTTGTGGGTTTAATACCGCTGGGATTACTTGCGTGGTCCCAAGTGCTTCGGGGGTTCTGTGCATCAAACATAAAAGTATTGGACTGGGTTTGTGGGTTTAATACCGCTGGGATTAATTGCATTGGTCCCATGCGCTACGGGGGGTCTGTGCAAAGCATATAAGCATTGGACTGGGTTTGTGGGTTTATTAACGCTGGGATTAATTGCATTGGTCCCATGCGCTACGGGGGTTCTGCACAAAGCATAAAACCATTGAACAAAGTTCAATGGTTTTTTTATGCCTTTGCAACGCCCATTCAAGCAAGCTTGATGTGCGTTTTTAAAGGCATAAAAAAAACCTTCCATTCGGAAGGTTTTTGCTTTGTGATCCCGCTGGGACTCGAACCCAGGACCACTACATTAAAAGTGTAATGCTCTACCAGCTGAGCTACGGAATCATTCCTTTTTTTTAAAGGTGGTGCAAAAGTAATGGTTTGTTACTAATTTTCAAACACCTAATTAAAAAAAAATCATTTTTTTATACATTAAATCTGAAATGCATGCAATCGCCATCTTTGACAATGTATTCTTTGCCCTCTACACCCATTTTTCCTGCTTCTTTTATGGCTGCTTCTGCTCTGTATGTTACATAGTCGTCATACTTAATTACCTCTGCTCTAATGAAGCCTTTTTCAAAGTCTGAGTGAATCACCCCAGCCGCCTGAGGCGCTTTCATGCCTCTGGTAATTGTCCAGGCGCGAACTTCTTTTTCTCCAACTGTAAAATAGGTAATGTAATTAAGCATCTTATAAGCTGCCTTAATCAATTTAGCTACACCGCTCTCCTCTAATCCCAGGTCGCTCAAAAACATTGAACGCTCCTCCGGATCCTCTAACTCTGCTATCTCTGCTTCTGCAGCAGCACTTATTACTAATACATCCGAATTCTCTGCAGCTGCCATCTCTCTGATCTGAGATACCCAGGCATTGTTCTTGCCATCAGGTAAACTCTTCTCATCAACATTGCAAACATATAAAACAGGTTTGTTGGTCAGCAAATTTAAATCTTCTGTCAACTCTTTCTGCTCATCTGTTACATCCTCAATCGTTCTGATGTTTAATCCCTTTAATAAATGAGCTTTGTACTTCTCACATGTATCTGCAATCTTGGCAGCTTCTTTATCGCCAGCCTTAGCTTGCTTCTGAACTTTCATCAATCTGGCTTCTACAGATTCCAGATCTTTTAATTGCAATTCAGTATCAATAATCTCTTTATCCCTGATCGGATTAACTGAACCATCTACGTGAATGATATTGTCGTTTTCAAAACAACGCAAGACATGCAAAATGGCGTTCGTACTTCTGATGTTGCCTAAAAACTGATTGCCTAAGCCTTCTCCTTTACTGGCACCTTTTACTAAGCCCGCAATATCTACGATCTCAACAGTTGCCGGAACGATGCTCTGTGGTTTAGCAATCTCAGTTAATTTAATCATGCGCTCGTCTGGCACAGTGATAACACCAATATTAGGCTCTATGGTGCAAAATGGAAAATTGGCAGCCTGCGCTTTTGCATTGCTCAGACAGTTGAATAAAGTGGATTTACCTACGTTGGGTAATCCTACAATTCCGCATTGTAATGACATAATATTAAATTCGTTTATCCGTTGGCAATCTCGCCAATATCTTTGATGATTTTCATCGTTAGATTTCTGGCAGTGGTTTCAGATTTGCTCTCGGCATATATTCTGATAATTGGTTCTGTGTTCGATTTTCTAAGATGGATCCACTCTTCGTCAAAATCGATACGCACACCATCAACAGTATTGATCGGAAACTTTTTGTATTTCTCTTTGATCTTTTCTAATACACTATCCGCATCAATGTCTTTCGTTAAATCAACTTTGTTTTTAGAAATAATGTAGTTAGGGAAAGTCATTCTTAAGGCCGTACAGGTCTTGCCTGATTTTGCCAGTGAACTTAAAAATAAAGCAATGCCTACAAGGGCGTCGCGACCGTAATGAAGGTCAGGATATATGATACCACCATTGCCTTCTCCACCAATCACGGCCTTGGTTTCTTTCATTTTCTCTACCACATTCACTTCACCTACAGCACTCGCGGCATATTTACCACCTGCTTTCTCCGTCACATCTTTCAATGCTCTGGTAGAGGATAAATTAGAAACCGTATTGCCTTTCTTAGTGTGTTTTAAAATATAATCAGCGACTGCTACCAAAGTATACTCTTCGCCAAACATAGCGCCGTCTTCTCCAACTAAAGCTAATCTGTCAACATCCGGATCTACACAAATTCCTAAATGCGCTTTCTTGTTTTTTACCAATGAAGACAATTCAGTTAAATGCTCTGGTAATGGCTCCGGATTGTGCGCAAAATGCCCTGTTGGTTCACAGTTTAATTCTATGATTTCAGCTACACCCAATGCCTTTAATATCATTGGTACCGCTATGCCTCCACTTGAATTAACTGCATCTACTACAATTTTGAATTTCTTTTCAGTAATCGCTGCTACATCAACTAAAGGTAATTTTAATATCTCGTCTATGTGCTTCTGGATATAACTGTTGTCCTCAGAATAAGTGCCTAATGAATTAACATCAGCGTACTCAAACTGATTCTCCTCCGCAATTCTTAATACTTTCTCTGCTTCTGCCGCAGAAATAAATTCCCCCTGATCGTTAAGTAGTTTTAATGCATTCCACTGTTTTGGATTATGACTGGCAGTAAGAATAATACCGCCCGCAGCATGCTCCATTTTTACCGCCATCTCCACTGTTGGAGTTGTCGATAAACCCAGATTCATTACATCTAAACCCATACTAAGTAAAGTCGAACTTACTAAATCTGTTAGAATCTTACCAGATAACCTGGCATCTCTTCCTATAATGATTAGTTTACCTTTGTTAGTGGATTTAATCCATTCACCGTATGCTGATGAAAACTTAACTATATCAACCGGTGTTAAATTCTCGTTGGGAACCCCACCGATAGTGCCTCTGAAGCCCGATATTGATTTAATTAATGTCATTATTTTAATGGGTTGCGAAATTAGGCAAAAAGGCTCAATTTAAAATAATAGATTACCAACAATGTGATTGTTGAAATATATTGACTTAACATCGAGTTAATATGGAAGTATTTGATTTTATGCCGTATTTTGCCATCTGAAATGAAAAACCCCCTGATACTATCCATAATTCTATTGCTAATCGCTTGCCTCTCTTTTGTTTACCGGGAGTCCGTAAGCTCTGCTTCAGATTCTGAACTATCAGTGGCTTTTTATAACCTCGAAAATCTATACGATACCGTTGATGATACAACGCACAACGACGATGATTTCACGCCAAAAGGACAGTACCAGTGGTCTAAGTCTCGTTATCAGGATAAAATTCTCAATTTGAATAAAGTCATATCTCAGATGATTGATGGTGCTTCTCCCGATGTACTCGGTGTGTGCGAACTAGAAAGTTCTCTGGCTCTGTCTGATTTAATGGCCTCTAAAGGCCTCAAAAATAAATACGGTATTGTCCACTATAATTCACCAGATGAAAGGGGCGTAGATGTGGCGCTGACCTACAAAACGTCCAGCATTAAGGTGATTGCTTCTAAAAATTATCCGGTTAAACTATCTCTGGATACCAACGACAAAACACGTGATATACTTTGGGTCAAAACAGTGTCGCTCAAAAATAATGATACCATTCACTTTATCGTCTGTCATTTTCCTTCCCGTCGCGGCGGACTGAAAGCCTCTAATCAAAATCGCGCTGATGCGGCCTCTGCCTGCTTGAAAATTATTAAAGATCAAATTAATCCACAAACTCAGAACCTGGTGCTAATGGGCGACTTTAATGATCAGCCCTGGGATTCTTCAATGATGAAAGTTCTGGGCGCGTCTTCCATTAATAAATACCCCAAAGCAGATTTACTCAATTTGATGTTCGAATTGCCAGATAAAAACGCTGGCTCTTACTGCTTCAGAGGCTATTGGGAACGCATCGATCAAATGATCATTAGTCAGGCACTCAGAGATGGTAAAGGCACCGACTACCTGCCAAGCTCTGTCAATATCTTTAAAGAAGACTGGATGCTGCAAACCGGTAAATACAAAGGCCAGCCTTTTCGCAACTTCAGCGGCTCTCAATGGCTCAATGGTTACAGCGACCATCTGCCAGTTTCAATAAAATTACAACTCAACTAAATCGTAAAATGGCACCAAGAAGACAAACTACTCCTAAAGGTAAAGTTTTACCAAAAGCAAAAGCAAAAGCAAAGAAATCTCCTGTCATTAAAAAAAAGACACGCATCATAAATCGCGAACTTAGCTGGCTCTCGTTCAACGACCGTGTGCTTCAGGAAGCAAATGATTCTCATGTTCCCTTACTCGAACGTCTCAAATTTCTTGGGATATTCTCTTCGAACCTCGACGAATTCTTCAGGGTGCGCGTGGCCACTAATAAACGAATGCTCAAACTCAGAAACTCTGAACACCGCATCGTCGATCGCCGCGAAATTCGCGAAACCCTCCAGGATATCTATAATAAAGTCGTTATTCAACAGGTTAAATTCAATAATATTTATAACCAGTTGCTCGATGAATTTAGATCTAAAAATGTCTTCTTCGTCAACGAGAAACAAATCAACCTTCAGCAAACTTTAGAAGTTCGTAAATACTTCAGAGAAGAAATTATTAATACTATTTTTCCTCTTATACTATCAGATAAAAAACCGTTTCCCTTTCTTAGAGACAATACCGTTTATCTGGCATGTAAACTCAGTAATTCTATTACCAACGAGAAAAAATATGCACTGATTCCTCTGCCTACTAAAATTAAAAAACGCTTTTACCAACTTCCGAAACAAGGCGGTGCCACTTACATGATGTTTATTGATGATGTCATACGCTGTAATCTGGACGTTGTGTTCTCTAGTTTCGAATTCAATGTCTTCGAAGCCTATACCATTAAAATGACTCGTGATGCCGAAATTGATATCGATAGCGATGTGTCTTCTAATATCCTCGATACCATTCAGGACTCTCTCAAACAAAGAAAAAGAGGGCAGCCTGTCCGACTCATCTACGATCAGGAAATGCCGGATGATTTTATTCGCTTTATCTATCAGAAACTAACCCTTTCTAAAGACGAACTCATTCCTGGGCAGCGTTACCACAATTTCCGCGATTTCATTGGTTTCCCAGATATCAAAAAAACGGATCTGAAATACCAGTCGCTGGAACCTATCTATCTGCCTGAACTCGATAAGGCCAAGACCATGTTCAATGCCATTCGTCAGAAAGATTACATGATCTCGCATCCTTATCAGCCCTTTAGCTATATTATTCGTCTGCTTCGCGAAGCGGCCATTGATCCCAATGTTACCAGTATCAAAATGACGCTGTACCGCGTGGCTGAAAATTCGAATGTCGTAAATGCCCTCATCAATGCGGTTAAGAACGGAAAGAAAGTGATAGTAATGATGGAACTAAAAGCCAGATTCGATGAGGAACACAATATCTACTGGAGTAATAAACTCAAAGAAGCTGGCGCTAAAGTGCTCTTTACCATACCAAGTGTTAAAGTCCACTCCAAACTCTGCCTCATTGCCAGAAAAGAACGAAACGGTCTGAAACTATATGCCCATGTCGGTACGGGTAACTACAACGGTGATACAGCTAAAGTGTACTGCGATCATTCTGTGTTAACTGCCGATGTTCGACTTACATCTGAAATCAATAAAGTGTTTAACCTGATCGAAGATTATAAACCTGAAAAATATCGCTTCAGACACCTGCTTGTTGCACCTATTAACCTGCGTTCCTCAATCCTGCGAATGATCGATGCCGAAATTAGTAATGTTAAAGCTGGAAAACCTGCTTATATCATTATGAAAATGAATGCGCTCGTCGATGTCGAAATTATTCAGAAACTATACGAAGCCGGCAAAGCTGGTGTTAAAATTAATCTGATTGTTAGAAGCATTCTCTGTATGTCGCCGGGAGTTAAAGGTCTTAGCGAAAATATCTCTGCAATATCCATTGTCGACAAATACCTGGAGCATGCCAGAGTCTATATTTTTGCCAATGGCGGAAAAGAAAAAATGTTTATGGGCTCCGCTGATATGATGACGCGAAACCTTGATAGCAGGGTAGAAGTGGTGTTCCCGGTTTATAGTAAACATGTTCAGGAAGAAATTATGGCGATGATTAATATTCAACTATCAGATAATACAAAATCGCGTATCCTCGACGAATTCCAAATCAACGAATACAAACCTGTTACTCTCCCTAAAATCAGAAGTCAGATTGAATTCTATAATTACCTTAAAAATAAATACAACCAAATTACAGCCTATGTTTAATTCAATAAAAGCAGTTTTAATGTTGCTTCTTATGTCAGCCGTTTTTACAACTAAGGCTCAGGAAATTGGTTATATTGGTGGCATAAGTAAACTTGGGATTTCTCCAGCCTCCTTTCAACCCCTCTATGGATTCTCTGTGTCTAAAGTGTTTTCTAAATACTTGGCTGCCGAAACCAACTGTTTTTACTCTCAGCGTTTGCTCAACGATATACCTCAGGCCGATTATCTCAGCTTCTCCGCCATGCCTCAGCTTGGCTGGTTCAATAAAGATAAAGGGTATGGGGTGTATTTCGGACCAGCATTGGTGCTCAATCCATGCCTCTATCATAGCAATCTCGAAAATCATACTTACCTCAGTGCCTATTTGTCTGCGGGTATTAGAAAAAAAATAGTTAAGAAAGTATACCTGGATGCCAGAGCTGGTTATGATATTGGCTTAACTGGCGGGTATTACAACAATGGTTATTCGAAATATAGCGGACTGATGATTCAGGCTGGAATCAAATTTGATTTTTCCTGCCAATAAAAAAAGCCGTCTCAAAACAATGTTTCAAGACGGCAGGGTATAATGTGGGAACAATCTTTTTCGCTTGCACGCTTTATTTAATCGTTGGCAATTCCGAAATAAAAGAAAACTAAAGGCAATTCACCTGTGTTAATCAGCGCATGCTCTGTTTTCTCAGGAATACTAACAAAACTACCTTTGCTTAGCTCGAAAGTCTTACCGTCTATGAGGTACTGACCAAAACCTTCTGTGAAGTAAAAATACTCTGTCATGGTTTTGTGAGCATGCAACTCAACGCGCTCTCCAGGCCCTAATTTGCCTTGAGCAATCTGAGTAATCGCATTGCCAGATTGCTCATTGTTTAGCAGTACTTTTTTAGTGCCGCTGTTGTGAGCAGTTAGTATCTCGCTGATTTCGTCAACGTGACTAATAATAGGGTCGTTTTGCTTATCAGGCTTCAACTGCTACAGCTTGTTTGGCTTCAATCTGTTTGGCAATCCATTGATAGGTTTTTTCCATACCAATTCTCAATGACTGTGAAGGCTCCCAGTTAAGCTTAGCTTTTAACAAATCATTGTCAGAGTTTCTGCCTCTTACGCCGGTTGGACCAGTAATATTGTTGATAGAAAGTGTCTTGCCTGAAATTTCAATGGCCATTTTAGCAAAGTCGTTAATAGAAATCATCTCTTCAGAACCGATGTTAACCGGACCCGCAAAATCTGATTCCATTAAACGGCGAACACCTTCAACACATTCATCAATGTAAAGGAATGAACGGGTTTGTTGACCGTCGCCCCATACTTCAATGGATGTGCCGTCAGCAGCTTCTGCAGCTTTTCTGCACATGGCCGCTGGTGCTTTTTCTTTGCCACCTGTCCAGGTGCCTTGCGGACCGAAGATGTTGTGGAAACGAGCAACTTTTACATCGATGCCATAGTTTCTGTTATAAGCAAAATATAAACGCTCGCTGAATAATTTCTCCCATCCATATTCGCTGTCTGGAGCAGCTGGATAAGCCGACTCTTCAGAACATTTAGGATTATTAGGATCCATTTGATTGTACTCAGGGTACATACAAGCAGATGAAGAATAGAATATTTTCTTAACCCCTGCATTTTTAGCAGATTCAAGGACATTGAGGTTGCATAAGGCTGAGTTGTGCATAACATCCGCATCGTGGTTACCTGTGAAGATATAGCCAGCTCCGCCCATGTCTGCAGCTAACTGATAAATTTCAGTAAAGTTTTTACCTGAAATAATCTCTTCTACAATTTTTGGGTCCCTTAGGTCGCCAATAATAAACTCGTCGGCACTGTTGTTGCCATACTCGTTGTTTTTAACATCGACGCCAACAACATAATAACCTTCAGATTTAAGACGATTAACTAAGTGGCCGCCAATAAAGCCGCCCGCGCCACATACCAATGCTTTTTTGTGATTCATAATAATTTTTTAATTGTATTTGTATTGTTTGTTTTTGTATTTGAAAATTAAATTGATGAGCTTAAAGGCACTCATATACCTTGGAATATACATCTTTGGCTTGGCGATACATCTTGCCAGCCAGCCAATGTATAATTTGTCCATCCATGAGCTTACTTTAACCTGACGACCAGTTTTAAATGCTAATGCTGCACCTGTGCAAACGATGGCAGGCTTGTAGCTCAGATGCTGTCTCAGGTATAAACCTAGTTTCTCTTGAGTGCCACCACCAATATTGATAATCACCCATTCAGGTTTTTTATCTTCTATTAGTTGTAATAAAACCTCATCCTGGATATTGCCTTTGTAAAACGGTGCCTCATAAGATAATTCAGTAGAAGTATGTATGCCTTTACTGATTAAATAGTCGGTGTTGATTTTTGCATCCACTGGTCCCGGATTTACTGTCATAACACTTCCTTTCACCTCAGATGTGTGATCAAGGAAATAATTGATGAATTCTAAACCAGAAATTCTGATGACTTTGTTTTTTGAAATACTGTTCCAGATCAAGGCCATAAAACCACTGTCGGCTATCACATAATCCGAATGAATCAATGAATCATAATAAGGCTTGTCTTTCGGTATGGTCACCAAAGCTGGTGCCGCTGGTACCGTTAATAAACCGCCTTCATTATTCAGTGCATTGAACAAATCTCCTGTTCCGGAATTGTAAAACTGAATACCTAAAATTTCACTCATTTTGCTTCTTGTGTAAATAGTAATTTATCGACCCTCGCAATTGCTCCGCAAAGTTAAGTTTAAATAAATGTTTATGAAAATTAGAATTATTTCAAAAACCTATAAAACTGACATTAAGCGAATTAAAAGCTAAAGCTTTATCTTCTTCTTTTTAATTGCCTTTGTAATTAGGTTTTCTTTTTTCTAAAAAGGCTCTGATGCCTTCTTTCTGATCCTCTGTAGAGAAGGTTAGATAGTAATTCTTTCTCTCAAATGTCAGTCCGTCTGAAAGCGTTGAATTAAAGGCTTTATTGACAGATTCTTTTGCTAATCTAACAGCCAAAGGCGGTAACTCGGCAATCTTTCTGGCGATTCTTAAAGCGCCTTCTATATATTGGTCAACCGGGTAAACATGGTTAATCAGGTTAATTCTCAAGGCTTCCTGAGCATCAACATAATCACCTGTTAAAATAATTTCCATGGCTTTGGCTTTTCCAACAGCTCTCGGCATTCTTTGAGTGCCCCCGGCGCCAGAACCAATACCTCTTCTGATTTCAGGTTGTCCGAATTTAGCCGTGTCTGATGCTACAACCATATCACATAACATGGCTAATTCACATCCTCCGCCAACTACCCAGCCTGAAACAGCTGCTATAAGTGGTTTCTTAAACCTGCCCATCTCATCCCATATGCTGAATTGATCAATGATCAATAAGTCAATCGTCTTACTAGACGCCACTTCCTTCAAATCTGCGCCAACTGAGAAAGCCCTGTCGCTTCCTGTCAGTATCACAGATTTTACTGTATTGTCTTTGTCTAAACTGGTTAATGCATCCCCCAATTCTTCCATTAAAGTTAGCGATAAGGCATTTAATACCTCTGGGCGATTTAAAGTAACTAATGCAATTCCGGCTTCGAAACTTGGATCTACTTTAATGTACTTGTACTGCTTGTACTTGGCTGTTTTAGTGACTTTAGCCTTTACTAATCCTGTCATTTTGTGTTTTGTGTTTTAAGTTATATGTCTAGAGTTCAGTTTAGTTGATCTCTCACGTCTGTCGCTGTTGCCAGATGCCTACAAGTCTGTTAGTTCTGCAAAAGCAAAACCATGCAGATGGTCATAAAAGTGGGGTGACTTTTGTGTGTGTTCATCCGTGTTTGTTTCAATTTTTAGTGTCTTGGAGCTTGTGTTAGGACTCCAAATGAATAGTCTAGCGTTTTTTACTCAACTTTTCAGTACTGCAATAATAAAATAAATCCACTTCTTTTCCAAAAGATATTTGTTAAAAAGCTGTGAGTAGAGTTTAGGTAAAAATACTAAAAAATTGATTTATAGTGTTTTGTGATTTTGCAAAATGTCAAATGCTTGGAAATATGCAGAAGATTTTTTTGGGAATCAAATGCCTTGCAGAAAATGTGGGTTTGAGTAAAAACCCCTAAAAAGCTAAATGCCGACTGAAAAAGGGTATCACTTTGGTGTAAAATCTGCCTTCTAAACCTGGAATTTCGCTAAAATGATCGCCTTCGTATGCTTCTTTTGTGTAATTGATTTGCATGCTATCAAGCTTCTGACAAAATTGTATGCAAGAACCAGGTATGTGCGTATAACTGTCATTGTTCCCCCAGTCTATAGCCAACCCGTTCATCTGTTTTAAACCATCTCCATATTGGTCTAGCAGGTTATTGACAAAATACGATTCCCATTTTTTGGCAATTACACTATCCGTTTGATAACTTCCGGAGACAGATTTAATTGGTAGAAGAAAGCCGAAGGGGCGTTTTAGGGGCTCAGGACTGAATACGCGGCCCATAGCGGCAAAAGCCATCGCATAAGAATCTCCGCCTAATTCTTCCATGGTTTGAGCGTTTAAAGCTTTTTTGAATGAGGGATGCATTGGATGAAAATCGCCACCCCAGTTTAAGATACTCGGACTCATAGCGTAAACAGAACCGAATACCTCAGGGTATAACATGGCAACCCTTATGGCGCCCTGACCGCCCATAGAGTGTCCACAAATACCTCTGCTGTTTTTATTTGGAATGGTTCGGTAATGCGCATCCATGTAATTGACGACGTCTTTCCCTATAAAATCACTCCACTTTCCATTGATGTCTGAGTTTGCGTAAAAACTGCCATTGAATTTATTCTTGCCATTTGGGACAACTAATATAAAGGGTAGTGTAATTTTATTGCGTATCGCTTCATCTAATAAATTGTCAAATGCTAATGTGAAATAATCTTTTTGGTCGACCCCAAAACCATGTAAATAATAAACAACGGGATATCTTTTCTGACCGCTATTGTAGTCTGGAGGAAGATAAATAAACAATTCCCTCATAGACTCTTCGCCAGCCTTGTTGTTCTTTAAAGATTCAGAATCAAAATTGATTTTTATAACCCTGTGAGCATTCATTACCGGTAGCAAAGTCAATAAAATAACAGCTATTGATAATGTTAGACTAATCAGTAAGAACTTTTTCATGTCTTAATTCTGTCTTTAATTTTCTTCGGTAATGTCGGGTAAGTCAACAATTTTAAAAAGGATACAAGCCGCTTGGATGATAATAAAAATGTAATCCCCAATGTGCCGGTTAAAATAATGAACTCTGTTTGGTACATAACATAAGTCCCGGAAAGTTTAATTATGGGAAATACCAGAAACATGTGAAACAAATAGACATACAAAGTATTAATGCCCATGCTCGTGAAGAAAACTTTTTTCTTCGGAATCATGTACAGAAAACAATAGCCACAGATGATCGAACTGATCAAAGCAATATTCCTTAAGATGATAGAAGTCCAGTTTTCTGTGTAACCATAATTTGGTAAAAAGGCGTAAAATAAATCATCTGCTTTGAAAGGATTGCTCATCGATATGAGGGCAATCGATGCCAGGAATGTAAAGAATAGAACAAAGGCAGTTCGCTTCTGCCAATTAGGCCTATCTGTAATAGTATGAATGTCTCTGGCATAAAAACCCAGAATAAAAATGGGGAAATAAAAGCATGTTCTATACAACGAGAGAAATTCGCCAAACTGATTCACAAAGCCTGCAATAAATGAAATACCAAACGCCGCAGCTATTGCGTAAACAGGTTTAATGGGTTTGAAATAGGGTACAATCAATCGCCAGAAGAACAATGATAATAAATACCAGTTCTGATAAGTTGGCGTTAATAAACTCTTATTGCCATAGCCCATATGTGTAAGTTTCGAAAATATTAAATTCAATATTTCAAGTATAAAATATGGTACTATTAGTAAAGTGATGTCCTTTGTTCTGTGAGATCGGATGTTTTTAGACAGATAGCCTGAAATGAAAATAAAGACGGGCATTATAAAACTGCACATACTGTTAAATAGAGCAATCATTATCGGTGTTTCTCTATATTCAAATAAAAAATGTGTTAAGACAACACATAAAACTAAAATGAATTTTAGGTTGTCTAAATAGGAATCCCTGGTATGCATGTGTTGTTTAGTTTTTCGCCTTTTTGCAAGCTGAAGTGAGTCATGTTTTCGGGGCGCAATTTAGCGATAAATTGATGAATATTCTCATGTTTTTAACCCGAAAGGTATACTATTTCAAAAAAAACTAATTCTTGATGGCGTAAACAATATAATGTTTACACAAATATTGCTTCAAACCAAACATCTGTTTCATGACATCTTTTTTGATGGCAGTTTTAATGGTTTTTATGTACAAATATTGAAAAGGGGCAAATAAAATTATAAATGGTAAATACTTTAAATCTTTCTTGTAAAAAGCGGTGTATTCAACTTTGTCAATTTCAAAATTATTAGCTCTCAATAATCGTATTAGTTCCTGAATCGGAATATTCTGAGTGATGCCCTGATTGTCTTCAAACACTAATGGAAATTGTCTGTGTCTACCTAGAAATAAAAAAGCTAAACGATCTATTATGGTCGATGCATTGTCGTTGGTAATGACTAATAATCCTCCTTTGTCCAGTCTTCTCGCACAATTTTCAATAAAGTTCTGTGTGTTGCCAAACATCATAATTCCACTAATAGACGTGATCAAATCGTATTTTTCTGATTCAGGTAGATCAAAGTCTTTTGTTAAATCCATTTGATAACATTTGGTGCCCTCAGGCGCATTGGTCGGTTTCACAATGTCTGCTCCCGATAAACTGGCTAATGGGAAAATTGTTCGGATGTACTTTAAAAAACCGCCACTGCCACAAGGTAAATCAATAGCTCTAAATTGTTTCTGTGTATCTATTCTTTTGACAAGCTCTTTTAATGCCGAGGTATTGACATCTTTCTGGGTTTCTCCTCGTTCTACTCTTAAGTTAATAGGTAGGCCCGTTTTCGGATCTATACTTTGCCTGATTTCAGTTGCCATGTGTTGCTTGTTTAGTTTTACTGGTTAAGAGAGATATTCCAATCATTATCTATCCCTGTTTTTAGGTGTTTTCGTCGCAAAAATATTCTAAATCAACTTATTTGTCATGTCGATTCTAAAGTTTTAATTTTAATCAATAAAAACACTTGATAATGAGTTGATTAAATATGCTATTTTCTTTAGTAATTAACGAGCTGAATGCACTCAGTCTCTTTACTATTCTCTGTTTTTATTAAATAAACGCCAGGCTCTTTTAGTTCTATCGTATTAATCCCTTCTTGTATCTCTTTATTTAAAATACAAATGCCAAGTTGATTGAAAATACTTATTCGGCTTGATGTTTTGCAATTGATTGTAAAAGTGCCGTTACTTGGATTGGGGTATAAACTGTTTCTGTTTAAAGTGAAAGTTGCTATCTCTAATGTTTCAATCAGGATACTATCAATACCCATACAGTTGTTGTCGTTAATTACTTCGCAGTAATACCAGCCTTTTTGTTTAGCAATACAATTGCTGCTTGTATTAATCGTCGCTCCCATGTGTTTCCAGTTATTGCCTTTTGAATAATTAGAGCTTAATGTGTCTCCTTTCTTGCTAATCATCACTAATGGTAATGCCATGACAGATAAATTAAAACTGTCTGAACTAACTGAACATTGGTCTTTATCTGTGCCTTTTATAAAATACCAACCACTTCTGTCTATACTTGTACTGATTTGTCTGCTTCCATTGCTCCACTGGTACTTGCTTAATTCGCTTGTGCCTAAATTTAATTTTTCACCTTCACAAATAGTGTCTCTTAATTGTCCTTGTAAATAGAGTCTGCTATTGCCTGATATTACTAGTGAACGTATGCTCAACTGATGCATGGTTTTTGGCTCTTCACCAATAAAGTTGATATTGAATTCGCCTGGCTGCAACCAATTAGCATCTTGATTGTCATACGGAACATGAACAGGCATGTACTTTCCGAAATAAAAGACAATCCCACTTTCCTTGAATTCAATTGTAAAAGGGATAAATCGCCCCATAAAACTTCGGGTTTTTGAAAGTGATTCATTAAAGACAGGTGATCCGTTTATACTAATACTACTTGGATAGTTAAACTCTGGATAGGGTAGATAGGTATTCCTTATCGTGCACAATGTCTTTCCTTTCTGGTCGGTAACCTGTATCTCAGTTCCGCCCTTGCGAGTAGTGGGACTGTTTAATTCTAAATTTACTTCACCCTTAATTTGCCACCCTGCCAGACAAGGTTTAAGGCCATTTAATGATCGGGTTAGACTAAAGCGCTTATCACTGCTTAAAAAGTGCATGCAAATATCCGTCGGTTTGTTGTTAGCCGATTTGATGCCTGTCTCTATTAGCCAGCTGCCCGTGTCTATGCCCGATGGCGTGGTCTGCCAGCCGAACAGACTATCTCTGAAAATGTGACCAGCTTTAATGCCTTCCATTAATTTGATAGTATGATCATGACTGAATTCGCCAGCGATAAAACGATTTGAAGTAACTCGGGTATAGCCATTGCCATTCGACCATTCCAGGATGACCGGCATGCTCTGGGTCTCAACTTCTATAGAGACATTGCCTTGTAAAGCGATAGGCTCAGATTCAATTATAATCGCATTTTTGTTTTGCCAGTAATCCGCTATTAAAGCACCATTAAGGCTTAATCTGAAGCCTCCTTTAATCGCTGTTCTGAATCGGTACAGTCCGCTATCTGTCTTTAAATAACCAGTCCATCGGCTGCTCTTACCTCGTTCATTAATGCTAAGTCCTAGACTGTCTATTGTCTCGTAAATCAGATGAACGGGATCTAGATTAGAACTCGAAAAAATTCGACCTTTTAAAGTGCCATATTTAATTTTCTGAAGTTGGATAGCGATGTTCTGCTCAGTTATACTGCTCATTCCAGAAATCTTCCATCTGTGTATGCCACCATGCACCGATTCGTCGTTGTGATAGATATAATAATCAGAACCAACTTTCACTAGTGTAGATGAAAACACATTGCCCGCGCCTTTTGCAAAGGCTTCGTCTTCTAATGCTTCAGCTTCAGGACTAACAACGCCGAATTGTCCAAGCATCAAACCGCTTTCGTGATAATGGTTCCAGATATTGGTCTGCGAGTTTTTCCAGAATTCACCGTGGTAATTCCAGAATAGTTGATTGTCTATAGTATAAACATTGCCTCCGGCATATTCCACATTGTTGCCAATATCAAAAGTGCCATCATCAGGCATTTCGCCGCTGTAATTAGACTGCGTTGAATTGGCCGTTTTCCAGCTGTAACTGTTGCTGCCAGTTTTAACTGCACCTAAATGATAACCTTGCTTGTTTTTATTGCCATTGAAAATAATGTTGTAATTGCCAGATGTTACAACAGGTGATGATATCTGTAGGTATGCAGGATCTTTGCTTGTAATTCTTGGTAAACTGGCTATTTTTTGAGCCTTGTTCCAGTATGGATTACCTGAATTGTCAAAGCCTCCCAATGCTTGTTCTTCCCAATACCCGCTGTCACCTAAATTTCTGCTGCATACTATGCGTCTTAAGGAGCCGTCCTGACCAATAATGTCATTGGCGAAATCCTGAAGCTTAATGCCTGTGTAGCGAATTTTACCGTTGGTGATTAACTCCACTACTTCTGGCTTTCTGATACCGTTGACATACTCATCAAGTAATGCATAAGTCCTGTTGTTGGAAAGGGTAATGAGTTGTATAAATATTCTCAGTTTATCACCCTGGAAGTAATTGGCTTTAATGCCTCTTCTCCAATTATTGACTAAAGTCCATGAGCCATTGTGTGGTCCTAGTGGTTTGCTATAGTCGACATTGAATTCTAAGAATTCGTTGAACACTCTGTTGGGATTATTTCTATCTACCACCGTTGAATAAGAGTGTGGTAAACACATAATGCGGTTCAAAAAAGTACCAGAAGCGTTGTAATGCTGAACACGTTCGTTGCCGACATCTCCCAGCCAGAAAGAGCTATCAGTTTGAAAAGCTATAAATGGTTTAGAAAGTTCAGTTACCGAATCACTGAAATAAAACTTGTAATCGTTAACGCTGGCATTATTGATATAACCACCGGCTGACCCCATGGTAGAGATAGAAGAGCCAGTAGTATTACTAAAGATTTTAACTTGCTGAGAGGCGGCCCCGTCCAGTATGAATAGTTTACTGCCATTTGGCGAAAATTCCATGGCTAATGGTTCTGCAATGCCAGTAATACTTAAAAGAGTTGAACCCAGAGTACCGTTAGAGTTAATGGCAAACTTCTGAATGGTGTTGGTGCCAGAGATCACCCAAAGATTGCCAGAAGGATCAACGCAAATTTCACGAGGCGCTGTAAAGGACAAAGTTTGAACCTGAGCGCCCGTAGTTTTATTAAGCACATTGATCTGGTTAAGTGCTCTGTGAGCAACAAACAAGAAACTACCATTTTTCTGTACCGCTAGTCCACTTGGATGGGCATTCGGATTGTTAGTATATAAATCAATAGCACTGGCATAGGTTCTTCCCAGCTTAGTTGGCTGAGGTGTTCCTGATGAATGGAGAAATTCTTTGTCATCAAGTGTTTTAGTCGTGAACACCATTGACAAATTGGCATCGTATGGATCGTAACCGGCCCAGTAGACATTGCTGCCATCTGTAGTCACATAATCACATTGGAGGTCTATGTCTTTATGCGGACCTTCCAATAGGTTGATTTTATTATTCGGCTTATGAATATCGAATTTATAGCAGGATGGAACACCTTCGGTATAACCAACGGCGTAGTAGCCATACTGACCAGCGAAGGCCAGTGAGTGAAACCTGTCAAAGGCTCTTATTTTTGATTTGCCAGAGATGGAATCCGAGTTATTGCCAATCACACCTTCCCATTTGTAAGTAAGGTTGTTAGAAATTACTTTGATATAATATCCGGTATCATCAAGCAATAAGCCATCATCATTAACTCTGTCCCAGTAGGCAGTGTGAGTGCCGGCAGGGTAGGAGACATTGTTCCAGAGTGTTCGAACTAAGATATTACCACTGCGTTTGTAGACACCAGCGCTACTGATGCCAGCTTTTTTCATTGAAAATGAAAATGCAACAGGTGGATTCTGTGCAAGCAATCCGTATTGTATGGAGATAAAAACACTTATAAAAAGAAGTGCTTTCAGCGGCAGATTGAAAAGCATCAAACAAATTTAGGGTTTTATGTTGTAATTATAAGTTAAGTGCGAGTTTTGAAATGCTTAGGGATTGATTAACAGCAAAAAAAAACCTCCTGACCAGCAGGAGGTTTTTAATGCCATTCGAAATAATGGCATCATTGTGTGTATTTGTGTTATTCTACAATGATTCTCTCAATATGTACTTTGTCTATAGTTTTAACTTTGACAATGTACATGCCTTTAGCAACAAAACTCATGTCGATATTGCCATCGCTGTCTGAGTTGCTGTAAATATTTTCACCCAGCAAATTGACTATTTCAATACTAATTCTGGCTGAAGAATGTATGATTTTAAAGTTACCTTTATTTGGATTAGGTGCTATCAGTATCCCTTCGTTTTTTATCGCATTGATACCTGTGTTCGACACAAGGTATTCGTAAGCAGCTGAATAGCCTTCGCATGTTTTTTCATCACTTACCTTTACCGAATACAATCCACTTTCGCTGACGCTCAAGCTTTGTTGAGTCGCTCCCTGTATAATGTTTCCGTTTAAGTACCACTGATTGCCACTTGTATAATTAGAGTTCAATAGATTATTGTTAGCAGATATCACTGGTGTTGGTAGTTGATTGACTGTAATAATTTGTGGGTCTGATACAGCAGCACAGCCATTGCCATCGCCAGCCGCCACGGTGTATACGCCTGTTGCTTTTACCGTGATACTCTTTGTTTTTTCGCCAGTGTTCCATAAGTATTCATTGGCTTGGTCAGCGCTAAGTGTCACTGAATCACCCTGGCAAAATTCTTTAGATCTGTCATAGGTAACTACTGGTTTTGGGAAAGGCGAAACACTCACATTGATAGTGTTAGAGGTGTTTTTGCAAGCGTTATTATCAGTAATTGTTACTGAATAATCGCCACTCTGAACCACTATGATGTTTTTAGTGCTTAATCCATTGTTCCATAAATAAGCAGCAGCATCCGGAGCACTTAAAGTAATGTGTTTGCCCTGGCAGAATGATGTTGCTCCGTCTGCAGTGATTGTAGCATTAGGTAACTGATTTACTGTAACTGTCGTTGGTGCTGTGGTGCCCTGACAGCCATTGTTATCTGTAACTTTTACAGTGAATGTGCCTGCCTTCGTTACATCAATTGCCTGAGCAGTAACATTATTGCTCCATAAATAGGCTGAGGCATTAATGGTGCTTAATTTTGCTGTATCGCCCTGACAGATGGAGATGTTTTGTCCTTCTTTAATGATAGGCTGTGGCAAGGTATTAACATTAACTACTATGCTGTTTGAAGTGCTGACACACCCATATTGATTGGAGGTTGATACTGAATATGTGCCGCTGTTTTTAACGACAATTGAGTTAGTCATTGCGTTGTTAGACCATAAGTAAGCGTTAGCATTGCTGCTGCTCAATCTAACTGAATCTCCCTGACAGAAAACGATATTGCCATTGGCACTAATAACTGGTGCTGGTGTAACGACTGGTGCGTAAACCAACTGACTTAGATCTATAGCTCTGTCATATGAATTGCCTAAATAAGAGAATCGGATTGTTTTTGGTTTTGTCCAGTCAGCTGATTTGTCAAAAATGCCAGCGCTGATTTTGGTGTAATCAGCAAAGCCAAAGGTAAGCACACCAGCATTGGCAGAAACTTCGAATGCCTGATGGTTGTTTAAATGATCATATAAGTACTTTTCATTTCTAGTAAACAAAGCTTTGCCATTCAGTTTTATCTGATTGATTTTATCATTGCCTGAATAATACATTTCATGTGTAACTCTTGAAATGATTTTGCCCTGAGGGTCTAAGATGTCAAAGTAACTATATTCTCCATTATCAATATTAGGATAGTTGAACTCAAGATTCATGTTCCCGCTTATTTTCCAGGCAGTAATACAAGCATTCGGAACGCCAATGTCTCTTGTGACATTGTAATTACTTGTGTTTCTAAATCTGATTGAAATATCTGGGTTTTCTCCGATATGGGTTTTGTTGTTGCAATTGATGGTCCAGTACATTTGGTCGTTTATGTAACTGTTGTTTGTGGCATTTCTGTTCCAGCCATATAAAGCATCTGTCAATACTTTGGTATACTC
Organism: Bacteroidota bacterium; assembly: GCA_027490055.1. Classification (GTDB taxonomy): domain Bacteria; phylum Bacteroidota; class Bacteroidia; order NS11-12g; family UBA955; genus JABMMZ01. The sequence continues at coordinate 5,740 of JAIXYV010000056.1, read as the reverse complement.
AATGCCTTCCATCAGGTTATAGCCGTTGTCATAACTTGTTATAGCGCCAGGAAACAAAGCGTTAGAAGGAATCACTTGTTTGCTTTGTGATGCACTCTGCCAAGATAATGTCGCTGTACCGCCGCTGATTTCCATTCTAACTGCATATAAAACACCGGCACTTAAATTAATGGCTGGACTGCTGTTTTCGAATAAAGAGGCATTAGACCATTTGTCAATCACCAATACATTGTTGATCCATAATTTAACGCCTTTGCTGGTATTGGTATAGAACGTATAGGCTTGTGAATAAGCTGGTTTAATAAAGCCTGTCCATTTAGTAGAGAAGTTACTGGCAGAAGTTACCTGACTAGGAGGCGTACTTAAATTAACTGTGCTGTTCAGAACTGAAGCTTTCATTTTGAAGTTATTCAATTCAACGCCATCGTAATAGTTGCCAATCAATCCTGTGCCGGTCACTGTCTGCATGCTGATGCTCAGGTTCTGCTCGGTGATGCTATTCAATCCAGAAATCTTCCATCTGTGAACGCCGCCATGCACCGATTCGTCGTTGTGATAGATGTAATAATCAGAACCAACTTTCACTAGTGTAGATGAGAACACATTGCCCGCACCTTTAGCAAACGCCTCATGTTCTAATGCTTCAGCTTCAGGAGACACAACACCAAACTGACTCACCATTAAGCCACTTTCGTGGTAGTGGTTCCAGATATTGGTCTGAGAGTTTTTCCAGAATTCACCGTGGTGGTTCCAGAAAATATTTTTTTCCATGGTATACACATCGCCACCTGGATATACCACATTGTTGCCAATGTCGAAGGCGCCGTCTTTAGGCATCGGACCAGTGTAAGTGCTCTTAGTTGCCTTAGAAGTTTTCCAGATATACTGATTAGTGCCGGTTTTAATGGCGCCTAAATGGTAACCTTTGTTGTCTTTTTCTGCGTTAAAAATAATGTTGTATCCTCCAGAAGTAACTGCCGGGGCCATGATATTAGAGAATGCAGGATCGTTAGCAGTTATGCTTGGTATCCAGGCAATTTTTTGTGAACTGTTCCAAATAGGATTGTTATTCCCATCGAATCTATTTAAGGTTTGTACTTGCCAGTATCCGCTGTCGCCAATATTTCTACTGCATATGATGCGTCTTAAAGAGCCGTCCTGACCAATAATGTCGTGTGCGAAATCCTGAAGCTTAATGCCTGTATAACGAATATTTCCGTTGTTGATTAGCTCCACCACTTCTGGCTTTCTGATACCGTTGACATACTCATCAAGTAATGCATAAGTTCTGTTATTGGAGAGGGTAATGAGCTGTATGAATATTCTGAGTTTGTCGTTCTGGAAGTAATTGGCTTTAATGCCTCTTCTCCAGTTATTGACTAAAGTCCATGAGCCATTGTGTGGTCCTAGTGGTTTACTATAGTCGACATTGAATTCTAAGAATTCGTTGAACACTCTGTTGGGATTGTTTCTGTCTACCACTGTTGAATAAGAGTGTGGTAAACACATGATGCGGTTAAGGAAAGTGCCTGATGCATTGTAATGCTGAACGCGTTCGTTGCCAACATCTCCCAGCCAGAAAGAACTATCAGTTTGAAAAGCGATAAATGGTTTAGAAAGTTCAGTTACCGAATCGCTGAAATAAAACTTGTAATCGTTTACGCTGGCATTATTGATATAACCACCGGCTGAACCGAAAGTGGAAATACTTGAACCTGTGGCGTTATCGAAAATTTTAACTTGCTGTGATGCTGCACCATCTAAAATAAACAGTTTGCTGCCATTTGGCGAAACTGCCATAGCCAATGGTTCAGTTATTCCAGTAATACTTAAAAGCGTTGAACCTAATGTGCCATTTGAGTTAACGGCAAACTTTTCAATGGTATTGGTGCCAGAAATCACCCAAAGGTTACCTGCTGGATCAACGCAAATTTCGCGCGGAGCAGTAAAGGACAAAGTTTGTACCTGAGCACCGGTAGTTTTGTTAAGTACATTGATTTGGTTAAGTGCTCTGTGCGCAACAAATAGAAAATCACCTGAAATCTGGACCGCTAGTCCGCTTGGATGAGCATTCGGATTGGTGGTGTATAAATCAATTGCACTGGCATAGGTTCTTCCATAAGTGGTTGCCTGAGAAGTGCCCGAAGAGTGAATGAACTCTTTATCATCAGATGTCTTAGTCGTAAACACCATAGATAAATTAGCATTATAAGGATCGTAACCAGCCCAGTAGACATTACTGCCGTCGGTGCTTACATAATCACATTGCAGATCAATGTCTTTATACGGTCCCCAAAGGATATTGATTTTACTATTGGGTTTTGAAATATCAAATTTGTAACATGAAGGAACGCCTTCTGTATAACCAACTGCGTAATAACCATACTGTCCAGCGAAGGTCAGTGAATGGAATCTGTCGAAAGCTCTTATTTTAGAAGTACCAGAGATAGAATCTGAGTTATTGCCTACGACACCTTCCCAGTTATAAGCTACATTATTAGAAATTACTTTAATGTAGTAACCTGTATCAGTCAACATATTACCATCGTCGTTAACCCTGTCCCAGTAGGCAGTGTGAGTGCCAGCAGGGTAGGAGACATTGTTCCAGAGTGTTCTTACCAGAACATTGCCATTGCGTTTGTAGACACCGGCACTGGTTTTAGAGGCTTGAGATAAACTGAAATTAAAAGGCACTTTGGCGTTTTGCGCATAGGTGTTCTGTAAGTTCAGCAGAAATAATAAAGTTGAAAGGGCAATCAGGAAAACGGTTCTTCTGAGATAAGCTCCTGTCAGGCTCTGGTCGTTCCATTTTGAAAAAAGTTCAACCTTCTCATTCATCATTGATTTTTGCATGTGTATTGTAGTAAATTATAGCCGAAAGCAAGTGGAAACAGTAGTTCTAAATACCTAATGGGTATAAAAACTTAGTTTTTTTACTTTTCGTTTCTTTAATATTATTATTTGATGCAATAAATCAAAATATAATTTCTTTTTTGTTCTATAGTATTGATATTCAGCGATAAAAAATTACAAGAAATTTTAAGTTCGGCGACTTTAAACGACTTATTTAACAAAATAGAGGAGGTGTGAGTGGAAAAAAAGTAACTGAAAATGCGATTAAACATAATGTGAGGTTTGTTGATTGATTATCAAGCAATCAATTCTCTTGCCTGTTTTGTAAGTATCTGAAAATGAATAGTTAGTAAAACAGAGAAAGGACCCTCATTCTTAAAATGAGAATCCTTCTCTCAAAACCGGTCATTTTTGTGCGTTTGTGTAACCGGTTGAATCAATCAAAACACCATTCCTGGTTTCATATTTTCTAATTGGTCTTCACTATTTTTTCGTTTAATAACACCGCATCATGTCCGGCAATTCGCAATTGATAAATACCATTGCTGAGTTGCTCGAACTCGCTGATGGTGATTAATCCTGTTTGAACATTGGTGCTGTTCAGGTCTAGCATCTGATGGTAAATAGTTTTTCCATTCAGGTCCAGTAAATCCACACTAACAGCTTTGTCGGCATGAGTGCCCAGGTCAAAATTGATATTTAAACTGTTGCTAAATGGATTTGGGTATACTTTGAAACTTGAATTGTCGCAAGCCGGACTGCTCACCGGGATTGTCTGAACCCTCTTTCCGGTTTGATCCAGGGAGTACCATCTGTAAATAGTTTTGTAATCGTTGTTTCTATCAACTATCAAGGAGTAGGTATTCAGAACCTGACCGGCAAATGTTCTACCTGCACTAACTTCATCAAGCTTTATCCAGTTAGTGCCGTTGTTGAGTGTGTATTCGATGCCGTATTTAAATTCATCTTCTGAATCCATGGTGAACCAGGTGAATTTTGCCTGTTTGTCGTTGATGCATTCAGATTCAATTTTGACATCTTTGAAAGGTAATGGCACAGAGAAGTTGGCTGTTCCCTGACAACCATTGGTATCAGTTACTACAACTGAATAACTGCCACTTCTGGTAACTCTTAAAAGTTGTGCAGTGGCTCCGCTAATAATAACACCATTCATATACCATTGATTGCCGCTGGTATAGCTGGATAATAATCCATTATTGAAAAGTGAAATTGAAGGCGTTGGTGATGGTTTAACCGAAATAGTTGTGATGGCTGAATTTAATACACAAGAGTTGCCATAGTTAACAGTAACGCTGTAAGTGCCTGCACTATTAACCGATATACTTCTGCTTGTGGCATTGGTATTCCAGGTGTATGAGTTGCCTAAAGGAGCAGTTAATGTAACACTTGAGCCAGAGCAAATTCTATTTTGACCGCTATTGATGATGACTGGCGTGGTGTTAATCACTGGCGTAAATCGCAATTGTCTGACGTCGATAGCTTTGTCGTAATCACCACCGCGGAAATGAAATTTAATAGATTTTGGTTTGAACCAGTTGGCTGTGGTATCATAAAGTCTTACACTTATTGGCGTATAGCCAGCATAGCTGAAGGTAAGTGTTTTGCCTGATGCACTGATGCTGAAATTAGTGGCATTGTTGAAATTGGCATACAGGTATTTTTCTACTGTATTGACAATCGAAGTGCCGTTTAATTTAACTTGATTTACGCGTGTATTGCTATTAATGTACTGACCTTCAACAGAAAGTCTGCTGATGATTTTACCCTGATCGTCGAGTATTTCAAAGAAGCCTTCGTTGGATGGATCAGTATTTGGATAGTTGCCTTCGAATAGTAAGGCGCCTGTAACCGACCATGACTTCGTGCAATTGGTTGTGGTGCCTAAATCTCTGATTATAGAATAAGAGGTGTTGTACTTTCTGAAGCCAATAGAAAGTGAAGGGTCGTCAATTAAATGCGACTTGTTGTTGATTCTGGCTCTCCAGTAATTGTTGCCTGAAATGTTTGCATCTGTTGCTGCATTTCTGCTCCAGCCATATTTATCGTTTTCTAATGTAGTCTGTAATTCTAAACCTTCCATTAGGTTATAACCGTTGTTGTAACTTGTTACATCACCTGGAAACAAAGCGGAAGAAGGAATCACTTGCTTGCCTTGTGAAGCACTCTGCCAAGATAATGTTGCAGTACCGCCGCTGATTTCGATTCTTACCGCATACAAGACGCCTGCACTCAGACTAATGGCAGCACTGCTGTTTTCGAACAACGAGGCATTAGACCATCTGTCAATCACCAACACATTGTTGATCCATAATTTTACCCCTTTGCTGGTGTTGGTGTAGAAGGTATAAGCTTGTGAAAAAGCTGGTCTAACATAGCCTGTCCATTTAGTAGAGAAGTTGCTGGCAGAAGTTACCTGACTTGGAGGTGTACTTAAATTAACTGTGCTGTTCAGAACTGAAGCTTTCATATTGAAGTTGTTCAGATCTACGCCGTCGTAATAATTGCCTATTAATCCGCTACCGGTTAATGGCTGCATGCTGATGCTCTTGTTCTGCTCGGTGATGCTGTTCAATCCAGAGATCTTCCATCTGTGAATACCGCCATGCACTGATTCGTCGTTGTGATAGATATAATAATCAGAACCAACTTTCACTAGTGTAGATGAGAACACATTGCCCGCACCTTTAGCAAACGCTTCGTTTTCTAATGCTTCAGCCTCTGGAGACACGATACCAAACTGACTCACCATTAAGCCACTTTCGTGGTAGTGGTTCCAGATATTGGTCTGAGAGTTTTTCCAGAATTCACCATGGTGGTTCCAGAAAATATTTTTTTCCATGGTATACACATCGCCACCGGGATATAC
>JAIXYV010000046.1 GCA_027490055.1 Bacteroidota bacterium | reverse complement strand
TTACTCATAGGCAAAAAACCAAATACATGTGTTGTGTCTACAAGTATAAGGGATTGTTAAAAGAATTCCTAACAAAATCGAAAAAACCGAGCAAGGAAAATTTTATAATTTTAAGACAAACAACCGTTTACCTTAAAATTCGAGCAATTGAGCGATAGCTACTGCGACTTTATCGGCGTTAGGAAGAATTTCTTTTTCCATCAGATGAAAATTGCATTATTTAAGTTTGTAACCAATAAATATCATAACTCTTGTCCAAATAAATTAAATCATGTTTATTAGGTTTGAGTTTATTTGTTTGAGTTTTTTATTTAATTTTTATTCCTCTGAAAGTATGCATTGCGCCATTGCTTTTGTAACTGAATTGAACAGAGTTGTCATTCTTGATTTCATAGATACAATTTCCAATACCAGTAAACTGACCGCCACTTTCTTTTGTCCCTAAAAACACTTTTCTATTAGTGATTAAATATTCCTCTGAAGAATTGTCATAAATAGTATCTTTAAATGTATGATGTTCAAAAAAATTGATTGACCCAGTGATTATCATGTGTGTTATACCACAGAAGCTATAATAGCGAGGAGGAAAAAATGATGGATAATTTTCAACATACATTAATTTCCAAACTATACTATCTTTTGAATCATCAATTAATCCTTTGTATGACCCAACAGAAACTAAATCACAATGGTTAACCAGTCTAAAGGTTTTAGTAATTGTATCTTTTCCATCATCATTGGGGTGACATTTATCTGGGGCCTTTTCAACCATTAATGTCACTGTTATTGTACTGGCTGGTTCTTTGAAACTCCGGGAGAACTCTTTTGTTTCAATTGTCTCAGTGCCTAGTTTCCATTTGTACTTAGCACCTTCAATTTTAGCCTTAAACATAATGGAACAAGACCTTGGAAATATTGAATCCACTATGAATACTTTATAAGGATCCGATAAAGGATTAATACTTGCACTATATATCTGTCCTATCTCGAAATCAGCGGTAACATATGGCACTTGTGAACATGGATCATAATCCTCACAATCGGGATTAGATTTATCATGGCATTTAGGTTTGCATGAAATACATCCAAGAACCAAAAAAAGACTCATTAGAATTGTTCTAAAACTCATGAGATTCTGCGATTGTTTTAGTCTGCAATTTTATTAAAAACAATTTTGAGATTGTCTGGAGCGACAAGAAATCATGTAGTTTAAATAAGTTGATATCCATAGTTTGTTTTGCAATTATTCCATTTTGAGAATAACCCTGAAAACAAAATTAATAAATAAAAAGTACTCTTTTACTATTGATAGCAAAAAATCAAAACTCCAACAAGTTAGCGATAGCTACTGCGACTTTATCGGCGTTAGGAAGAATTTCTTTTTCCAGGCCCATGTTCAACGGTATAGCAGGTAAGTTAGCTGTACCGATGATTTCTACAGGAGCATCAAGGTGTTGGAAACAGTTTTTCTGAATGCGACCAGCAATGGCTTCGGCAAATGAATTGCGCAGAGTTTCTTCGGTTAATACAATCACTTTTCCGTGCTTTTTAGTGGCAGCATAGATGGCTTCATCATCACATGGATTCAAAGTTCTTAGGTCGATTACCTCTACCTGATCATCAAACTGCTTTGCCGCATTGCTCGCCCAATATACGCCCATACCATAAGTGATTACCGCAACCGATTCGCCATACTTAACAGCATCCGCAGAGGCTTCTATCACGGTTCTGGCTTTGCCTAAAGGAATGATATAATCTTCTGATGGTTCAGGACATTTGGCCGCATCGGTACCTGGCACTTTGCTCCAGTATAAACCTTTATGCTCGAACATCACAACAGGATTCGGATCGTAGAAGGCCGCTTTTAACAAGCCTTTCATATCGGCAGCATTGCTTGGGTAAACGACTTTGATACCTTTGATTTGCAGGATACTGCTTTCTACAGTTCCGCTGTGGTACGGACCGCCACCACCGTAGGCGCCGGTTGGAATTCTTATCAATGATTGCACCGGATATTTACCATTAGAGAGGTAACAACTTTTAGAAAGCTCTTCTACCAATTGGTTAATACCAGGCCAGATATAATCGGCAAATTGAATCTCTACAATGGGTTTTAGTCCCACTGCACTCATGCCCACCGTAGACCCTACGATATAGGCCTCTTGAATTGGCGTATTGAAGACACGGTCTTTGCCATATTTCTTAGCCAGGGTAGCGGCTTCTCTGAACACACCACCCAGACGAATACCGACATCCTGACCGTATAACAAAGCTTCAGGATGGTTTTTCAAAATCTCGTCGCAGGCAAACAATGCCGCATCTACCATTACTACAGGTTCGCGACCTTCAGGGGCACGGGTACCTTGTTCTTCGGTGATAGGCGTTGGTGCAAACTCGTGCAGGTACACCGATTCGGGTGTAGGTTCAGGTGCTTCCACTGCGCGACTGAAATGATCGGCCACTTCGGCTTTAGCCTGTTCGTATATCATGTTCAGCGTATCCATAGATTCGCCGAGTTCAATCAAGGTATTTTGTAATTTCGGGAATGGATCATCTTTCATATCCACTTCCAGATCGTCGCGGTACCACTCGCTTCTTACACCACTGGTATGGTGTCCCAGCAGAGGTACTTTAGCGTGCAACAACATAGGTTTACGATTTTTTCGCACCCAGTCGATGGCCGATTTGACATCTTCGTAGCAGGTAACAAATTCGCTACCATCGGTACGGGCGCGTTTTAAGCCTTTGAAACCAGCTGCAAATTCGTAGGCATCCATGGCACGCATCTCGTCGCCACTGGCAGAGATACCCCAGTCGTTGTCTTGCACCAGGTATAAGATCGGCAACTCTTTCAGCACAGCCATTTGAAGGGCTTCGCTGACTTCGCCTTCGGTCATGCTCCCATCGCCGATACTACAAAGTACCACAGGCAATTCAGGAGATAGAATCATTTTCTGCGATTCGCGGTATTTGATACCATGCGCCATGCCAGTTGCCGGAATAGCCTGCATACCAGTAGCACTGCTCTGGTGTGGCATTTTAGGCATATCATCGCGTTTCAGAGAAGGGTGAGAATAGTAGGTGCGACCGCCAGAGAAAGGATCATCTGCTTTAGCTAATAGTTGCAGCATCAGTTCGTATGGCGTCATGCCCATGGCTAACAACATACTCTCGTCGCGGTAATACGGCGCCGCATAGTCGTACGACTTTAGTAAAAACCCCGCGGCCAGCTGAATCGCCTCGTGTCCTTTACTGGTAGAATGCACATACTTCGTAATAGGACGGTTTTCATCATATATAGCGGCCATGGCCCTTGCTTTGCACATAAGGGTGTAGGCATTTATTAAAATCTCTTTAGTTACCATTAGATACAGTGTTTTTTATAGCTAAAAACAATTTGCAATGTTACGAAAAAATAAAAAAACGCTTTGAATTAATTTTAATTTTATTAGGCCAGGTCAAACGTTTAAATTTGCGGGACAATAAAAACAGTTAAATATAATCATGGATTACAACTCACTTCCAGAAGGGCTATACGCCGAAATGCACACCACCAAAGGCACTATTGTATTGGCTTTGGAACATCAGAAAACCCCATTAACCGTTGCCAATTTTGTTGGACTGGCAGAAGGTAAAATTGCTAACAGCGCAAAAGCTGAAGGCGTTCCATATTACGACGGATTAAGTTTCCACCGTGTTATTCCTGATTTCATGGTTCAGGGTGGCGACCCTAACGGTACAGGTTCGGGCGGACCGGGTTACAGATTCAAAGACGAGTTTCATCCTTCACTGACCCATACCGGACCAGGTATTTTGAGTATGGCCAATGCCGGACCATTTTCTAACGGTTCACAATTCTTCATCACCCACGTTCCTACCCCATGGCTAGACGGTAAGCACTCTGTTTTCGGTCGTGTAGTAGAAGGACAAAGTGTGGTTGACGCGATACAGCAAGGCGATAAAATCAACGAATTAAAAATCGTAAGACATGGCGCATCAGTTGCCAACTACGATCCGACAATGGTGCCAGTAACTGCGGCATTACTAGGCAGATAATTTTAAAATCAGGAGCTTTCAAATAGCCCATTTTTAAAACCGCTGATTGATAGATGGTTAGTGGTTTTTGAGTGGGGTAAGTTGTTGATTATCATCCTAACCTTTCCAGGGTTTAAACCCTGGAAAGGTTATTTTTTTGTCATATTTCTATCTTTTTCAATCTATTAAGTCACCTTTTCTCTAATTTCGTCGTCTATTGCTTCAGAAGCCATTTGAAAAAACTATTACTTATACTATTTCTATTTTGTTTTTCTCCTTTGTTAAGGGCGCAGAACTGCACAGTAAATGCGGGTGTCGACGGCACCTACTGCTTATATGATAGTATTCGTTTAACGGGTTTCAAAGCTGGCTCCCTCAGTGGTGGTACCCGCTGGTCTCAAGTCTCAGGTCCTTCGGCCATTATCAGCAGTCCCTTTACTTTAAACAGTAGCGTCAGAGGGGTGGTTCCAGGTACTTATGTTTTTAATATACGCTCGCGTTGTACCGATGGCTCTAATGCGAACGACCAGGTAACGATAACGGTGCTAAACACCTCTAAAGCCAATGCCGGTCTTGATCGTGCTATGTGTCCCACTTCGGGCAATATGGCCGCTAATTTGCCGGGCTCAGGCGAAACCGGTTCATGGTCGTTTGTGCAAAACAACGGTCGAATTGCTATCACTACAAGTTCCAGCAATTCGTCTGCTTTTTCGACACTAAACAGCAATGGCGGTACCAGCATCATGCGTTGGACCATCTCAAATACCAACGGATGCAGTTCAAGTGATGAGGTAAGTTTTGTGAATTATGGCGGTGTGACACCGGTTAGAACCCAGGACAGCATCACCCTAAGTCCGTGTTACTCTGTCTTTACCTCTACAGGTTTATACGGCAGTTTTGCCGGCAAAGGCGTGGGTGGGCAAGGTGCTACATGGAATGTACTCAGCGGTCCGAATATCCCAAACCTTAGTAACCGTAACTCCGACAGTGCGTTTGCCTCAGGTTTAATACAAGGTGTTTACTTGTTCGAATATGTGGTTTCCGGTCCTTGCGCCAATGGTCGCGACACCCTACAAGTGCGTGTTCCTCCACCACTTGGCAATTTATCACCCAGTGGTGGCTTTAGTATCTTTTTGTGCGACCGACCAACCTCGTATGTCTTAAACGGGTCGCCCCCAATTTATGTAAACGATACCTGCAGCTGGTCGCAGATCTCTGGTCCGACCTCTGTTACCTTCAACCCTATCAACACCGCCTCGACAACTGTCACCGGCTTAAGTGGTCGTGCCAGAGATGTCTATCAGTTCAGTTATTTAATGAGCAATCCAGTTACGGGTTGTATTCAGAATAATTTAATTACACTGACTTACGTAGACACTCCTGCCATCACCGCATTTCCTGACCGGATTTTACTTTGTAACCAGGATACTGCCGTTATACGCTACACCGATTCGGGCGGCAGAACAACAACTGTTACTCAGATGAGCGGACCATCTTCCACTATCGGGAATACGTTGTTTACAGACTCTATCTCGAAGTATATTAGGCTAAGCGACCTAAACAACTCTGGCATTTACACCTATAGAATTCTCCGCAGTGCTGGTGTTGGTCAGGCTTGTACCAATGTCGAAGCTTTTATCAATGTTATTGTATCCCGACAACCAGGTATCGCCAACGCGGGCAGTAGTCAGCGACTTAATTGCAATGTCGACACCACCGAACTTGCGGGCAATATTCCGACAGAAGGAAGTGGCAACTGGTACCAGAATTACGGTCCGAATACCTCACAGATAGACGACACTACCAACAATATAACAGCGGTAAGGAATTTAATTGCCGGTCGTTACCAGTACCGCTGGCTCATCAATGGCGGACAAGCCTGTACGCCAAGTCAGGATGACGTAAATGTCTATGTTGCCTACTCGGTTCCGGTAGCAGCAGCAGGTGGCGCCGATCAGACGATATGCTTTCTGTCGAGATTGTATCTTTCGGGGAATCAACCTGGTGCCAATAGCTTTGGTGTGTGGAAGGCCTTACCAGATAGCGGCATTGTTTTCTCTGATAGTACTGCTTATAATACAACCGTTA
>JAIXYV010000008.1 GCA_027490055.1 Bacteroidota bacterium | reverse complement strand
ATGCATAGAATCGCAATACACCGTTCGGATGTCTTCCATGTCAATCATTTTGCCAGTTTGAACATCTCTCAGCATGACAGGATGACGATAACGTTCATTAAACCGAATGATGTCGTAATAGGCGCCTCCAATGTACAGCATCTTTGCCATTTTTGATAGAAAGGCAGAGTCGATGCCAATGTGTTGATGTTTCTCAAAATTGACTTGTTGGAAGGGCGACCAGGGACTTTCACGGATATCAATTTGATTGTCTAAGCTGGCGTAGCGACCTAATTGAAGGATAAATTGGTAATCGGATTCAGGAAGGTGTTTTTTAACCTCAATAAAATTAGCAGTCATCAGTCGCCCGCGCCCATGAGAATTGCCATAGTAGTAGACAGAATACAAAATTTCGATACCAATAATACTGTATTGGATAGTCTCTTGACGCTTAGAAGGCTCAATGGCCTTTACGAAATTGAAGCCTGCAATATCCTCTTTTTTCAAATAGGCAATAGAGTCGGAATTGGGGAAAGTTGAAGAACCTCTCAGTCGCAAATAATGCGGACTAAAGTATGAATTGAAGGAATCGTTTTGATAGGCTTTGATTTGATTGTTGAGGGCTAAAGTATAAATCGATTCAATGATCTTTTTTGTGCGCTGATTGATGTAGGTTTCGAACTGTTCAGTTTCTGGAAACTGAATCGCTGTTTGCGAAAAAAGGCCTTGAAAACACCCCAAAAAAACAAGCAAATAGAAATTTTTTTTCATGGTTTTTAGTTCTGAAACATACAGCAATATTAACAGTTTACAGATTCTTTTATTGTATCCTTTAAAAATTTTATTATTCAAAAAGTTTGCTTGTGTCATTTTTCTGTTATTACCTTTGCAGCAAGTTCTTAAATACTTTACTTATCCAGAAAGACCGAGGGATTTGACCCATAGACGTCTTGACAACCTGGTTCCGCTTAGGCGGAAAGAAGGTGCCAAATTCAACCGTAATTGTTACGGATAGATAAGTTAGAATAAGCTTTACATAACTCACCCCGGTGTTTTTTATACAGCTCTTCTGACTTGTCGGAAGAGCTTTTTTTATGCGCTTCCGATAAGTCGGTTCTACCTCTCGATAAGCAAATATTTAAGTCCTGCGCGACAAACAATTAAATATTTCAATATCATGACAGAACCAACTCAAATTCTCCATTCAATTCCGGTAGATCCGCTGACAGGCGCTATCTCTGTGCCGATTTACCAAACTTCTACTTTCGTGCAATCTGCTCCCGGTGTGCACCAGGGTTATGATTACGCCCGTACCAACAATCCCACCCGAAAAGTGCTGGAAGACTTAAGTGCTCAGCTCGAGAATGGCTCAACGGGTGTTGCTTTTGCCAGTGGACTGGCTGCTATTGATGCTGTGCTAAAACTCCTGGATACTGGCGATGAAATTATCGCAGTTGAAGACATCTATGGCGGCGCTTTCAGACAGTTTACCCATATCTATGCCAAGTTTGGCATCAGTGTCAAATATGTTGATACTACCAATGTTTTAAATATCATTGATGCTATCACGCCCAAAACAAAGTTGTTGTGGATAGAAACGCCTACCAATCCGACGCTTAAAATTACGGATCTAAAAGCGGCTGCTAAAATTGCGACTTCAGCAGGTATACTTCTCTGTGTCGATAATACCTTCGCTTCGCCGGTGTTGCAGAAGCCGCTTGATTTAGGTGCGGATATCGTCATTCACTCTGCCACCAAATATCTCGGCGGGCACAGCGATCTGATAAGTGGTTTGGTGGTGACTAAAGATCCGGAACTGGGCGCGCGCATCAAGTTTATTCAGAACGCCACTGGTGCTATTCTCTCACCCTTCGATTCGTGGCTGGTTATAAGAGGCATTGAAACACTGCATTTGCGTGTGGAGCAACATGCCAGTAATGCGCAGAAATTAGCAGAATATTTAAGTCATTCGCCATTGGTCAACCAAGTTTACTACCCTGGATTGGTATCCCATCTCAATCACGACATTGCGGCTGAGCAGATGAGTGCCTTTGGAGGTGTCGTGGCATTCGATCTTAAAATAGACGACGCAGCTTTGGCGACCAAGATCGTGACGGGTACCAGGTTGTTTAAACTGGCAGAGAGTCTCGGCGGTGTTAAGAGTTTGTGTTGTCTGCCTTGCGAGATGACGCACAAGTCGATTCCTCGAGATAAGCGCTACCAGTCGGGAGTAACAGATAGTCTGGTTCGCTTGTCGGTAGGACTCGAAAACGCCGACGATCTGATCCAGGATCTGGACACTGCGCTGAAACAAACTGAAAAATATACGAATCAATCAAGTTCCATTCTTTAAACTTTACTATCAATATGAACAAACAAACATTAAACATCGGACTCTTCGGCTTTGGCTGTGTCGGCTATGGCCTCTATCAGGTACTTAATAAAACGAATGGCGTTCAAGCTCGCATCAAAAAAGTATGTATCAAAAATCCTCAGAAGGTACGTCCAGTTTCTGATGTCGATTTTACAATTACTGCAAGTGAGTTAATCGATGATCCCGAAATTACTATTATCGTCGAGCTCACCGACGATGCAGACGCCGCCTTCGAGATTGTGAAAGCTGCATTGAAGCAGGGCAAGGGCGTTGTGACAGCCAATAAAAAAATGGTATCAGAGCATTTTGCTGAACTGTTAGATTTGCAAAAGCAGTATCAATTGCCGGTATTGTACGAAGCCGCTGCTTGCGCCAGTATACCTATCATCAGAAATCTCGAGGAGTATTACGACAATGATACGCTGAGTAGGATTGAAGGCATCGTGAATGGGAGCACGAATTTTATCCTGAGTAAGGCTTTAAACGAGGGACTGGATTTTGGGGAGACACTAAGTATCGCTCAATCGCTTGGTTATGCCGAGAGCAATCCTTCTTTGGATGTCGACGGATTTGATGCCGCATATAAATTGCAGATACTTTGCGCGCATGCATTTGGCTTGCTGATAAGTGCCAGCGATATTACCCGCATCGGCATACGTTCTATCGGGCAGGAGGAGTTTAGGTATGCTCGCGAAAAAGGCTTTAAAATAAAGTTGGTAGCGCAAGCTTTTAAAACATCAGAACAGTCGATCGCGGCATTTGTTATTCCAAAATTTGTTTCAGCGCAGTCGCCTTTGTTTGGAGTAGATGATGTCTATAATGGTGTCATAACTGAAACAGCATTTGCCGATAGACAGTTCTTTTCAGGCAAGGGCGCGGGAGCTTATCCAACAGCCTCTGCGGTATTGAGCGATATCAGTGCTTTGTCTTACAATTACCGCTACGAATACAAGAAAATACACAATGCCAACGCCACTGAACTGGATACTGATTTCCGTTTGCAAGTGTATGTGCGTGTACCACTTGAACTGGGTAAAATAGCCCATTCTGTTTTCGACAGCATAGATGTGTTGCAGCAGGATAAAAAGGGAATTTGTATTACCGGACTCGCCAGTTTGCAGCGCTTACAAGAATTGTCCGGCAATTTTCAGGAGGCTGCTATTGTCTTGTGCGACGGGGAAAAGACAAGTGTAACAACGGCAGAAATCCAGACATTTGAATTATCAGAGCTATGACGATTCAGTATATTTTTGAGTTGTGCGGAACAGCTTTGTTTGCCTCATCGGGAGCGATTGTAGCCAATGATAAAAGCAATGCAGATTGGTTTGGTGTTACTTTTCTGGGTTTGATTACCTGCCTTGGAGGTGGGTCAATTAGAGACATTCTTTTGGGTGCTTATCCTTTGGTGTGGATCAAAGACATCAATATCCTCGCGGCAGCATTCACCGGAATCATCTGTAGTGCTTTCTTATACGATTGGTTAAAGAAACACAGAGCGAATTTGTTTCTGGTGGAAACATTTGCTGTAGCGATGTTTACTATCATCGGTACTCAGAAGGCGCTCAATTTTGGCGTCAATCCATTCATCGCTGCAGTTATGGGAATGTTGTCGGCGGTGATGGGTGGAGTGATGAGAGATGTGTTAACCAAAGAAGTGCCAGTCCTGTTCAGGAAGGAAATCTATGCCACTGCCTGTATGGCAGGAGCCTTGTTATATGTCTGGCTAATAAGGTTTCAGGTGAATGATTTGTATAGTCTGCTCAGTTCTGTGGCCCTTATAGCCATTATTAGAATTGTATCAGTAAAGTATCAGCTTAGTCTGCCCAAATTCAGGCCTTAACGCAATACGGTAAGTGTGCCCGGGTATCGGTAAACCTTGCCATCAACAAAGGTAAACTGTATGTAATAGGTGTATACACCTTCCATGACAAACTCACCCATATACTTGCCGTCCCAACCTTTTTCCGGATCAGTGGTGTTGAATATTAGTTCGCCCCAACGGTTGTAAATTGACATGCTGTAGTCTTTGTTTGCGCCTAGTCCGACTGGCCTAAAATAATCATTCAAGAGGTCGTTGTTAATGGACATGGCACTTGGAATATAGACATTGAAATTGTTTGGGTAAACATAGATGTACTGCGAAGATGAATCAATGCAGCCAAATTGGTTGGTAACAATTAAATGGATATCGCCTTTGAGTAAATCGTTAATAATTAAGCTGGCGGTGTCTTTATCGGCGGTGCTGCCATTTGGAAAACGCCAGTAGTATTGATAGGCATTGATTTCAGAGGCTTTCAAGCTGATTTTACTTTGGTTGATGCCGAAATCATTGACGGATATACCAAAGTTTGGATTCGGTATTGGGTTAACAAGCTGACTGCTGTTAGCGGTGAAACTATTGCTACAATTGAACTGATCCACAACCTTCAGACTGATATTGTAATTGCCGGTATTGCTGTACACACAGGTAGTCGTTTTACCGCTGCCTGTGTTGCCATCACCAAAGTCCCAGTTCCAGGTTTTTACCAGGTTGCCAGCCGTTTGTTGGGCATTGAATTCACTGGTTTCGCCAAGGCAAACCGTATCGCCCAGTATTTGTACAAGTGGCAGAGGTAGCACGGTTAAAAATTTAAGAATGCTGTCACTGCAATTTTCCAGTGTGCTAATTCTTAGTTGAACTGGTATCTGTCCAATCTTGCCAAAGTTTAGACCTATGACATCTGGTGTTGTGTAGACAGTGGTATTATCTACCTTATAAGTAGAGGTATTGATTATGTCGCCTGTAGCGCTTGAGTTACTTTCAAGCACGAAGCTTTGAGCGTTAAAACACTGACTATCGTTATTGATAGTGAAGTCGGCGACCGGTTTAGGCAGAACAATAAACTGACTGTTGCTGCTATCGCCACAGCCCAGAGAATTGTTGCCTTTGATGGTGATTTTATGAATGCCGGTGGTCGACATCGTTTTCACCAAACTGTCTGTTGATCCAGTTTGAGCAATGGTTTGATTAATCAGCCAGGTTCTGGTTTCGCCCGCCGGAATAGCAGTTCTGAAGACAAAACGATTGCCGCTGAAACACTGAATGCTATCGTTAACAGACAAGAAGCTCTTGGTGTGGGATGCCACTCTGATAAATTTAACCAGCGTATCGGTACAGGCTTCTTTGTCTCTCACTATTAATTGCACTCTGATGGTGCCCGTATCGTTAAACGACTTGTTGAGTAGTGAGAAGTTGGTATCGGTGCCATTTATCAAATCCGACTGATAAAGCCATTTGGTGCTGGCATATGCCTGGGTGAAAGTGCTGGTATTGGTTAGTTTAAACAGGTTCGACTTAAGGCACTGAGTGTCTTTGTTAGAGGTGAAATTAGCTTTAGGCGAACTCAGGACATACACCTGTCTGGAGCTTGAATCGATACAGGAAGGGTATTGGTTTTTGACCAGCAATTTCACTGTATACATGCCCGGCGAAGTATAGCTGACAGAATCTACAACTTTAGACGTATCGGTTTTTGTATTCCCTAATTGCCATTGGTAAGTCAGGTATTTGCCCGATGACGAATCTTTGAAGGTAAACTGATGCCCGTTAAAGCACTGCATGGTGTCTGGAATATTGATACGCGCTACAGGAACGCTCAGAACTTCAATGGTTTTGGTGATAGAATCTGAGCAACCCATGGACGTCTCTTTGGCGATGAGTTTTACTTTGTAGGTGCCAGGACTGGTATAACGGATGTTGCGGAGGTTCGCTGCAGTCCCTTTAATGCCATTGCCCGCATCCCAGAATAAACTAAAGGTATCGAAATACACCTTCACATTGCTGTTGTAGGTCCAGCGCGCTGCCGGCAAGCATTTGATGGTGTCAGGCGTACTGATAGTGAAATTAACACTAGGTTTAGGCCAGATATTGACTGCTGAGTTAATGGTGTCTGTGCAGTTGAAATTTGATATTGGAATCTGTTTGTATTTGCGCGTAACGGCAACAGATGTCGGGTCGAAAAACAGTGTTTTAGTCGTCTTGCCACTATCACTGATATAAGATGTATTATCATCAAACTCCCATTTCACTTGTTTGATGTAACCGGTAACGATTTGCGAACTATCTTTATAGGTTAGCGGTGTGCCTGAACAGAAATCTTCGCCATTGTAATTGGTATAGCCTTTAGGATTCGGATGAACCGTTACGTCGATTGGATAACGCGCCTTGCAATTTACCTGTTTGGTGTAAACATCAAAGTAGACTTTGTATTTGCCTGGCATAGGGAATTTAATATCGATAGTATTCTGGTCCCAGTAAGTACCAAAAGGAAATACCCAGGCTTTGTGTTCTATCTGGTCGGCAAATATTTTGGTAGAGTCGGTAAATCTGAAGCGGTTAAATTTGAAACATTTGTCCAGTGAGTCGACCGTCACTGAAGAGAAGATATCAATTTTGCCAACCACACCAGTGTCAATAAATTTGCAATAGCCAGTGGTGTCCGTGGCAATTACCCAGATGTTTTTATTGGTCCATGCTTTGAAATAGTTATTGGTAGAGCTATCCTGCCATTTAAAATTAGCGAAGAAAGGATTGCGCTCTTCGAATTTAGCGGTATCAATACCACAAATGATTTTATTTCTAACCGGATCGAATGTTGGCCAGTCGATTTTTAATTGTTTGGTGATGGAGTCTTTTTTGCCGGCAAAATCTTCGCCTACCAGTTTAACTTTATAGACCCCTGTTGTATTGTAGGTATGTTGAACAGGATTGCCGCTGCCGGTGGTATTGTCGCCAAAGTACCAGGTGTATTTCTTTAAAGTCTTGGATGTTTTGGCTCTGAACTGCATGGTAATTTTTTGATTTTTGCAGTCGTATTTCACTACAGAATCTTTAAAATCCAGATCGAAGTTCGGCAAACTAAATCCAGCTAAATAGAGATAGGATTCGTAGAAGCCTATGCCGTAGCAGTAGGCCAGCATGCCATCTGAGCATTCGACGAGGTGGGTGCCAAGCGTAATTTTGAGCATGGCGTACGATTTTTTCTTGTCGTAAGGAAAGGGCTTAAATTCGCTGGAGTCTATTTTGGTTCTATCGAAGTACACATTGTTTTTAGAAGGCGTATTGATAACGATAGACACAAAATGGTCGCGTAAATTGGTGGAGTTAACTGTGCTGAACATGGCAGATTCGCCCATGTATTTATTGCTGAGCACTTCTAACATGGCTGGATCGCCGTAGCCAGAAGTGATATAACCATTGCATGTGGCGCCCTTCAAAAACTGAAACACATGGAACAATTTATTTGAGCGGATGTAATAGCCACTGTCGCCCTTTACGTTGATGGTGATTGGTGTTAAGCGGCTAAGGTTGTTGTATACATCGTTATTGACTTTGATGGTGATATTGGAGTCAATCGGAACGAGTTTGAGGTAATAGCCGTTGGTATGACCGAAGTGGGGTGCTACATAGTAGGCAGTATCCGCCAGCATGTTAGGCATCACCTGCTCGTATTGATGGTCGCAAGCGCCGCAAGGGAAATTGGAGCAAACATCACCAGAGAAAACAGCTACTTTTGAGTTGGTGTTAACTTTTATCACAGAGCCAGTAAGACTGGATGCGGCTACCTGGTAGAGTTCGCCACGGTTAAGCCGAATGTTGTATGGTGTGTTTGAAGGGTGGCCACCAGTGGTTGTGCTGGTTGGCAAAATGGAAATGATTGATGAGTCTTGAGACGCTACCATCATCATCACGTTGTTAAAGCCACTGGAATTTGGATTGCCCACGATGTAAGTGGCGCCTGGTGGGATGTTAACGGTAGGGAGAATAATACTGGCATCGGTGGTTGCAGCATAGAGGTTCATCGCCGACACCGACACCGGAAAATCTGAGGTGATGCGAATTGCTCTTCTTACTACGCTGTCAAATTCAGGGATGAAGCCGTAATTGTTAGGTACCTGAAATACTTTGACACTGTCTTTTGGAACGTAGATGGAATCGATGTAGTTCTGCAGCGGAATGCTGATTTTAACTTTAGAATTGGAAGAGGCAGAAATGTATAATTTGAGCGCGTTACCGTTGCCGCCGGTGTAATTCTTTAAAAAGCCCATCCAGAACTCAGTTCCAGAATTAGTTTTCTGTGCTGAAGCCAGTAAGGGAAAGATAAAGAGAAGTAATATTGGTAGCGCTCTTTTCAAATTGTTTCAAATTTAACAATTTCAAAGGGTTAAAACAAATATCTGGTTAAAATATGACAATTCTGTTTTGTTGATTTAAGAATCAGATTGTTAGGGGTTTGTATTGGTGTGGTTCGGTATTTTGAAATGTTTAAAAAAATCCGTATATTGGAGTTTTGCTAAACGGCACGAATTAGAGCATAAATTGTTCTAAGTTTTATTCAACATCTTATTATTTTGCTTTTTAAGTCGTCGATTTTTCGTCAACTTTGCATCAATGATCAAGAGCAAGATAATCAACGATCCGGTCTATGGGTTTCTTACCATTCCCAGTAAGCTGGTGTACGATTTAATTGAGCATCCATTTGTTCAGCGACTTCGAAGAATAAAACAATTGGGGATGTCCGAATATGTTTATCCGGGTGCTACTCATTCGCGCTTCCATCACGCTTTAGGAGCCTTGCATCTGATGATGAATGCGGTCTTTACCTTGCGTCAGAAAGGGGTTAAAATAACGGATAAAGAAGCCGAGGCCCTATACTGTGGTATACTCTTGCACGACATCGGTCACGGTCCGTACAGCCACTCTCTCGAACATACACTGATCAAAAATGTGGCGCACGAAAAAGTGTCTCTCATGATGATGGAACAATTGAACCGTGAGTTCAAAGGCAAGCTGGATTTGTGCATTGAGATTTTTACAGATAAATACAAAAAAGCCTACCTCCATCAATTGATTTCTGGTCAGCTCGACATGGATAGACTCGATTATCTTGGTCGTGACAGCTTTTACACTGGCGTAAGCGAAGGGATCATCGGTTCAGAGCGTATTATCAATATGTTGAATGTGGTTGACGACGAACTGGTGGTAGAAGAGAAAGGGATATACAGCATAGAAAAATTTATCATCGCCCGTCGTTTAATGTACTGGCAGGTGTATCTGCACAAGACTGTGGTAGCAGCAGATTTGTTGTTAACCAATACCATGAAGCGCGCATCAGAACTGGCGCGTTCGGGGGTTAAACTAAATGCTTCTCCCATTCTTAGGTTCTTTTTGGAAAGCCATATTTCCTACAAACAATTTACGGAAGATCCGACTGTGCTGAAGAATTTTATCCAGCTCGACGATTCAGATATTTTCTCGGCTATCAAAGCCTGGCAGTTCGAAGAGGACAAGGTTTTGGCCTTGCTTGCCCGCAATTTGGTTCAGCGCAATCTGCCTAAAATGCTGGTGTCTAATAAGCCTTTTACGGATGCAGAACTCAAAGAAAAACAAGATCAGGTCGCTAACTTGTATCAACTAAAATCCGATGAAATTCCGTATTTCGCTTCGATGGCGATGATTAAAAACGACGCTTACAAGGTGGAAAAAAGTACCAGTATCCGAATTCTTAAGAAGTCGGGGGAGGTTTTAGATGTTACCGATGCCAGCGATAATTACAATCTTAAAGCCCTGAATCAGACCGTTAAAAAATATTATTTAAGCTTTTACCGCTAAATCGTATCTTCGCAACATTGTAACTATGCAAATAACTGCCAGTCAAATAGCCACACTTATAAATGGTACAGTTGAAGGCGATGCCTCTGTTGTTATTAAAGCAGCAGGTAAAATTGAAAGTGCCGCTTCTGGCGAAATCAGCTTTCTGGCCAATCCCAAGTATTTAAATTTTATTTACGATACCAAAGCCTCTGTTGTTATTGTTAGCAACGATTTAGTATTTGATAAACCTCTGCCTTGTGCCATCATTCGTCACCCAATGCCATACTATGGTTTTTGTCTGGTGCTTGATGCTTACTTCAATCCGCATCAAACCCGCGTTGGTATTCATCCAAGTGCGGTGGTTGACGAAGCGGCAAGTATAGGAACGGATGTGTACATCGGTGCTAATGCCGTTGTAGAAGCAGGTGCGGTTATTGGCAACAAAGCGCAAATTTATCCGAATGTGTTTGTTGGAAAGCAAGCGCATATCGGTAGCAATACCATTTTGTATGCAGGTGTTAATGTATACTCCGACTGTATAGTTGGGAATAATTGTATCATCCATGCTGGCACAGCTATTGGCTCAGATGGTTTTGGTTTCGCTCCGACACCTGATGGCTCTTATGCTAAAATTCCGCAGATTGGAAATGTCATCATAGAAGACAATGTAGAAACTGGCGCAAATTGCTGTATCGACAGAGCCACTATGGGTAGTACCATTCTTCGCAAGGGGGTTAAACTCGACAATATGGTGCAGATTGCACACAATGCCGAAGTTGGCGAAAATACGGTAATCGCGGGCTTAAGCGGGGTTGCCGGAAGTGCCAAAGTAGGGAAGGGTTGTGTGATAGGCGCTCAGGTTGGAATAGTGGGACATATCACCATCGCTGATGGCACTCAAATCGGCGGTCAGTCTGGTATTCCTAAATCGATTAAAGAACCGAATCAGCAATTCATAGGTTCGCCAGCAATGCCTATTAAAGAAGCCTTTAAAAGTCAGGTTTTACAAAGAAACCTGCCGGCCCTCGAACAAAGGGTTCGCGAATTAGAAAAAATCATTAAAGAACTAAGAGAATTATAAATGAAACAAACGACATTAAAACAAGCAGTAACAGTATCCGGAGTTGGTTTACATACCGGCGCCAATGTTAACCTGACTTTCATGCCTGCCCCTGTGAATCACTGGTATAAATTCCAGAGAACAGATGTAGAAGGACAGCCGGTTATTGAAGCCGATTGTGATCTGGTTACAGATACCAGTCGTGGAACAACGCTGGAGAAAAATGGTGTTAAAATAAGCACTGTTGAGCATGCGCTGGCAGCTTTGGTCGGACTGGAAATTGATAATGTATTGTTACAGATTGATGGTCCGGAAATGCCTATCATGGACGGTAGTTCTATCCTTTTTGTTCAGAAGTTACAAGAAGCAGGTATCGTTGAACAGGAAGCAGAAAGAGAATATTTCCATGTGCCGGTAAACGTGCACTACAACGATAATGCGAATGGTGTAGAAATGGTCGCCATGCCTTTGGATGATTACAGAGCAACGGTTATGGTTGATTATAACAGTCCCGTTCTTGGCAGTCAGCACGCCACCATCACCAATCTATCAGAATTCGAAACTCAGATTGCCAGTTGCAGAACCTTTTGTTTCTTACACGAACTGGAAATGATGTTAAGCAATAACCTCATTAAAGGGGGGGATTTAAATAATGCCATCGTAATTGTTGATCGTGTAGTTGAAGACGATGAAATGGATCGACTGGCTAAGATATTCAACAAGCCAAAAGTTGAAGTAAGAAAAGAAGGTATTTTAAACAATGTGGATCTGCGTTTTCAAAACGAACCAGCTCGTCATAAATTACTGGATTTGCTTGGAGATTTAGCCTTAATAGGTATGCCAATCAGAGCCCAGTTAATGGCTGCCCGCCCTGGTCACGCTTCCAATGTAGCGTTTGCTAAAAAAATCAAAGCGTTAATTAAAAAAACTAAGAAGAAAGCCAATACCGATGCGCCGGTATACAATCCGAATGTAAAGCCATTGTACGAGCATAAAGAGATCTCTAAATTCCTGCCACACAAACATCCGTTTTTACTGGTAGATAAAATCATGGAGAAATCTGCAACCCATGTTCTTGCGATTAAAAACATAACGGGTGATCAGTATTTCTTCAATGGTCACTTCCCTAATGATCCTATTTTCCCGGGCGTTTTACAACTTGAGGCCATGGCTCAGGCTGGTGGTGTTCTGGTATTAAGTGAAGTAGAAAATCCAGAAGATTACGCTACGCTATTTTTGAAAATTGACAATGCCAGATTCAAAGATAAAGTAGTGCCTGGTGATACTCTGATTATGAAGCTGGAACTGACAGAGCCAATCAGAAGAGGTATCTGCCTGATGAAAGGAAGATGCTATGTAGGAGAGAAGCTGGTGAGTGAAGCAGATATGATGGCTCAGATCGTCAAAATAAAATAATAAATGTTTGGGGGGTAATACCTCCAGATTTGTATCAATAAGAAATAAAAACAGATAATGATTCAACCCCTGGCGTATGTCCATCCGCAAAGTAAGTTGTCGGAAAATGTGGTAATCGACCCGTTCGTTACCATTCATAAAAATGTTGAAATTGGCGAAGGTACCTGGATTGGTTCAGGGGTTACTATTTTTGAAGGCGCCAGAATTGGAAAGAATGTCAAGATTTTTCCTGGTGCTGTTATATCGGCTATTCCACAAGACTTAAAGTTTGATGGAGAAGAGTCTTTAACAGTGATTGGAGATAATACCACTATTCGCGAATGTGTAACGCTTAACAGAGGTACCAAAGACAGAGGTAAAACTGAAATTGGTAAGAACTGTTTGATTATGGCTTACTCGCATGTGGCGCACGATTGTATCATTGGAGACAATGTCATTCTTGCTAATAGTACTCAGGTTGCTGGTCACGTTGTAGTTGGTGAATTTGCCATTTTAGGTGGAGCTACACTGGTACATCAGTTTGTTAATATTGGCAGACATGCCATGATTAGTGGCGGTAGTTTGGTTCGTAAAGATGTTCCGCCTTATACCAAGGCTGCCCGTGAGCCGCTTAGCTATGAGGGGGTCAACTCTATCGGACTAAGACGTCGTGCTTTCACGCCTGAAAAAATTGCAGAAATTCAAGAGATCTACAGAACCTTATATGTTCGTGGATTGAATAATAATAAAGCCATTTCGCATATTGAAGCGAACATGCCTGCGACACCGGAGAGAGACGAGATTTTGTCGTTTATTAAGGCTTCGGATAGGGGGGTGATGAAAGGCTACTCATCTAAGTAATTGTTGTTCTCGCTTCGCATGACATCAGTTTTCTAGTCTCAAAATTGCTCATTAACATAAGTTAACTCCGCATTTTTCAACTTCGAAAACTTCGTCCTGCAAACCGATAACAACAATTACCGGTTCAGGGGCAAGTTTCTTGTAATTATTGTTCTCGCTTCGCATTATTTCAGTTTTCTTGTCTCAAAATTGCTCATGAACAAGGAGTTTATTCCGCATTTTTCAACTTCGAAAACTTCGTCCTGCAAACCGATAACAACAAATACCGGTTCAGTGTCAAGTTTCTTGTAATTATTGTTCTCGCTTCGCATTATTTCAGTTTTCTTGTCTCAAAATT
>JAIXYV010000099.1 GCA_027490055.1 Bacteroidota bacterium | reverse complement strand
TGCCAACCTTATCAGAATAATCCATATTCCGGCAAAAGTTATCATCTAACGAATGATGTGCAAGTTGTTTATCCAGATGGTAGTATTAAAACAAAAGAATTGGGTGTTGAATACGATATGATTAACGACTTTAGGCAAGAAACAACGATGTCTTATCGGGGTAGTATAGAAGGGAATATAGATAACTTTGTTGCAGGTGTAGTTCCTCTTATGGTGCCATCATTCGTGAATTCCATGAACAATGACAGGAGAGGTTTTAGATCTGCAGTAACCTGTAAGGTGATTAACCGATATGGTATAGTTGAAGAAGTTTATGCGCACGATCTGGGTTCAAAAGTTGGAACGAAAAACCTGGCATATGATGCCGAAACTGGAGATGTTATTTTAACACAAACTAAAAATGAATTTGAAGATGATATCTACTCAATGACTTATCCAGCCCATTGGTATTACAATGGTATGGGTCCAGCTTATAAAAATTATAAGATGCGTTATGACAACATCGCTTTTGACAGCAACGGCGAATCTGTATTTGATAATGCTACAGAGTGGTTTGTGCCAGGCGATGAAATATATTGCGGCGACGAAAAGGCATGGGTATCATCTGTGAATAGCACAAACAATAAAGTGACTTTTATCAATGAGGTTGGCAATCCATTTAAACCTTCAACTACCAATCAAACAATTATAATTTTACGTTCTGGCCGACGAAATATCTTGCGTGCCAATATTGGCAGTATTGTCAGTATGTCAAATCCCCTGGTTGGCCTAAAAAACAATAGTTTTTCGAAGGTAGTAAATGCGTCTGTTCAAGAATTTAAGGATGATTGGAAAACCTATTGCGAGTGTTTTGATGGGCAGTCCGATTTTATGAAGATTTCAAAAAACCCATATGCAGTAGGAAGGAAAGGGATATGGCGACCATACAAAGCATATACCTTTTTGACAAATAGAGCCATCTCAATCAAGAACAACAATACAGATATAAGGCATGATGGAACATTTGTCAACTATTCGCCATTCTGGCAATTTAATGATGGCAACTGGTCAATCAATACCACAAACTGGACATGGACATCTGAAATAACAGAATACAGCCCATTCGGAATGGAATTGGAAAACAGAGACCCATTAAATAGATACTCAGCCGCTACATACGGCTACAACAATTCACTACCGCTCTCTGTTGCAGCCAATGCAAGGTATGCAGAAATTGGATTTGATGGTTTTGAAGATTATGATTTCTCTACCTGTACCAATGATCATTTCAGTTATAAAAACTATAGCGGTAATGTTATGTCGGTTTCATCACATACAGGAAAGAAGAGTATACAAGTGAATTCATCTACGGATGTCAAAGTTTCAAAACAAATCCAATCATGCGAAGAAGATTAAAAACAATGAAAACAAAATTACTTTTTTTAACAATACTTATTTTTAGTGCCTCTAGTGCAAATGCGCACAAGGTGCTATCTAAGAAAATTGAATACCTATGGGGCACTAAGGGTGTTGTTTTTACACTTTTTCAAACCAAAGAGAGAGCCAATATTAAAACGACTGTTTTTGATCAATACCTTTCAGGGAAATTGTCAAAAATTATTAGTGATAGAATGTGGTTTTTTGGCCTCACGGATAACGACTATGCAACTGCCGAAGTCTGGCTCGATTCAATAAATAAATTATATGTTGATGAATTAACTTCATTTAATCAGTTGCATAAAAATGACATTGTTTTAAATACAATGTCTATTGGATCTATTGCCTCATCCACAGTCTGCGATAATATTGACTTTGAAACAGGCTTGACGCCTGGCGCTTTTTTTAGCAATTGGACCATCAAGCAAGGTATTGCATGCCCTGGATTTGGCTGCAATGGTTTTTATGTACCATCTACCCCAACCACAATGCCATTGAATGATTTAACTACACATTATTCGCTCACAAATTCGGGCTATGACCCAAATATACCTGGGTCAATACTACCTACAGTTAAACCTGGTGGATCTTATTCTTTTAGATTAGAAAACAATACTTATGGTGGAGATGCCACTATGCTTACGAGATCTATCAGCGTAGATGCCTCTTTGCCATTTTTTAGGTACTCTTTCGCCGCAGTTCTTGAAGACCCGGGAAGTAGCCATCTTGAAAATGAAAAGCCTTACTTTAAAGTCGTCATTAAAGACCCATCCGGCGATGTAATCAATTGCTCAAATTATCTTGTTGTTGCCAATTCTTCTAATAAAGAACTAAAGGAAAATTTTATATATGACAACTCGACTGGAGCTGATTTTTACTACAGGAATTGGACAGACGTGGTTGTGCCTTTAGATGATTATATCGGTCAAAATGTGGTGGTTGAATTTGTTGTATCCGATTGCTCATGGGGTGGCCATATGGCCTATGTTTATTTAGACGGAGACTGCTTCAATCCATCGCTTACACTTGATTCATGCTCGGGCAGTCCTATTTCAACAAGAAAAATAACAGCACCAACAGGTTTTCTTCATTATTCATGGACTGGTCCCGATATTAAAGGGTCAAATGCCAATCAAGAAGTAGTTGCAGGTAAAGGAGGTAACTATATGGTAAGGCTGGCTTCAAGAAATGGCTGTTATGGTTTTAGAAATATAAACGTGGCAAACTGCAATAGTGAAGCGGAAAATTGTACCCTAACTATTGGCAGCATTGAAACAACTGATTGTAATGTAAATGATAATACTTTTAATGTTACCGGTGTAATAAATATTTCAGGGACCATCAGTGGCAAAGGCGCTATAGTAATAACGTTGGGGTCGGTTTCCAAAATATTTTATGGTCCATTTGCGTCAAGTCTAAGCTATTCATTTAATAATATCCGATCTGGACAAGGTTCAATTTCATTAACAGCTAAATATTATAAGGGCTATTTCTTAGGCACATCGGTTTGTGAAGTTACAACAGGCGTTAATTCACCTAATAGTTGCATTACTGTTCCGAATATTTGTGAAAATTGTATTGGAAGTTTTGAGCCAATAGTAGGAAAAACCTACATAGTAAGTGCTTGGGTAAAACAAGAAGGTGCGGCCGATACGCTCTCCACCTATACTAATCCGTATATACAAATAAGTTATAACAGTGGCGCAACTGCTTTATCTCCAGTGTATGCCAGTGGTTTAATTATTGAAGGTTGGCAAAGAATTTATTATGAGTTTACTATCCCATCTGGAACAACGGAAATCTCTATCGGACTTAAAACTATGTCAGGAACTGCAAGCTTTGATGACATAAGAGTGCATCCTATAGATGCTGGTTTCACATCATATGTATACGATCCTATATCGCTAAAATTAGTAGCAGTTTTAGATGATAATAATTATGCCACTTTTTATGAGTATGACCAAGAAGGGACCCTAATTAGAACTAAGAAAGAGACTGTTAGAGGTGTTGTAACGATAACAGAAAGTAGAGAAAACAACCCTAAAAGATAATAGCACTATGAAGAAACTAATTGTTTTTTGTATTTCACTGTCAGTGTTACATGCAGTAGCAAATGATTCCGCACAGTTTGTTACAGCAAGAAAATATATCAATGGCATTTACAATGTCATTAGCGCAAAGCAGCAATATATAAAAGCTAGTGCAACCGTATTTCCGGCAAACGATCTTTTACATCCATTTCAAAAATCCGATTTTATAATGGCCAGAAAAGGAAATTGCATCTTCCAAACTTACAATAATTTAACCTCAATTTCAGATGAATTGAGGTCTCTCCAAATAGATACGCTTGAGAAGACGATTGTTATCGCTGAGCCAATAAAGATGCCGTTGCTGAGCCTGAGTCCAAATGTATTAAATCAAGTTGCAAAAATAAACATTTTAGATATTGGCAAAGGGCTTAAATCAATGGAATTAACTTTTAATCCTAACAGCCAATATCAAAAAATTGAAATGCTTTTTGATTCAACTAGTTTTAAACTAACGAAATTAAATTTATGGTTTGTTGGACAGAATGATGAAAGTCAGCCAGAAAGCAGAAAAATGGAGGTGAATTATCTTGTAATTGATGACAAAGTGCCCAACAATATTGATGTGTGCTCAGTTGATGCAATTCTGGTTATTGACAAAGAAAAAAATATTAAAATCAAAAATCCGGCCTATAAAGACTATGAGATAATTAACTTTTTCTCCAATTAAAAAAAACTAAATCAGAAATGAGACAATTAATTATAAAATTAATTTTAGTGCTATCTTTCGTATTGATTAAAAATGCGGAAGCCGCAAAACTAAATTTTACAAATTCATTAAGTGGATCTGCCATCCTTGTTAGCTCGCCTGTCGTTAGTTTTACAGAGCAGGAAAATTTTTTCACTTCTTTACCTAGTACACCCGGATTCGTAAATGCATCAGTAAAAAACAGAGTTTCTGTTGGTGTTGATCATTCATCTCTAAATTACGTTGGCACAGCCTATCATTATAGATATAAGCTAAGGGTTGAGTCTTGGGACAATAATGTTTCATTGCCTACAAGTTCAACAGATATTTACTTAAGCGTCGAGTACAACCCTAGCGGAAGTTCAAATTTTAGAGATATTTCCACATATAGTTTTGTTGATGGCCACAAGGTTAAAGTTAGTGTGCTCGAGATTTATGATTACAACACCTCTTCAAACATAACGAATCCTCCGGACAATATGAAGATCACGATTGATATTGATATTGAGCGATATTATGATTTTAACCCTTCAAGTACCATCACTACAATCACACAATTAGGAAATGATTTAAATGGCGACAGCAAAGTAGATCAATTAAACCTCTCTTGGAGTGGAATTTCTGGCGCTGAAGAATATGAACTTGAATGGACTTATGTTGACGACTATGATGTTGCTTTGGTAACTCCAAAAACCTTGTCAAGTATTGCCTGGAATTTTAAAGGAGATAATACCAGAGTGACCGTTGCATCTCCAAATTATAAAATAAATTTAACATACGACAGAGGATATATAATATATAGAATAAGAGGGGTTGGCAGACATACTTATAACCCAAAAATTCCAATATATGGATCCTGGAATAAACCCGAATCAGGCATAAATCCATCATCAGGTGCAGGATGTACATCTTGTTACTTCAATGTCAAAGAACACGAAGATAAATTAAACTGGCAATATACTGGAACTTTCGCTGAAGAAGGCAAAAAGAAAGAAGTTATGGGATATTTTGATGGCTCGTTGAGAAGCCGTCAAACAGTTACAATTAACAATTCAGATAATAATGCAATAGCTGGAGAATCATATTACGACTACCAAGGTAGAAAAGCTGTCGATGCGCTCCCGGTTCCAACGGGCAACAGTGCCTTAGGTTATAATCCAAACTTTAACGTTAATGTAAGTTTAAACAGATACTCTAAGTTGGATTTTGATTTAGATGGATCTGACTCATGCCATTCAACGGTAGGGCCGATGAGCAACACCTCAGGTTCTGGCAAGTATTATTCTTCGTCAAATCCGAATAACACAGGGAATAATGCTTTTATTCCTGATGCCGAACAATACCCTTTTTCGCAAGTTGAATATACCCCTGATAATACTGGAAGAATAAGAAGAATGGGTGGCGTTGGCCCTGATCATCAGCTCAATTCTAATCACGAAACCCAATATTTTTATGGGCAACCCACCCAATGGGAGCTCGACCGATTGTTTGGAAGTGAAGTAGGTTATAATAACCATTACAAAAAAAATATGGTAGTTGACCCAAATGGTCAAATATCCATTTCTTACCTTGATATGCATGGCAGAGTTGTTGCAACCGCGCTTACCGGCGAGTCTCCGACAAACGTAACCTCCATAAACACTAATGAAGCAGTTAATGTTACCGTTGATTTGTTTTCAAAGGATGACAATGGAAAATCATTAAATAATTATGCTAATGCTTATTTTAATCAACTGACTTATTATACTCAGTTGCTGGTGTCAGTGCCAGGCGATCATATTTTATCCTACGACCTTGAAATGCCTCAGTTTACTGATTCATGCTTAAGCTCGAGCATGTGTTTTGATTGCATATACGATCTTAAAATTGCAGTAAAAGATGACTGTGGGAAGATAGTTTACGAAAGCAAAACCGAGAAAGTTGGTTCACCTGCATTAAACTCTACATGCGGATCAGTTATCAATTTTCCATCATCGCCATCCCCTGTTACATTAAATCTCGGCATAGGAAATTATCAAATCTCTAAAGTACTTAGCATAAACGAAGAAGCTTATAACTATTATCTCTCATTATATTTAAGTACTGAAGGTAATTCATGTTTTGTTTCTTATGAAGACATGTTGGAGCAAGAAAAAAGCTTAATTAATTACGATGATTGTAATTTTTCTTGTCAACGCTGCGTCCAAGCTTTGGGAAGTAAAGACGAGTATGTTGT
Source organism: Bacteroidota bacterium (assembly GCA_027490055.1). Lineage (GTDB taxonomy): Bacteria > Bacteroidota > Bacteroidia > NS11-12g > UBA955 > JABMMZ01. The sequence continues at coordinate 9,848 of JAIXYV010000099.1, read as the reverse complement.
TTCGGGTAAAGGCACAGAAGCAGAATGGTTAGAAGCTTACAATATTTGCGTAGAACCTTGCAAAGCAGTAAGTCCATGTGAGGTAATGTTACTTGCAATGAAATCCGACATGTCTCCAGGCGGACAATATGGTGAGTATTATGACTCAACATTAAGCAAAATACAAGTATTTAATTTCCCTTTGTCTATTTATAATTCAGAGAATCAGTTGCCAGACGGCGGTTTGTCTAGCGCCAGCGGCGGTGCATTTTGGAGAAATCCCAAATTACCTAATGGAACTTTAGGCTATTTTGACGAGGATAAAACAACTAGGTCTTTAGTGCCCTTGCAAAAAGACATCACTGGCGCATTTGTCCCTTCTATTATTTCAAACACCTATGCATATGGGAATGACGCGACTGGGTATTATACTTTTCCTGAATACCTTAGTCGTCTTGATGATTTCTTAGGTCTATGGAATTCTTCATGGGCATATTCTTTGGTAGTATACCACCCTGAGTATTGTTACAACCAGTGGTGTGTCGAAAATTTAGAAAAAATTTCAGTGGCAGGTCAATCCGCCAGTTACGAATTTGATGATGCCCTGGACCAGACGGAGACTTATGCGGATGCTGTTAGTAAAGGGTATATTGCAGGTACCCCCTCTGTATCAACACTCACAAGTCTAGATCCGTATTTTCAATATATTAATACCAGTCAGGCAAGTATCATGAATGGTAAATGTTCATTGTATGTAACGCACAACTCAGTCAACTATTCTATTTTGCAAATTGCTTCAATGACGGCGAAATGTGGCAGTTTTTATGGCGATAACTACAGCTCGTCATGTCTAAATTTTGGCAGTGGAACAACAGAAGAGCTAGACAAAATGTGGGTAAATCTAAAATCATTCTATTTATCCTATAAACAACAATTAATTAAGAATGCTGCCGACGATTACGTGTTAAACTCAGGATGCAAAGGGTATAACAAATGTATTGGCTTAGAAGATTATAATCCATTTTCGAGTAAAGCTTACGGGATGCTTAGTTCGGCATATTGGAACAACTCTTATCAGGCTTGCGCTTACAACACCTATAAATTATACAAGTCTAAACAAAAGCGTTTTTTAATCGGTGATTTAGATATGAATGCTTCTCAAGAAGATATTAATTTCACCTATTTTAACAACACTGGAAAATGCCCAGGCGAAACAGCCATGTTTGAGTTGTTAAATGAAATAGCAAGTAAAGGTGAATTGACTACTACTAAAGACCTGCACAGCTATGTATCCTACACGCCCTGGTTATATGAGCAAATTACTGGTTTAGCGCCAGGAGGAATTTTTACTGAGTATGAGACTGTTTCTACTATCTCTGGTTCAAGTAGCGAAAAATTGCAACTTGACCTCAGATTGAAAGGCTCTTCTACTTTGTTTAATTGCGGATTTAGTTTTGAATTTATTAATAATCCTAGCGGTTACTCCTGGTCTGATATTGTAGGCTTTAGTAGCGCTAAAATCATCCAAAATGATCCTGTTGCCGGTACAAATCTATATGATATTGTTGTAATGGTAAATGATGGATTGTCTCCTAATCCTGTACCTTTTACAATAAGAGGGAAATTGTGCGCTTTTTTTGCCTCTTGTGAGTTTTACGACGACTGTAAACCATCCGACTATGCAAAAGGATTGCAAATATTGATGAGTGCATTGGCATATAACACTCAGTTAACTAGTACATCAACCGTCAATCTTGAAACAAGTTATCCTACCTATATTACTCGTCAAATTAGAAATGTAGTTGGAGGAATAAACTACACCAATCTAAGATGGGTATACAATGGCAGTGGTTCGTTTACGCTGAACGATCCTACTACTACTCCAACAGGAACGTCGATCAACATTACTGTTGCCTCTTATGATCCTGGCACATTTACTCATAGTGATTTGCAGTATATCAAATACTTTGATGGTTTAAGAATCGATCCTTCCAATATAGAACATGGTTTTATTTTAGATGCCTGGTATTTGCCAGGTGGCACCGGCACCACTTTGCAAAAAGTTAGTATAACATTTAACTCAAATAACGGCATAACAGCCAGATGTTTTGACCCGGTTCCTTTAAATTGCAATACCCCAGAATTTAGAGCACAGAGAGATTTAGAATTACTCTTGCAAGAAGTGTTAATACCATCTCCAAGTTCAGAGATAGACTTAAGTTCAAATGAAAGTTATACTGATATTCTTGAATCATATTTGGGATCAGGGCATGCTTTTTTGCTAAAACCTGATTACACAAACGATGAAATTAAAACCTATATTCAAATCAGAGCAAGCAGCAGTCCAACTTCGCAAGTGTTAAACCAATGCTCTATTAAGTTTTTTAGATTAAATGAAGCATATAGCTCATTAAATGATTTTAGCACTATTATAGGATTATCTAATCTGCATGCTACAGAATTGGAGATGGTAGACGGCAAGTCATTTTATTTTACTGTTGATGCATTATTCCCTAACGGCTTAACTGAGACAATTGGAGGGTACACAAGCTGTATTCCATTAATGGATTGTGGATGTTACAAAAAAGAAATCAATAGTTGCCAAAATGATTACAAAGCCATCATTGACTTTACCTCAAAGTACAATTCCAATTTCTTAGGCAACAATCCAATGTCCTTTGAATTAGAACCTTTGCCAGACTTTACCCAGTTTAACTGCCAATGCGGCAAAGATTACCTGCAATATTTACTGAGCTATACTACAATAGAAAATCCACCATTAAGTTTCGTTGAATATGTGGAAACTCATTGCATTCCAAAAGGCATGTATTGTCCAGAATTTGCAGAATACTACAAAGCCGTTAAGAGATACAACGACGAGCACCCTACAGCAACAATTGATTTTGAAACCAATCCGGATGTTGACAATTGCGGTTGTATAGATAGTTATGTCGATTATTTAGCTACCTTTAATAGCTCAAGTCCTATCTTTAGTGGCACGCCAATGAGTTTAAGCGACTACTTAAGCGCCGGATGTACGTTCCCTGGCGTAACCCCTGATGCTTGTCCAAGTTTGATAGCTACTTATACCGCAAAGCTAAATGCTAAGATTTCGCAATTTAATGCAACAGTTGTTCCTCCAAGCTCAAGCTTGCCAGGGGCACCTTTGTCAACAGCAACACCTAGCTCATCTGATTGCAATTGCATTATTAAATATATTGCCATGCTTGATAAATATATCATGAATGGACTTGCTAACCCTGGCATCATGAGTGCTTTTACGCCTGCCCCAGAATTTAGTGCATTTGTTGCAAATGGCTGTCAAGGACCCTGTATTTCTGAATATTTCATTTATGCTGAAACAATGGAAAATGCGGGAATAACACCTTCATCCTACGACGCATCAAAATGTGATTGCTATTTGTACTATACAAATTACTTTAATGACAATTATATTGATGGCGTATTTATGGGCGTAAGCTTTGATGATTATTGCAACTCTCCTCCTTCTATGATGATGGCCAGATCTGCAAGCGGTGGCGGGATAGTTCTTAAGGACCAAAACTCAGAGTCTGACAAAGAATTGGATATGTTAAAAGATGTGAATCTAAAGAAGGAAGAAGTAGATACCACGGTTTTAAAAAAAGACATTCAGACATATAGCAGACTATCAATGGAATCATATTTATATGTTCCTAAGCCAAGAACCCCTTGCTCTCCGCCAGACACTGTCATGTTGCCTCAGGTTGAGCTTATTAATAACTGCTTCGAATATCTAGACGATGTGGCTGAACTGATTGCAAAATCAAGATATGAGGAGCAGATACAATTCTTTGCTTCTAGTTTCAGGTTAAAATACTTGACAAAATGTATGCAACCCGTCGAGAACTTAACATTGTCTATGCCAAATAGAGATTATCATTATACTTTATATTATTATGATCAAGGTGGAAATTTGGTTAGAACTGTGCCTCCTGCCGGAGTCAAATTAATTACCAATTCTACTCAGTTGACTCAAATAAAAACAGACAGGACAAAAGACGAAAGAGAAGTTTATACGCAGCATGGGCTTGTAACAACCTATGAATACAATAGTTTGAATCAATTGATGCGTCAAAGTATTCCAGATAACGACTTAATGAACAGATGGAATGTTTATAACAATAGTACTGGTGTGCCTTCTACAACAACTGTAGTTGACTTAAAGTTTGTTGATGCCAATGTTGGTTATTTAATTGGTAATGGTAGTTTAGGCGCTGAGTTGTACCGAACAACTGATGGCGGTAAAACTTTTAAAACTGTAAGTATTCAAACTTCTGATTTGAAAAAAGTGCAAATGATAGATGCCAGTAATGGATACGCTGTTGGTTTGAATGGCATGTTCTTTAGAACTACCGATGGCGGTAATTTCTGGCAAGTAGTTCAATTGTATAATGGAACAACCCCTAAAACAGAAACCATTAATGACTTTTATTTTAACTCTTCAACGGAAGGTATCTTGGTTGGTGATAACGGATTGATTTGTCATGCATCTTATACGTATAAATGGAAGTATAATTATACTACCAGCAGTGCTATCAATTATAAATCGATAGATTTTACAAATAGCACCAATGGATTTTTAATTACCGATAATTCGGGAGTAGCCGAAGTTTATACAATAAATGGCACTTGGCCAGATACGTTAACTGCATTTTCACTTTCAAACAATTCTATTAACACCAAATTAAGAGGTGTCGATATCAACAAATCCTATTTTTATAGTGCTAACGATGGATATGCAGTTGGTAAAGACGGACAGGTATTTAAATCAACTGATGCTGGTGTTAATTGGACCCATTTGGCAACAAATATTACAGTTGAGTTTAAAGATTTGTATTTTGTAGACGCTAACAATGGTATTGCTTTAGCTGCAGATGGTAGGTTTTATTCAACTACAAATGCTGCCATAACTTGGAATGCCATTAGTGCAATTGGCACTTACCAGGCAATGCATATGTATGATAAGACAAGTGCAATAAAATATGGCTTTGCTGCCGGTGATGATGGCTTAGTAGCAAGTATTTTATATCAATCGGGTAAAGGATTTAGGATCTTTAAACGCGATTTGTTTGCACCAGTAACAACAGATTTCACTTCTGTGTTTGGATTGAGTAATACCGAATTTTTTGTTGGAGGCACCTCAGGGGCGTTGGCAAAAATCAATCAAGTTGGCAAAGACTGGAGTTTAACGTCTATCTCAACAGGATTGTCAAGTACCATCAAGAAAATGTACTTTGCGTCTAATACACTTGGTATGCTGCTAGAAAGTACTGGTAGTGTAAAGAAGGTGGCATATTCTGGTTCATGGAGTGCCACTGCTATTTCAGGAATTTCTGATGTGAAAGACTTTGATTATAATTCATCGAACTTTGTTTTCTTAAATTCTCCTACTTCTGCCACTCCGGAAACTTATATAGTTGCTACTTCAACTCTTTCTACTGGAATTACATTTGGATTAGCATATACCTCATCAGCACCTAATCTTGAATTATACTCGGTTAATTTCATTAATGGTGGTTCAAATTATATTTCAAATGGAGCAAATGGAGCCATATATAAATACTCTAGTTCTTTTGTCAATAATTCAGCTAAAACAACCCCTTTAAAATTAAATAAAGTTAGAGCCATAAGTGGCAGTTCAACAGTTTTTATAGCCGGAGATAACGGCAGCGTTATTCAAACAACCGATAATGGTAGTACCTGGAAAATGTTAGCCAGTGGAAGTGCTGAAAATCTTAACGACTTGGATGCCGTTTCTACATCAGAAGTGTATTTTGCAGGCAATTCAGGCACATTACTAAAATACACTAGTGCTATGGCAATTCTAAATAGCGGAAGTACTCAAGATTTATTGGCTGTCAAAAAATTTGGTTCAACATCTGTAGTGGTCGGCGGTAAAAACAAAACACTACTTTTGAGTAGCAATAGCGGCTCTTCATTTGCCAAAATACTATTGCCTTCGTTCTTTACAAGTACAGGCAATGGTAACATCAATTCTATAACATCCAACTCTAGTAATGTATGGTTAACTGGTGGTAATGGTGTAATATACAAATATAGCGGCGGCGCTTTTTCTTTGACTTATAATACCCCTGTCAACTGTAACGACATCAACATCAATATTAAAAATTTTAATGGACTTATCTTGTGTAATAACGCCACAGTTATCACAACAACCAATAATGGCAATACATGGAAACTGCAGCCAAATATTGGAACAGATAGAAGCATTAATTTCAATACAGGTTGGGTATTTAGTGCAAGCAGCTATTTAATTGCAAGCACCAGTTCTTGGACCAAGTTATGGAACCCTTCAACTAATACGCTAACCGCCACTAGTGGTTTGGGCAGCGGCTCAACATTTAAAGACGTTGCTTTCAATAATAAAGGTCAAGGTATTTTAATAAACAATTCAAATGGCGTTTTCTATTCATATAATAGCGGATCAAGCTTCAGTTCATCTACCATTTCATCTGCCACATTAAATTCGGTGGATGTTGAAGATGATCAGGGGTATATTGTTGGTAATTCAAACAAATTGTATCGCTATTCTGGTCTAAGCAATACCACTTTAAGTGCCCCTGCGTCGTATACCGTTCCAACTGCATCAGCCAATTTAACCAAAATTACGATGTTAGATAAAGGCATTGCTTACATTTTAAGCAATAACGGTCAAATCATTAAGATGATGAATCCAAATTATAGTGCGCCAACCTTTTACCAGCAATACAGCGATGTAAGCAATACCAATACCAGCACCAATTTGTTAGCTGTAGATTTCAATAAGCGTGGTAACCTAGTATTTGCTGGTGCTGGCGGTTATGTTAGGCAAGTAGACGATGATGCTAGAACCATCAGTAATATATTCTGGTACGATGAGTTAGGTAGATTAATCGTTAGTCAAAATTCTAAACAATTTACTTATACAACACCAGCCTACAGCTATACATTATTTGATGCACTTGGCAGGATTACTCAGGTGGGTGAAGCATTGAGTACCAATGGACCGGAAGATTATATGTTGGTTAACAATTTACAATACAGCGGTGTTGAAACATGGCTAAGCGGTTCTACCAAAAGACAAGTTACCAATACCTATTACGATGATGCGTTTGCGCCATCAGGAGCTGGTATTACGCAAGTTAATTTAAGAAAAAGAGTGGCCAGTATCACCTATGAAGAAACCTATGATGGCAATTCGACTACCTACGACCATGCATCACATTATACCTATGATATCCATGGCAATGTGGATGTGATGGTACAAGAACTACCTGCATTAGCAACTTTTGGCAGTCAGTTTAAGAAAATTCGATACGAATACGATTTGGTAAGTGGTAAAGTGAATAGCGTGCATTTCAACGAAGGACAATTAGACCAATACCACCACCAATATACTTACGATGCCGACAATAGAATTACCCAGGTGGCAAGCAGTAGAGATGATATTAATTGGGATGTAGATGCGACTTATCAATACTATGCACACGGACCATTAATGAGAACTGAAATTGGAGACAATAAGGTGCAAGGTGTCGATTTTGCTTACAGCTTGCATGGATGGATTAAAGGCGTTAATGCCGGCATTTTAGATGCAGACAGAGATATGGGAAGAGACGGAAAAGTTGCAACCGGTAACATGAATCAATTTGTTGCTCGAGATGCGTTTGGGTATTTATTAGGGTATTACAACAATGCGAGCACTGGCGTTGAAGATTATAAAGCTATTAGCAGCAGCGGTACTAACCATTTTAGTCCTACTACATCTGGCAGTGATTTAATGGCAAATAGAGAAGATTTATACAATGGCAATATTACTTCTATGCAAACTGTATTACCAAACTGTAGTACTTACAATGCTAGCAGAACGATTTCAAGTGAAACATTTGGCAATGCCTACAAGTACGATCAGTTAAATAGAATTATGAGCTCGCGAACCTTTACCAATTTGAACACATCAACCAACGCTTGGGGCTACACCGGATCGGTATCAACAAATTTTGGAACTGATTATACTTACGATGCCAATGGTAATATTAAAACTTTAGACAGATGGGGCAATGGCACCAAGATGGATGAATTTACTTATGGGTATAACGACTCGGGAGGTGTTTTAAGAAGCAATAGATTATACCATGTTAATGATGCTGTTGCATCAGGCAACTATGCGGATGACATTGATGATCAAGGCACATTTACCAATACGCCAAGTTTACCTGTTGCACTCAATACATTAAACAATTATGGGTATGACGAGTTAGGTAACTTAATCAGAGACGATGCCGAAGAAATTGCCAGTATAGAATGGAATGTACAAGGCAAGATTACGAAGGTTAACAGAATTACTGGCAGTACAAAACCGACTTTGGCATTTACATACGATGCAATGGGACAGCGATTAACAAAAAAAGTTACAGAAAGCACTGGGAATATCAAAACTTTTTACTATATTCGTGATGCACAAGGCAACGAGATGTGTAGATACGTAAACTATAACCACGGAGGCATTAATTATTTTGTGAGTGAGGAGCATAGTATTTATGGCTCATCAAGACTTGGTTTGCAAACCCGAAGAGACACTTTGTATGCCAACAGTGTAATAACGCCAGATTACACTTATGTTTATCGCAACTCAGGCACCAAGCAATATGAGTTAAGCAATCATCTTGGCAATGTGCTTGTGACGGTTACCGATCAGCACAAACCGGTCTCTGCGTTAGGCATAACCATAGATAGCTACCAGCCAGTAATAGTAAGCATTTCCGATTACTATCCATTCGGGAGTTCACTCCCAAATCGATCCTGGAGTGATGGAAATAGAGGGTATAGATTTGGGTTCAATACACAAGAAAAAGATAACGAGATTTCAGGTGAGGGAAATTCATATACAGCAGAATTTTGGCAATATGATGGAAGGTTAGGAAGAAGGTTTAATTTGGATCCATTAATTAAACATTATGAAAGTGCATATAGTTGCTTTAGTAATAACCCTATACTATTTGTTGATAAAAATGGCGCTGATACTGGTGATGTTGTAATTGCTTTCGGAGGAGCTGATTTAGAAAACAATGGAAGCATTGGGACTGCCAGTGAAGTTGTAAAAGGTCTAGATGATACTTTTAAAACCGAGGGAGGTGTTGGAAAGGCTTTTCATACTAACTATTGGGGTGGTATACTGAATAATAAAGAAACAATGGATGCTGTAACAGAAAGTGCATATCAATTTGTCATAAAAAACTATAATAAGACAGCTGATGAGAAATCTGTTCATGGTGGGAAAGTAATATTATATGGTTATAGTGCTGGTGGTGTTCTTGCAAACCATTTAGCAAAACGACTTGAAGCTGACAATATAAATATTTCATTATTAGTAACTGTTGATGCAGCTTGGGGTCAAGAATCAGAAGAAGTTGATAGGACTATCAGTAAAAATGTATTAATAAACTGGAACTTATATCAAACCAAACCTAGCTTTATTATAGGATCTCATGGCGATGCAAATACTGCAACAGACAAAAATAAAACAATAGTTGTGAATACAGATATGACTGGCGGAAGCAGTACCCATGGAAATATTGATGAAAAGACTAAATTAGATGCAATCAATGTCATTAAAACAGGGTTAAAATTATGAAAATCAATAATAATATTTTAAGATTTTTTATAATATTTATACTTTTATCTGCAATTGGTTTTAGTTGCTTGATGATTGCATTTGGCCATGAAGAAGGAACATTTTCAAATAACACAATTGGAGGAATATGCACTTTTTATTGGAGAGTGTTTTATTTCCATATCGTGATAAAAAAAAAAAAATTTCATTTATC
>JAIXYV010000109.1 GCA_027490055.1 Bacteroidota bacterium | reverse complement strand
TTTTGCGGCATTGTATTTTATTATCGGTCCTGAGTACATTGTTGGGATGCAGGGTGACGATTATTCTAAATTCTGGCAATGCTATTTTTTCTCACTTCAAACTTTCACCACAGTTGGCTATGGCGGATTACATCCTCAAGGGTTATTGACCAATACTGTAGCGGGTTTTGAAGCATTTTTAGGCCTAATGACCTTTGCCTTAGCTACTGGTGCCTTATACGGGCGTTTTAGTAAACCAGAAGCGCGCATAAAGTATGCGGCTAATGCTTTGATTGCACCTTTCAGAGATGGCAAGGCTTTGATGATGATGTTGTGCAATAATAAGAAAGGCAATCTGGTAGAGGTAAGTGCTAAGCTAACTTTGAGTTGGCTGGATGATGGGCCTGATGGCAAGCCAGTGCGCAAGTTTTCGAATCTGCCTTTGGATATAGATAAAATATCGTTCTTGTCTCTGACATGGACTTTAGTGCATGTGATTGATGATGCCAGTCCTTTAAGCTCGTTTACTGCAGAAGATTATTTAAAAAGAGATGTAGAGATATTTGTATTTGTGTCTTGTTACGACGATACCTTTGCTCAAACTGTTCACAGCAGATATGCCTACACCGGCGCAGAGGTGGTTAACAATGCCAAATTCAAACGCGCCTTTTATACCGATGACAAAGGCTTTACGGTTCTGGATGTTGAGCAGGTTGGGGCGTATGACTTATTATGAGTACATCGCATCAATGATATAAGTAGAAAGAATCTTCCTTATCTCGCGAGATACCGGTTCTTCGGTGTCATCGCTTAATCGGGCCATGGCAATTCTGCCAGGTTTAACGCCTTCCAGATATGCTGGATTGATGATGCAGGATTTGTGGATTTTGATGAAGCCGTGGGGACTGAGGATTTCGTCAAATTCTTTGATGCTGAGATTGAATACCAGGATGCGGTGGTTGTAAAAGTAAACTTTAGTTGTGTCTTCTTCCGCTTTTACTTTCACAACCACATGCACATCGATTGGGTGTTTTTTATTGTCGCTATCGCTTACAACAATAAGATTTGAGAGAGTTCCGGTTTTCATGTCTGTTAGGTTTTTGTGTTTTTGTTTTTTAGAATGGGGAGCCGTTTACATTTTGGTATTTGTCTGTTGTGTTATCGTTTTCGTATACAAAGTTGAGAAAGCCTTTTTGATAAAAGAAATTTTAGCATGCAAAATCACCTTTTAGGGGGATGAAAATCATCATTATGGGTGATGTTTGAGCCTCTGGTTTTTGGTCAGAAAAGTCGATTTTCTCTAAAATGCAGACTTGAAACACCTGACAAGGGACAGTAGATTAATTGGATATTTTATGTGTTTCGCTCAGTGAATTTTGTATCTTTGCACCTTTAATTTTAAAGATGCGTAAATTACTGGAGAAATTTGAAGCCAAGCAGCCTGAAATCGTTTTCGAATGGAAAGACAGCGAAACCGAAGCAGAAGGTTGGGTAGTTATTAATTCATTGAGAAATGGTGCTGCTGGTGGTGGTACAAGGATGAGAAAAGGTTTGGACAAACGCGAAGTTGAGAGTCTGGCTAAAACAATGGAAGTGAAATTCTCTGTTTGCGGTCCCCCAATCGGTGGTGCCAAATCAGGTATCAATTTCGATCCGGCTGATCCGCGTAAAAAAGGGGTACTCGAGCGCTGGTATAAAGCAGTGTATCCTTTGCTTAAAAATTATTACGGTACTGGCGGCGACTTAAATGTCGACGAGATACATGAAGTCATTCCGATGACTGCTGAATTAGGAATCCTTCACCCGCAAGAAGGTATCGTTAACGGTCACCTGAACTATTCTTCAGAAGAAAAATTAAAGAGTATTTCACGCCTTCAGCAAGGTGTTTTATTGCCAATAGTTGATGAGCGTTTTACGCCAGATGTAGCGAAACAATATACCATCGCCGACATGGTAACCGGTTGGGGTGTTGCCGAAGCAGTAAGACATTATTATGAGCTTTGGGGCGGTACGATGAATGGTAAATTTGCTGTTATTCAGGGTTGGGGTAATGTGGCTGCTGCCGCTGCTTTCTACCTGTCTAAACACGGTGTATTAATCAATGGTATCATCGACAGACAAGGTGGTTTAATCAACGAGAAAGGCTTTACTTTCGAAGAAATCCGTGATTTGTTCCTTAACAGAAAAGGCAATGAATTAAATCACCCTGATATGCTGAGCTTCGAAGAAGTGAATGCTAAAATATGGGATTTGCCAATGGAGATCTTTATACCGGGAGCGGCTTCAAGATTAATCACTCAAGACCAGGCAGAGCGTATGATTGCTGCAGGTGTTGAAGTAGTAAGTTGTGGTGCCAATGTGCCTTTTGCCGATAAGGAAATCTTTATGGGACCGATTTCTGAATACATGGATAACAACACTGCTGTTGTGCCAGATTTTATTGCTAACTGCGGTATGGCCAGAGTATTCGGTTATTTAATGAAACAAGGTTCGGAAGTGAACGATATTGCCATTCTAAAAGATGTATCTGACATTATCAGAAAAGGTTTGATTCGCGTTCACCAGTTCAACCCAAAAACAACTGGCTTAAGTGCTAAGGGTTTGGAATTGAGTCTAACTGATTTGGTGAGTACGGCTGCTGTAGCTAAGTAGCCGATCTGATAGTATATGGAAACGCCGCGATCATGTCGCGGCGTTTTTTTATGCCGTCGGACCCGCGGTCCACGGTAAAAGATGTGCGTGAGTATACCTACCCGTTTTTAATCCACCCAAACCAGGCATCGAGCAGCAATCGTTTAAAACGGCGCTCTGCCTTGCGGTCCCGGATCTTTAAATTGACCTCGGCACGGACTCTGGCTTTATTGAATTTGACATGCAAGATCTTTAATTTGAAAGTGTCTCTTTCGATATTGTCATCAGCGCTAAGTGCTTGAGAAAGTTGTTGCTCCAGGGCATCCATATTATTCATGGTTTGTGCAGAGATGGTGAATTCCATGCTGGCTTTACGACTCTCACCTTTAGAGAAATTGATAATATCATGACTCAATACCGTGGTATTCGGAATAAAGATGATATCATCTTCTTCGTTCAACAATTGAACATTAAGCAAACTGATATGAAGGATCTTGCCCCTGTGCTCGCCAATCTGAATATGGTCATTGATAGACAATTGGTTGTTGAACATCAGAATCATGCCATTGATGGCATTTGAAATGTAATCTTTAGAGACAATGGCGATGGCCGCTGCAAGGATAGAGATAGACGTAAAGAACTCTTTGACATTCACCCTCAGCAACACCATGATCAACAAGACCATAATGATGGATAGAAAAATATAATAGATCGTATTGATCCCAATGGTAAAATTATCTTTACCTTTAATGTTATTACGACGTCTGTACATCCAAAGTGTAAATAATTTGAAGGTATACAGTCCGATAATTAATATCAGTAATGGATAGGTTTTTGGGTGATCTTGCCAGAACATGCAACAAAGTTAACAATAAAGACATATCGATTCATACAATCTGTACAACATTTCAAAATTATCGTTAAACGCCCCGCATCATCGTCGGACCCGCGGTCCACGTATAACCGTCGGACCCGCGGTCCACGGTAAAATGAAAACTGCGTCAGACAAAAAAACATGGTGCGTCAGCGACGCTGCACAATCATTGAAAAGAGCAGAAGGATTTTTAGTAGACCGGCGACAGCGGTGCCGGTACCGGGCATTAAAAGAAATCCAAATTTCCTGCGTCAGCGACGCTGCACAATCATTGAAAAGAGCAGGAGGGTTTTTGGTAGACCGGCGACAGCGGTGCCGGTAATGAGGATGGGGAAGAGGTTGAGGGGTGAGGGTGAGGTTCAGGGTGAAGGTGAGGGTGAGGTTCAGGTTGAGGGGTGAGGGGGAGGTTCAGTGCGAAGGTGAGGGTGAGGGTGAGTGCGGAGGGGGGCGCTGGGAATGCCGTTACTTGCCACGACCCTGAACCATGATCAACACGGTATACGCCATGATCTTGAAGTCGAGGGCCAGGCTGTTGTTTTCGATATAGAGTATATCGTAATATAAACGCTGTATCATCTGGTCGAGGTTTTCGGCGTAGCCATATTTTACCTGACCCCAGCTGGTGATGCCTGGTTTTACCTTTTGTAAACGTTTGTAATAAGGGGCTTTTTCGATAATCTGAGCAATAAAGAAGGCGCGCTCTGGTCGCGGTCCCACCACACTCATCTCACCAATTAACACATTCCAGAACTGCGGAAATTCATCAAGTCTGGTTTTGCGCAAGAACTTGCCAATTTTAGTGATGCGTGGATCATCCTCGCGCGATAACTGCGGTCCGCCTGCCTCAGCATCCGGTCGCATACTCCTGAACTTGATAATCTTAAAGGGTTTGCCTTTTAAACCAATGCGTTCCTGAGTAAAGAATATCGGTCCTTTGCTGGTGGTCTTTATCAGGAAGGCGATAATGAGCATGAAAGGGAAGGAGAGGACCATTACCAATGCAGAGAAGAAAATATCAAAGGCCCGTTTAGCGTGCTTTTGCCATTCTGGCATTACTTCGAAATCTACTTCTATCAAAACTGCTCCAAGGATATTGTTCATCTTTACCATGCGGGTAAAAATCGAATACATGTCTGGGATAATTTTGATAAACACATTCTCGTTTTCTACTATTGTAAAGATGGCATTCAGTTTATTGTGTTCGGTGGTTTCTAAAGCAATCACCAGCTCTTCGATCTTCATCTCGTGAATTAGATTCGGCAGGTCTTTGTAATTGCCCAGGAGCGGCAGGTTTTTCTGCATCTCGGTGGTGTCTTCGCCATTTACTGTAACAAAGCCAAGAAACTTAAAACCATTGGTAATTTTCGCACTGTTTAAGTCGGCGAACAATTTAAGAGCCTTCTCGTTCGACCCAACAAGAATGGTATTAAAGCCGTAGACCCTTTTTTGAATACGGCGATTGGTTTGAGTGGATAAAATAAAACGCCCCAGGTAGGTAATGATTAACTGCAGACTGATCAGCAGAAAGAAGGTATTGTAATAATCGCGGTAATTACTAACCGAATCATCCAGCAATAAGGCGAAGAAGATAATCAGAGAGCCCAGGAAAGAGGTATAAAAGGTCTGTTTAAGCTCTCTTAAGCGCGAGCGTCTGAAAATATTGTTATAGTATCCGGTAAGGTAATATAAGGTCAGCCAGAAGGTCGGTATAGCGATAATGCCGAGGATAAGTTTGCTGTCGCGACTGAGTGGAATCTGATAATCGCTGTGCGCGGTATCCACATAGTGTTTTCTGAACCAGAACAGGAGGAACCATACCAGAGCCGCAGCCAGGTAATCAGAGATCAGGTACTTTATGGTCTGTACAGTTTTATTCAAGGCCTTATTGAACGTATAATAATTTTAGGTTGTCTATATAGATGTGTTTATCGACTGTATCTCCGGATTCTTTGTAGGTGCCCAGAAAGACTCTGACTTTCGTGCCTTTGCTTAGATCGCCAGTTTCAGATCTCAAATTAACATAGATTTTTTTCCATTTGCCATCCGTGGCATTCACCACCAGAACAGGCGATTGAATTACTGTAACACTGTTATCGGCATAAATACCAACCTGAACAGGGACATTGGTTTTAATATCCATTTCAACATAGACATCGGTGCCGAGATTAGGCAGTTCAAAGGAATTGACGGTGCTTCTTTCGAAAATCACCAGAGTATCATCGGTGATGTTAACATAGCCTGTGTAATCTGAGCCGGTAAAAGGCTGGTCGACGCCACTGCTGTTAGTTGGTATGGCTACTATCGAGTCTTTAGAGTTGTTGAAACCAGATTTTACCAATGAGATAGCCTGGTCTTCAAAGTCCTCCATCCAAACCAGATTGGTATTGGTGCGGTAGGTGCTTTTGGGAGCTATGGTATCAATAACTTTTGGTTCCAGCATTAGAGTATCTCGAAAAGAAGTATATGGTTTATAATACTTCTGATTGCTGATAGACGCATTTTCTTTCACATTAGGAAAGATTTCTACTATGGCTTTTCCAGAGCTAAGGACAGGGATAGTGGCAGGCAATTCGAAGTTGCCGATTTCCTGACCATTGACAAATACTTTAGCGCCGATAATATCTGAGGTGCCTAATCCGAAGTCGGATACCTTAGACGTGAAAGAAAATTTAGTGATGTGGAGATAGGCAGGAACCTGCTCATCTTCTTTGTCGCACGAATAGAATAAACTGGCGAAAACAAATAGGGGTAAAAATGACTTAAACAATTGATTCATGTTGACTGTAGGCAAAATTTTGCATCACACTGACGACATTCATGGCTTCATCCAGCGAAACCATAGGCGAAATGTGGTTGGTGATACAATCTACAAAGTTCAACAAATCTTTTTGAATTACATCAAAATAGAGTATTTTTTTTTCGAACTGATTCATCTTCTGAGCCAATGTGGTATTGGATGAAACGCTTTCAAACGGGAGCTTGTGTTCGAGGTCGTAGTCGAGTCGGGTTTCCTCAACTTTAAAGTCTTTGATATCAGCGGTAATGATTTTACCTTTCTGGTAGAGGGTTAGTACATTTTTATGCGATTTACTAACGGTATTCAGTACAATTTCTGCCGTCGTACTATTGTCGAAAGTCAGGATGATTTTTACCTCATCTGGCTTCTGATTAAAGATATACTGCTGATTGTATTTTACTTTACTTACAGGCGAGTTAACGCATCTCAATACCATGTCTATGGTTTCGTAGAGGGCTTCCTTACTGTTGTGGTCGGTAAAGCGGATATTAAAAGGGATATTGATCTCGTGCTGAATAAAGGTAGGCTTCAGAACCGATTGTCTGGCGGTTGTATATACGCAACCATTGCCATGCACATTAGAGATATAGAAAGTGGTATCGGCTTCGTTTCTGAGCTTTTGGAGCAAAGATAATTCGGTGTAATTAAGGTCGGGGAACTTCTCAAACAGGATATGCTTACTGTGTTTGATACATTCAATCATCATGTCAAAAACATGCAGATGGTTGAGGCCACAGAAGAAAATCGCGTCGGCCCTTTTGATAAAATCATTTAAGGGAGCAATGCCATAAAAATTCTCGAAGTTGCGTTCGTCGGTGGTGTCAAATGAACCTATGAGCTCGAAAGCTTCATTTTTCTGCAAATAGGGAAGATATACCCCTGTTGCATCTGAACTACCTGCTATGCCTATTCTAATTTTTGACAATTGTTGTTAAATAAATTTGTTACAAAAATGCATTAGTTGCTTATTTGTAGCATCATTTTGTTATTAACCGTGTACTAAAGACCATACATATTTGATTTTGAACCATTACCAGGACACCTATAAACACAAGGGGCAGCGACGACAACTCCGCGAGCTTTTAAGCTCAAAAGGCATCACCGATCAGGTGGTTCTTAACGCTATTGACAGTCTACCGAGACATTTCTTTTTGCCAATCGAGTTCGAAAGTCATGCTTACGAAGACAAAGCATTCCCCATTGCTGCTGGTCAGACGATCTCGCAACCCTATACTGTTGCTTATCAATCACAACTGCTGTCACTAAAGCCAGGCAGTAAAGTCCTCGAAATTGGAACAGGCAGTGGTTACCAGGCCGCCGTGCTTCAGTTGTGTGGAGCGGAGGTATACAGTATAGAAAGGCATCAGATCTTGTCGGATTCTGCGGCAGCTTTATTAAAGGTATTGGGATTAACGCAACGCATGCATTTGTTTGTGGGCGATGGTACTAAAGGTTTGATGTCCCACGCACCTTATGATGCTATTATAGTCACTGCTGGTGCCCCTTCGGTGCCCAAGACTTTAGTGTCACAACTTAAACCGGGAGGGCATTTAGTGATACCAGTTGGCAAACAGGCCGAATCTCAGAAGATGGTGCGTATTACTAAAGTTAATGATAAGGATATCAAAACAGAAGTCTACGACGATTTTAGCTTTGTGCCATTAGTCGGCGAAAACGGCTGGAAATAAAAAACACAAAGCTTTTTTATTCGAAATCTCATGAAATCGCTTCGCTAAGTTTCAAAAAAATAGAAGCCATTCCTGCGTATCAAACAAGAAACATCCAATTAACTACAATCATCAAATTTGACGATAATCTGCGCGTGGACTCCACCGGCGCGTAACATTTAATTATCGCAGCCTCGAGCAGGCAGGGCAGCAGCGACAAGCCATAATTAAAATTTTGGCCCGTGGTGGGCTTTTTTTTACTCGCAAGCTCGTGAGATCGCTTCGCTAAGTTGTTTCCTTTTTTATTCGCAAGCTCATGAAATCGCTTTGCTAAGTTTCAAAAAAATAGAAGCCATTCCTGCGTATCAAACAAGAAACATCCAATTAACTACAATCATCAAATCAGACGATCAACTGCGCGTGGAGTCCACGAGCGCGTAGAACTCCAATAATGTCAGCCACGAGCAGGAGAGGTTGCAGCGGCAAGACATTGTTGGAGTTTTGGCTCGTGGTGGCCTTTTTGGTTTACTTTTTTTGCCATAAAAAAAGTAAAAGCCACCCCTGCGGCTCGAGCAGGGAACATTTATTAAACTACAAACATCAAATTTGACGATTTACATTAAAAAAGCAAATTCCAAAAAGAAAGCCACCCCTGCGGCTCGAGCAGGGAACATCATATAAACTACAAACATCAAATTTGACGATTTACATTAAAAAAGCAAATTCAAAAAAAAGGAAAAGCAACCCCTGCGGCTCGAGCAGGGGAAAAAACAAAGGGGAATCATTTATGATTCCCCTTAAAAAAGAAAATATAATTAATTACATCGACACACTGGTCAATGCAGCATTCATGCTTCTAACAGCTTCAGCAGATTTGTTGAAAGCTGCTTGTTCTGATTCGTTTAATTTATAGTCGATGATCTCTTCCCAACCGTTTCTACCGATCACTACCGGAACACCTAAGCAGATGTCGTTCTGACCGTATTCGCCTTCTAAGTATACGCAGCAAGGCATTACTTTTTTCTCGTCTCTAACGATGGCTTCAACCAAAGCAGCACCTGCTGCACCTGGCGCATACCATGCGCTGGTTCCTAATAAACCAGTAAGTGTAGCGCCACCCACCATAGTGTCGGCAGCTACTTTTTGCAATTCTTCAGCGTTTAATTTTTCGCTAACAGGTAAACCGTTGATGGTAGCATAACGGGTTAAAGGAATCATGGTAGTGTCGCCGTGACCGCCAATAACAACACCGTGAATGTCGTTGGTAGAAGCGCCGGTAGCTAATGATAAATAGCATTTGAAACGAGCGCTATCTAAGATACCACCCATACCGATGATTCTGTTCTTAGGCAAACCACTTGATTTCAATGCCAGGTAAGTCATTGTATCCATTGGGTTTGAAATCACAATAATGATAGCATTTGGAGAGTATTTCAGGATATTTTCGGTAACACCTTTAACGATACCGGCGTTGATACCGATAAGTTCTTCGCGGGTCATGCCCGGTTTACGCGGAATACCGCTGGTGATTACCACTACATCAGAATTAGCTGTTTTGGTGTAATCGTTAGTACTGCCAGTGATGCGGGTGTCAAAGCCTAATAAAGAAGAAGTTTGAAATAAATCGAGGGATTTACCTTCGCTGATACCTTCTTTAATGTCTAATAATACCAGTTCTGAACAAAGTTCTTTGCGGGCGATGTTGTCTGCACATGTTGCACCAACTGCTCCGGCTCCTACTACTGTAACTTTCATATATGGATGATGGGTTTATTTTAAAAAGTGACGCAAAGGTACTAAGAATTTTTAAAGTTTTCTTGATCAGTATCATGACTTATTGAAATGTTCTAAACAAAAGTCAACTATTTTTTGCCTTTGACAGATTGTTTGCCATACCATCTGACATAATCATCCAAATACCACAGGATATGTCTGGCTGGTTTGTAGTTTTCGTATACGCTACGAGGAATGGTGAATTTGGCAACTCTTAAACCTGTAAGATTAAGTTCTGAACGCATCATGGTTACTTTGCCGGCATCGTATACCAGGTATTTGATTTGACGGATATACTGTGGCTCTATAAATGTGGTGTCGTACCCTTTGGTGGGGTCGTCTTCATCGGTGCTGATAAAAACAATAAGGTCTTGCTTATAGGTATTGCCAACATCATTCAATGATATCTGTCTTTTGCTCTGCTCATCCATCACCCGGTACGCATCTTTGTCGGCATCTGCCCCCTGAGTGGTTCTGATCAGGTCGATATACTCGTTACCGGATGCTAACATACGACTCATGTATCTGGTGCTTACAGTATCACCTTCAATATAGCTGAACTGACGGTCTAATAAATCGAAGTACGGTAAATTATCGTCTTCCCATATTTTGTAGTTGTTGCTGGCGCTTCTAAACTTGGCGAGGTATAGCAGAAACTGATAGTCTTCAGCA
>JAIXYV010000079.1 GCA_027490055.1 Bacteroidota bacterium | reverse complement strand
ATTTCCGCGCTATCGAGCGACTATTTATCAGAGATAAATATAAAGCGGGCTCCGATTAGTCCCGATAGCTATCGGGAGGAGAACAGATCAAATAAAAAATCTGCGTTTAAAATTGACTGGCGTCAGCAAAAAAGGGTGAGGGTGAAGGTGAGGACCAGGGTGAGGAATAGTGTGAGGGTGAGAAAGAGTGTGGGTGTGAAGAAAAAAAAATCCCGCTTGAGGCGGGATTTTTTTGTAGTCCGTAGGGGAGTCGAACCCCTCTTGCCAGGATGAAAACCTGAAGTCCTAACCGATAGACGAACGGACCATTTTCGTTCCCCGCTGCAGTGTTCTGTTTTGGGGAGTGCAAAAATAATAAAAAAAATTAAATTGCAAATACTAATTTTAAAAAAAATAAAATTTACCTTTGCAGCCCAATTTATAACCAATAAAAAACATGATACGCGTAGCAATCAACGGATTTGGCCGCATTGGCCGTATGGCTTTCAGAGTGATGAGCCAAAGAAATGATATTGAAGTAGTGGCCATCAACGACCTTACTGACAATAAAACTTTAGCTCACTTGCTAAAATTTGACTCTGTGCATGGCAAATTTAATGGTACAGTAGATTATACTGATACTGCTCTTATCGTTAATGGTAAGTCTATCGCTGCTCTGGCAGAACGCAATCCAGCTGCTTTGCCTTGGGGCTCAATGAATGTAGATGTTGTTCTTGAATCTACTGGTCGCTTCACCGACGTTGAATCTGCTGGTCAACACATGACTGCAGGTGCTAAGAAAGTAGTTATCTCTGCTCCGGCAACTGGCGAAATGAAAACCATCGTTCTGGGTGTTAACGATAATACTTTAGATGGTACTGAAACAATCGTTTCTAACGCTTCTTGCACCACCAACTGCTTAGCGCCAATGGTAAAAATATTAGATGATCTTTGTGGTATCGAAAATGGTTTCATGACCACCATCCACGCTTATACATCTGACCAAAACTTACAGGATGCTCCTCATAAAGATTTAAGAAGAGCAAGAGCTGCTGCTTACAGCATCATCCCTACCAGCACCGGCGCTGCTAAAGCTGTTGGTTTGGTAATGCCTCACCTGAATGGTAAATTAAACGGTAACGCAATGCGTGTGCCTATTCCAGACGGTTCTGTAACCGACTTTACTTGTAATGTTCGCAATCCGAAAAGCAAAGACGAAATCAATGCTGCATTCAAAGCTGCTGCAAATGGCGCTTTAAAAGGTATCCTTGAGTTCTCTAACGATCCATTAGTATCTATCGATATCGTTGGTAACTCTCACTCTTGTATTTTCGACAGCGACCTTACCATGGTAATCGGTAACACCATTAAAGTGGTAGGTTGGTACGATAACGAAGCTGGTTACAGCAACCGTATCGTTGACCTAATGGCTAAAATCGGTAAATAATTTTTCGTCGTAAAGACAAAAAGTACCTAATACTAAAAGCCTTCTCTAACGAGAAGGCTTTTTTTGTTGGATGCGATTTTTATTCCGATTGGGGGATTTAAACGTTTAATAATTTAACACCGACCTTCCAGGTCGTCGACCTGGAAGGTCGGTGTTTTTCCCAAACGCCTTCCCTCCCGCCAACACTCACGCTTCAGAAAATACATCAAACGGATAGGCGCTTTTCCCCCACCTTCCAGGTTGACAACCTGGAAGGTTGGGGAAACATCCAAACGCCTTTCAAACCCCTCCCAACGCCAATCTCACCCATTTATCCATTTTTTTTAAACGTTTAGGTTCCCTGTAACACAAAAAAAGGGACCACCTCCCGGCAGTCCCCTTTCTGTTATATCAACTTATCTATTACTCTTTACTCGCCTAACTTCAAGCCGATCACATTGTCTGTGCCGTCTGAGTTCTTGCCCTCAATCAATACGGCCCCCTCTGCGGCCTCTATAATACTCTTGACACTCTGAACCGTGTAAACGGCCTGCTTGTCAATCTTAGTGATCACAAAGCCTGGCTGAAGCTTGCCTTTAAACGGACCCTCGCCAACGCTTACTACTTTAACACCATTCTTTACCCCCAACTTGTCTTTTTCTTCTTTGCTCAAAGTCTCGAATGAGGCGCCTTTTACGGAGTTGACCTCCGATTTATCCGCTATACTGGTTGTTTCTTTGCCGTCTAGTCCTTTTAATGTGACTACAATGTCTTTGGCTTCGCCTTTTCTGTTAACCGAAATGGTTACTTTATCGCCGGGACGGTATTTCCCAATCTCTTCCTGTAAAGATGACACACTGTTCACCTTCACATTATTGACTTTCATAATCACGTCGCCCTTTTTGATACCGGCCTTTTCAGCTGATCCGTTTTCTGTTACCTGCTGAACTAAGACCCCGTCAAGTCCTTTTAAACTTTCTTTATCCGCTACTTCCTGAGTAATCTCCTGAATCGCGACACCGAGAACTGCACGTTGTACTTTACCAAACTTCAGCAAATCGTCCATGACCTTCTTAACCAGATTCACTGGTACCGCAAAACCATAGCCGGTATAAGATCCTGTTTGTGATGCAATCGCGGTATTGATGCCAATTAACTGACCACTGGTACTCACTAATGCGCCACCACTGTTGCCTGGATTGATGGCAGCATCGGTTTGAATAAAGTTCTCTATCGCATACTGATTGTCTTCGCGGCGCAACAGGTCGATGCTTCTGCCTTTGGCACTCACTATCCCTGCAGTTACTGTGCTCGTGAGGTTCATCGGATTACCGACAGCTACCACCCACTGACCAACTTTTACGTCATCGCTGTTACCGAATGACATAAAGTGCAGCGACTTCTCGTCAATTTTTATCAAAGCCAAATCGGTGGTTTTGTCTGTTCCTATTAATTCAGCCGTGTAAGTGCGCTTGTCGTTAAGTGTCACTTCCATTTTAGTAGCATCCTCTACCACGTGGTTATTGGTAACGATATAGCCATCCTGGGTAATAATAACACCAGAACCTGTAGCCATGCCCGGACCGCGGGGCGCGTCGAAATCAAATCCATGGTCGCGGAAGAAATCGAATGGATCTACCTGACCGCCTTTGCCCTGAGGGATAGTCTGTTTGCTCGCCTCGTAGTACGATTTTATATGCACCACGGCAGGTGTGCTTACTTCTGATACTTTAACAAAATCAAACCCAACATTGCCACCTGATTCTATATTGCTGGCAAAAATGGCATGCTTCTTCTGCATGGCCTCAAAACTGGCTGGCTCGGTAATGCGTTCTACAACATTGTTAATCCCCAGGGCTACCAGTCCGCCTGCCAGGGCAATAGCAAAAATTCCTAATACTTTTTTCATATTCTATTTGATTTTTCCTTGTTTATCTTTTTCAAAAGATGTTCCAATCTTTTTTAACTATTTTTGTAACGCAATTTCGACAATTTTAGTTTCGTTGCATTTACCTTTATCGATTAACTTGTATTAAACTTCCACCAAGGTGCTGAAAACAAAAAAACTGAATGATGAGCAACTGGTACTCGCTATAAAAGGCGGCGACAGACAGGCTTTGCTTCAGTTATACAAAGACAATCAGATGGCGGTTAGGAACTACATATTGAAAAACAATGGCTCTACAGCAGATGCCGAAGACATCCTCCAGGATGCCACCATTGCGGTATGGGAAAAAATTCAATCCGGCACCCTTCAGTTGTCTGCAAAACTTAGCACCTTCGTTTTCGCTATTGCCAAAAACCTATGGCTCAAACGCCTGAATAAAATGGGGCGACAGACCTCTATGAATGACATACAGACTGAAAATTTGACAGAGTCAACTGACAATTTGAATCCTCAGGATGTTAAAATTATCGCTAAACTGATGGAACAACTGGGCGATAAATGCCGTCAGATTTTGTCGATGTTTTATTTCGAAAATCGCGATATGACAGACATAGCCTCTGCCCTCGAATACAACAGTGCCGATACCGCAAAAGCTAAAAAACACCAGTGCTTTAAACAATTGCAACACCTTTTCTTAAGTCAGTATAACAAACAAGATTTTTTAGGCCATTGAACTATAACGAATCACATACCGACCTGTTTAATGCTTATCTGAAAAGAACACTTTCTGATGCGGATCTCATGGCTTTTGAAAAACGCCTGAAGGAGGATACAGAATTCGCTGAGGCTTTTGCACTTCATCAATTAATGGTGGAAGGCGTTAAAGACCATGCTCGCGCCGAACTCAAACAGTTTCTTGCAAATTCAGCCAACCCTGCTACTGGCAAAGGAAAAATTATACGCTTCAGCAATATGCAATGGGCTGCAGCGGCCGTTATTGTGGTCATTATCGGTATCTATGCCGTCACTCAATTCTATATACAGCCAAAAACTGAACACGAACTGGCCATCGAAAAACCTGCTGAGTTGATGCCCGTGCCTCCAAGTGCCGATAGTGGAATAGCCAAAAGTGAGTCGACACCAACTGATAGTATGTTAGTCTTTACCGAGACCAATGCTATTGAATCGAATCGCAGTTCCGAAGTCATGGAACCTCTTGTCCAAGAAGCTGATGATGCTGGTGCGGCACCATCGATTGACAATGTCTCAGACAAAGATCTTGGAATGGCAGAATCCGATAACTTTAAAATTGAGGACAAAAAATACGATGTTGTCCCTGAGAAAAAACTGAAAGACACCAGTGTTTACCTATACAGTCTGGCCTACGAAGCGCCTTCGTACACCAACAACAATTACGGCAGCAAAAAATTAGGGGTATCCAAACTGCCTTCTAATTCCAATACCAAACCTGCTACAGCAGACAAGGTGGATACTGAAGGACCGAAAAAGAAGAATCAAAAGGCATCAGCCATTAAAATTACTATCGAGTTCTGGCAATCGCCAGTCAATTTCAAAGGCTATAAATATTGGGGCAATACCGTTCAGTTGTATGGCGCCGATCAGGCCACAGCTCGTCTGTTTATCATCAATAACGAATTCTATTTGCGAGATAATGGCAAGGTATACCTCCTGCTCATTAGTCCGGATGCTACCCCATACAAACCTATTCTCGACGACAATTTGACACAATTTATTTTATCTCAAAAATAGTGAAACTGCATTTTAAAAAATACCAGGGTACAGGCAATGATTTTGTGATTATTGATAACCGCGAACATTTATATGACCTCTTAGATGTTGCCTATCTCTGTCATCCTAAATTTGGTATTGGTGGCGATGGCTTGATGCTATTGCAAAACAAAGTTGGATACGATTTTGAAATGGTATACTACAACAGCGATGGCAATATCAGTACTATGTGCGGTAATGGTGGTAGATGCATGGTCGATTTTGCTAAAAGATTAGGGGTTTTCGATGGTCATACTACTAAGTTTTTAGCCGTCGATGGTCCGCACGACGCCATATGGGACGATGATTTTGTTGAACTAAAAATGCAGGATGTCACCCAAATTTCGAGACGTGGCAGAGACTATGTCCTTAATACTGGCTCACCTCATTATATTGTTTTTGCCTCTGCCATTGACACCATGGAAATAGTAGATGAAGCTACTTTAATTCGCTATAACAACGAGTTCAGCGATGAAGGTATCAATGTCAATTTTGTTGAAATATTAAACGGCTCAGAACCACTTCAAATCTTGGTGCGCACTTATGAGCGTGGTGTAGAAGATGAAACCTTAAGTTGCGGTACCGGCGTTACAGCCTCAGCCATTGCCTTAAGCGAACAATTAGCTTTAGCAGACGGCGACTATACCATTGGGATACAAACACCAGGAGGCAACCTGGTTGTTAAGTTTCATAAAGAAGCTGGAACATATACCGATGTATGGCTTTGCGGTCCTGCCACTGAAGTATTCTCTGGCGAGATAGATATATAAAAAAAGGCCTGTTATTGCTAACAGACCTTTTCACACATAATCAAATTATTGTTATTCGCCTGATCTATCTTCAGCAATCTGAATCTGACCAGTTAATAATTTCTCTTTTAATTTAGCTTCAATCTCAGCCATGATTTCGTGGTTGTCTTCCAGCAATTCTTTAACGGCGTCTCTACCCTGACCTAATTTAGTGCCATTGTAAGAGAACCAAGAACCTGATTTCTGAACGATACCATTATCCACTGACAGATCCAGCACCTCACCTACTCTGCTGATACCTCTACCATACATGATATCGAACTCGACCACTCTGAAAGGCGGCGCTACTTTATTTTTAGCCACTTTCACTTTGGTTCTGTTACCTACGATTTCGTCGCCATCTTTAATCTGACCGATACGACGGATATCTAAACGCACAGAAGCGTAGAATTTAAGGGCATTACCACCGGTAGTGGTTTCTGGATTACCGAACATCACACCGATTTTTTCTCTCAGCTGATTGATGAAAATACAAATACAACCAGTTTTGTTGATAGTACCTGTTAATTTTCTCAAGGCCTGAGACATCAAACGGGCTTGTAAACCCATTTTGCTGTCACCCATATCGCCTTCAATCTCTGCTCTAGGCACCAATGCCGCAACCGAGTCGATAACGATCACATCGATAGCACCAGAACGGATTAAGTTATCTGCAATCTCTAGAGCCTGCTCCCCGTCATCCGGTTGAGAGATCAATAGATCGGAGGTATTAACGCCTAATTTCTGAGCGTAAAACTGATCGAAGGCATGCTCTGCATCAATAAAGGCACAGATACCACCTTTCTTTTGAGCTTCAGCAATACAGCTAATAGCCAAAGTTGTTTTACCACTACTTTCCGGACCGTAGATCTCGATCACTCTTCCTTTCGGAAAACCACCGACACCTAGTGCCATATCCAGACTAAATGAGCCAGTAGAAATAACATCCACTGCAACCACATTCTTATCGTCCATTTTCATTACAACACCTTTTCCATAACTCTTCTCGAGTTTGTCGATGGTGAGCTTTAACGCTTTTAATTTTTCTGCACTTGATTCTGCCATAAATTATTGTTACGAAGTAAGTTATTTAACCGTTCCTATTATTCACAATTTGGATTAGATATTAACAGAAAATTCACTGCTATTATTTTTAGCAATACGATGCTAAAAGGTTTATCAATACTTGCATTCAATGAATATATCTCCTTAGTCTATCAACACTTTCATAATGCTATTATTTTTAGCATTTTTCTCGCCTAAAATCGTCTATACCCTTGATATACTTCATTCTGCAAGCCTTAAAAATGGCATTTAAAAATTCAGGTGGTTTTTGTGCAAATTTCAGGACGGACCGTCGTAAAAATTCTCAAGTCGCCATTTTTTGATTCACTACACTCTGTTTTTAATTGCTCTATTTTTATCTGTATAATTCTCTAATCCGATACAAATTTGCAGGATCTAAAACCAATTATCCGTATTTTAAATATTTATAGTCGTTTAAAGAAAATCGAAACGTCTATATCTCTCTCTAATTGTGTTCGCCTGCGGCGGGCCTAACACAGATCTCGCAGATTTTCTCTCCATCCTATCTTCATTAAATTTTCAATTTAATGATATCAAAGGCCATCCCGTTAAAACGGGATTGGATTACGCTGATATTGTCGCTTGTAAACCGTTACATCCAATGTGTTGAATATTTTGCGGCGATGTTCTTGCGGCGAAATCTGCGACATCAGTGCTAAGATCATGCAGAGCATGATTGAAGCACGTGTTGGATTGGCGGGATAAAAAACATCTGCGGAATCTGCGACTACCTCCCGGAGGGGCCTAATATGCCAACTTCTACAAATGATTTCAATAAATGGACTCGCGCTCATTACCGGCACCGCTGGGGCCGGTCTGGATAGTTTATCCTTCTTTAATGAAAGTTTGTGCAGCATCGCTGATGCATTAAGCTTTGAGTCTAAACGAAGCTCTATATGTTAAAGATCAAATCTTCATCAATACTTCAAACATCTCGCGGAGCGAGACTAACGGATTATTGAATGGAGAACAATCTTAATGTGTTCTATGTCTACTACTCCATT
>JAIXYV010000111.1 GCA_027490055.1 Bacteroidota bacterium | reverse complement strand
GTTAAAAAACAATATTCCTCAATCCTCCGAACAACTCGCAGAGCGAGGCTAACGTAAACATGATGGTTGCAAAATCTTAATGTGTTCTATGTCTACTCATATTCTATCGGACCAACAAAATTCTATGTGTCAAAAAAAAGATCTGCGTCTAAAAAACCTGTAACGGTGCATGGTGATTTACACCAACGTTACCGAAAATATACACCTGCCTTAAACATGCTCCAACAGAAAAACATCCCGCATCGGCGATGCTCCACAATCATGTTTGGAACACGAATGGTTCCAGGTAGACCGGCCTCAGCGGTGCCGGAGAAAGGTTAGCTCCTCTCATTTTAACATGCTCCAACGTCTATACATCCACGAACCAAATCAACACCTATGTGTCAAAAAAAATACCCACCTTGCAACAAAATCGAATTTTTACATGTGGTACCAAGACAATTCCTTTTATCAAAAACAATAAATATGTAATCACAGACGGTAAACAATGCCTAGTCTGCCTTTAAGAATAATTTTTGATTTGGTGAATGGTGCCGAATAAGCATCATAGATAATTCCTGTACCAAAATATAATTTGGAAGAAACGCCAAATTGAATGGCTAAGTTTTTATTTTTCTTCAGAGGAAATTCTTTACCTAGTTCAAAACCCAAAAAAGGATTAAAAGCTCTGAAGGTTCCATACTCGTAATAATCTTTGCTAACTTGACTAAAGTTATTGATCTGTTGAAAAAAACCTACTCCAATTGATGGACAAAAGAAAAATCTGGACTTGTCTTTTATCTTATAAAATCTTGGTTCAATAAAAAAAAAAAAAAAAGAGTATAAATTTTCTTCTTCTACATTTTGAAATGTATCTGGGTGAATTCGTATCCTATTCCATGAACCATTATCAATGAGTAATGGATGAGTAGTTTTCTGACTATTTAATTTAACGTAATCGGCACTTATGCCTATGACAAATTTCTGACCAAACCTTACTCCCCCGAAACCATGAATATTAACCCCATTAGGAAAACCGCCAGGCATTACACCTCCAATGCCTAACTCATATACTTGTGCGTTTAAATTAGCACATGATAGTACGATGAAAATTAATAAAACAGATGTTATTGTTCTCATATTTTTAGTGTTTTCACATTCTCTTGTGTGCAAATATACCCTCTAACATGATTGTATTCTTAATCAAATATTATTAATTAAATTCAATTATTTCCATGGTTACCTATTTTGTCAGATATATACAATCGAACCAAATCAACACATATGTGTCAAAAAAACACCCCCCTTGCAACAAAATCGAATTTTTACAAGTCTAATAGGTAAATTAGCGGTACTGTTTGCGCAAGGTACTAACACATGCAGAAGGAGGAAAAGCAACGACTGTTTGAGAAGAATTTAATTAACGCGTGTAAGAATAACGACAGAAAAGCACAGTTCGAATTCTATCAACTGTACTCGGCAAAACTGCTGGGTATCTGCTACCGCTTTGCCGGTGACTATGATACGGCGAACGATCTGCTGCAAGAGGCTTTTATACGCATTTTTAAACACCTGCACCTCTACCGCTTTGAAGGCTCTTTCGATGGATGGCTCAAGAAAATTGCTGTCAGAACCTCTATCGATTACCTTAAAAAATACAAATTGAATGAACTGTCAGAATTGGATACCTCTACCGAACCCATTGCGCCGCCCAACATCAACGAACAGTATGATGTCGATTTTATTATGAATGAAATAGCCCAATTGCCGACAGGCTTCAGAACCATCCTCAACCTCTACGCCATCGAAGGCTACTCATACCCCGAAATTGCCGCTATGCTGGATATCAAAGAAGTGACAGTCCGCTCACAATACATGAGAGCCAAACAAAAACTGGCCTCCATACTCAAAGTTAAACACCAGATTCATTATGCCCCAAAAATCATTTGAAGATATTCTCAAAGACCATTCGTCACAGTTCTCACCTACTCCAAAAGCAGGCAACTGGGAGGCTATTGCCAGTGCTTTACCAAGCGAAAAGAAAAAAAGACGCGCACTTTGGATCTGGTTAAGTGCGGCTTGCATCGCCATTTCAGGCACCTTAAGTCTTTTGCACTATAATCCTTCAAAATCGGCTATTACAACTGACAGCAACAGTGGCTCCGAGCTAGTGACCAAACAATCCGCATCCTTAGCAGGAGATTCGTTAGTGAAAACAACTGCTCCTAATACAAGCACTAAGATACTACCCGAAATTACTGCGCCGCAACGCACTGTGATTAAAGCCCCAATTCCGGTCATTCGCAAAGCAGAGAGAATTCCGGCAAACAGGGTATTCGTTAACAATACCACATCAGATGCAATAGCGCCAGAAATGACTGCTCCTATTCCAGCGCCAGAGTATGAGATAGTCACCATCGATACGACACCTGTTTTGAAAAAAGACAGTTCGATTAAAACCTTTAAAAGCAAAAAAGAAATTAAAAACGAAAGCAACAGACAATTGAAACATTACCTTGGTTTGGAATTGGCTTCCTACTACACAGATACTCGTACTAAAGTCAATTATTCGAATACGGCAGCTTTCAACGGACCGCCATCTCCGTCTAACCCAAATGAATACAAGCGCAATGAGACCGATAAAGCACTTCCTGGACTACAAATCGGGGTGACTTACAGTGTTCAGAGAAAATCTGCTAGCATAAAAACAGGTCTTTACTATCAACAAATTAATTACGCTATTCAAGTGTACAACGTTAATCAGAATTCACTTATCGGCAGTGCTGGCCGCAATAGCAATTTCGACTACAATAGTAGCGATAGCTTTGCCGCTGGCGAAGGTGGTATGGTCAAAAACAGCTTCAGATATCTGAGTATTCCGCTCGAATACTGGCGCGAAAGTTTTAGTCTGAATCGCTGGCATTTAATTTACGGAGCCGGTGTAAGAAGTCACTTTCTTCTTTATAACAAAGGCATCAACAGTCAGTTGTCTGGCTACTATGTTAAAACTCCGATTGCTGACAAAAGTGTTATTCAAAACTTTCATATGTCGTTCAATGCAGGCATCGGAATTAGTCGCGATTTCTTCGGACAGAAATACAGCTGGTACCTTAATGCCACCTACGCCCAATCGCTATCTGATATTGAAAACAGCGTTGTTTCTACTGGCTATCAGAACTTTGGTTTAAATGCAGGAATCAGATATCGATTGACTAAATAATTTTTATATCTGAAAGGCATCGTAGAGAGAAACAATTATTTTAAAATGAAACTCCCTGTCAGGGTTGAAAATTAAATAAATACCTTTGCAACAAAACCGAAATTTTAAAAGTCTTATAAGTAATAAAGAATCCAACATATGAAACATTTAAAAACACTGTTATTCCCACTGCTAATTTGCAGCTTGTTCATCACTTCTTGTAAAGACACTGACAAAGACCCTAATCCATGCGACAATGCCGTAACTGTTCTGGCTGCAGATGTCTCTCAATATGGCTATGCCCATTTTATTGGCGACAACCTCATCAGCAGTTTTGCGCCTTCTCAGGTATTTTATCTGGCCAAAAACTGGAACGATTTTTCGTCTAAAGTAGTACCCGGAAAACTATACAAACTGGCCTTTAAAGAAGTGGCATGCGACTGGTGCGGAACTGGCTGTTTTGGTGACCTTGATACCACTGAAAAAGTTGGCAGATGCGGCACACCTGTTTATAAATGTATTGAGATTATTTGCCTGACTGAAATAATTGCTCAGACTTCTAACAATTGTTTCGGCATCAATTTCGCCCCTGAGGATTTTAGTCACTTTTTTTCTCGCGCCATTAAACCCGCTACGATCACAAATCACAGTTTGCAAACAGAAGCTTATTTTTCTGGTTGCAGCGCCGAAGATCCTATCAACTTCAGACTTTTAATCAGTGAACTCCCTACCCAACATCCTGGCGACCCATTAGTCTTTGAAGCGAAAGTTGAAGAAATAAGCAATGGTTTTACCTGTCAGGCTGTGTTTAACAAACCTGTTTGTTTTGATCTGTCAACGCTACCTTTGTATTTCACCAAAAACAACATCGCTATCCCCGACCAGGTTACAATAAGATTCCATTATGGCAATCAGGAACATGATATTCTCTATCAGCCTTTGAAATAATTATTCATGATTTTCTT
>JAIXYV010000089.1 GCA_027490055.1 Bacteroidota bacterium | reverse complement strand
ATTGCTGCTCTGGTATTAAAGCGCAAACAGGCATCTGAAGAAGTTACAGCGACAATCGTCGAAGACTAATTACATGTTTCTGCGGTACTGTCCGCCAACTTCAAATAGGGCAGAGGTAATCTGACCCAAAGAGCAAACTTTACAAGCTTCCATTAAACCTTCAAAAATATTGTTGTTTTTGATAGCCTCTTGCTGGATATGTCTCAATTGGTGTTCGATGACTTCCTTATTGCGCTGGTGCAACAATTCAAGCATATTGATCTGGTATTGTTTTTCCTCTTCAGTAGCTCTGATAACTTCTTTTGGTAAAACAGTTGGAGAACCTTTGCTGCTTAAGAAAGTATTTACACCAATGATTGGGAATTCGCCAGTGTGTTTTAAGGTTTCGTAGTACAAACTTTCTTCCTGAATTTTACTTCGCTGGTACATGGTTTCCATAGCGCCAAGAACTCCGCCACGCTCGGTGATTCTATCGAACTCAGACATAACAGCTTCTTCTACCAGGTCGGTTAACTCTTCGGTAATGAACGAGCCCTGCATTGGATTTTCGTTTTTCGCTAAACCTAACTCGCGGTTAATAATTAACTGTATAGCCATGGCTCTTCTTACCGATTCTTCAGTAGGCGTTGTGATGGCCTCGTCGTAAGCATTGGTGTGTAAACTGTTACAGTTATCGTAAATAGCGTAAAGGGCCTGTAAGGTTGTACGGATATCGTTAAAATCAATCTCCTGTGCGTGTAAGCTTCTTCCACTGGTTTGGATGTGGTATTTCAACATCTGTGAGCGCTCGTTAGCACCGTATTTTAGCTTCATAGCTTTGGCCCAGATTCTTCTGGCGACACGACCAATAACGGCGTATTCCGGGTCGATTCCGTTGCTGAAGAAGAAAGATAGGTTTGGTCCGAATTCGTTGATGTCCATACCACGACTCAGGTAGTATTCGACATAAGTAAAACCATTGGCTAGCGTAAAGGCTAACTGCGTGATTGGATTAGCACCAGCTTCTGCAATGTGGTAACCACTGATAGAAACAGAGTAGAAGTTTCTTACCTTGTTTGTAATAAAATACTCCTGTACATCACCCATCAAACGCAAAGCAAATTCGGTACTAAAGATACAGGTATTTTGCGCCTGATCTTCTTTAAGGATATCTGCCTGCACAGTACCTCTTACTTGCGAGAGGGTATAGGTTTTTATTTCGTTGTAGACATCTGCTGGTAATACCTGGTCGCCAGTAACACCCAGTAGCATAAGGCCTAAGCCATCATTGCCTTCTGGTAAGGGTCCCTGATAAACAGGAACAGCCTGGTTCTTTGCTTTGTAAATTGCAGCGATTTTTTCTTTGACCTCGTTCTCTAAACCATTTTTCTTGATGTAAAGCTCGCATTGCTGGTCGATGGCAGCATTCATGAAGAAGCCTAGTAACATTGGGGCAGGACCATTGATAGTCATGGACACCGATGTTTTTGCGTCGGCCAGATTAAAGCCACTGTATAGTTTTTTGGCATCATCCAGGCAGCAAATGCTAACACCTGAATTACCAATTTTACCATAGATATCCGGACGGACATGCGGATCATTTCCATAAAGGGTAACGCTGTCAAAGGCCGTAGATAAACGTTTCGCAGGCATGCCCAAACTCACGTAGTGGAATCTGCGGTTGGTTCTCTCTGGTCCGCCTTCGCCAGCAAACATACGGGTTGGATCTTCACCTTCGCGTTTGAAAGGGTAAATACCAGCAGTATATGGGAATTCGCCAGGAACATTTTCCTGAAGCTGCCATCTCAATCTATCGCCCCAGGCCTTGAATTTAGGCATAGCCACCTTCGCCACCTGAGTATGACTCAAACTTTCGGTATGAGTTTTAATTTTGATTTCTTTGTCTCTGACTTTGAAGATATAATCCTCGTTTTTGTATTTCTCTACCAAAGCATCCCAGTTAGAAATAAGGTCTTTATTTTCTGGATTTAGTTTGCGTTCGAGTTTTAGTACTTCTTCCTCAATGGCCGCTATAAGGCTGGTGTTTGACATATTGGTTGATGACATTCAGATTAAAACGCAAAAATAAGCATTTGAGGGCATTCATTGGTAGAAAAATAATGCAGAGTCAATGGTGTGGTAATTTGTGCTTTAAGGCCTCAAATGCACAGTGTTAAAAGACACTTAACAAGAATATAATGCCCATTTTACAATATTTTGTTGATAAACTCGTTGATAAATCGTAAATTTGCAGACTTTATATGCGCGTAACAGTCACATTATCAGCGTTTTTTGGTATTTTTTGCTTACTTTCGTTTACTTTTTTAGACGAAGGGAAGTTTAACATGCTGCAAATCCCTGAAAGTGATGGTGAAACCGAATCAGCGGATGCTTGCGAGAACGATGTAGTTGAGTATTTCTACACATCATCAGACAGGTTTAAGTCATACTGCGATTCATTATATGTGAAGGTGTTCAGCGATCTTAACCGACCATCCAGAAAGGTTTTCGATTATGCCATGAAGGGTTATGCCTATTATGCCGGTCAGGGTTTATTGAACAAAAAGAACATTATCTCTTTTATCGATTATTCATTGTCGGCCAATGCCAAACGTTTATGGGTGATTGATTTAAAGCAAACCAGGTTGCTGTTTCATGAACTGGTGGCGCATGGTCGCAATTCAGGTGAAGAGTTTGCCAGAAAGTTTTCCAATATTGAAAACTCTTTCCAGACAAGTTTAGGCTTTTTTGTTACGGGCGAAATATACAGTGGCAAGCACGATTTATCCATCCGAATGAACGGACTGGAAAAGCGATATAATGGCAATGCCCTTCAAAGGGGTATAGTCATCCACGGCGCAGATTATGTCAGTGAATCTTTTATTAAAGCCAATAAGCGATTGGGTCGCAGCTTAGGTTGCCCAGCGGTTTCAGAGACTATTATCAGTTCTCTGTCGCAAACCATCAGTAATGGCACTTGTCTGTTTGCCTATTATCCTCACAAGTCCTATTTAAAGACTTCTTCAGCTCTGCATTCAGATGTTGTTTATGCTAATCAATTTAATTGATCAGTAGTTTTTGAGCGTGAACAAGCTCCTGATTGGTATTCTTCAATTGTATAAAGTATACACCTGAACTCAGGTTTTCTATATTTACCGGGGTGTCGTTTTGGATTTTATCAGATAGAATCAAAGCACCAAACTGGTTGTATAAATCAAAGCTAACAGCTGTTTCTGACTGAATTTTAATAAAGTCATTGGCCGGATTGGGATAGACATTAGCAGTTTCGTCTAAAACACTAAGGAGACTGCTTTTGCGAGGCATGGCATATAACCATGTGATATCAGTAATGCTGGTGTCTTTTGGTAAATAGCTATAAGACATCAAAGGCACACCGATGCCGCCACTATTGGTCATGAATTCTACGCTATAAGAAGAATCTGGAGCAGGTAAAGTAATACCGAATAAATTTAATATGGCAGGACTGGCATTAATCCATGCACCATTGGTTTTTACAAAGACAATTTGTCTGGCAACCTGAAGGGTGGTTTGTTTAAGACTATTGAAAGATCCCAGTGGCGTTTTAAGTGTTCCCCAGCCATCCATGGTAGCTTTGCGGTCGAAACCAGTTGAAATTTGCATAGAATCAATTTTTGGGATTGGTCCGGTAGAATCTGGGTCAAAGCCCAAACCAATGCTCAGGCCAGGATAAATAAGTGATTCATTGAAACTGCTGTTATAGGTAGAAGGGAAGGCAAATAGTTTCGACTTAAGTCTGAAAATGGTTTCAGAGGTGTCACTTGATGAGTAGTAACCGTGACTGTAGAAGGCAGAATTAGTAAGTTCTGCAAATTGCACTACAGAGGTATCATTAGAACTGATTAATGCATAATTACTTTGTGGGAAGTAGGTATGACCTTTGTACCAGAATGGCATTCCGAAACGGATACTGTCTTTGCTTGAGGCTTTTAGATTAGAGTAGTCCCACATTTTGGAAGCACCAGAGGCAGCATGCTTGTGTGAAGCATTGTCAGTAGCTTCTGTGTATAGTCTTCCGGTAGCGATAACATGGACATGCTCCAGCGTAATCTGAGCGTAGGTGTTAATAGAAAAAAGGAGGATGATAGAAAGTAGAATTTTTTTCATTGTGGGTCAAAATTAGGGAATTTGTAGATGAACGACGCATAATAAAAAAAAAGCCTTCCGTTTCCGAAAGGCTTTTACTATAGTCTTTATTAAGATTAACCATTCAAAGCAGCAGCACCGCCTACGATTTCAGAGATTTCGTTGGTGATGGCAGCCTGACGGCCTCTGTTGTAAATCAGTTTTAACTGTTTCAGAATCTCACCCGCGTTATCCGTAGCTTTATCCATAGAGATCATTCTGGCACCATGTTCGCTGGCGAAAGAATCAAGGAAGCTTCTGTATAACTGAGTTTTGATAGATCTTGGAATTAATTCTTCGAGAATTTCAATTTTATTTGGTTCGAAGATATAATCATTGTTAGTGGCTTTTGTCTGAGAGGCTTTTAAAGTTACAGGCAGTAATACTTCATTAGTAACAATCTGAGTAGCGGCATTTTTGAATTTGTTGTAAACAACTTCAACTCTGCTGTAGGTACCATTCAGGAATTGTTCCATGATATAATCACCGACTTCGAAACCAGTCTGAGCATTTAAGTTTGCAAAAGTACCCATGAAATCAGTATTGATGTTCAGGTCATGTTTTTTGAAGAACTCATACGCTTTCTTACCAACAAACAGAAGATCAACTTTTTTCTTTGCAACCAGTTCAGCATACTCTTCACCTAACAAAGCTCTTGTTCTTTTAGTGATATTGGCATTAAAGCCACCGCAAAGACCTCTGTCGCTGCTTACCACAATAAGTAAAACACGATCAAGCGCTTGTTCTTTAAAATATTTAGACAATTTTTCATCGTCTGCAGAATCACCCAGATTTTTCAATACACCATTCAGCTTATCAGCATAAGGGCGCATTTGAAAAATGGCGGATTGAGCCTTTCTCAACTTAGTAGCAGAAACAAGCTTCATCGCTTTAGTGATCTGCTGGGTTGAGATAGTGGAACTGATCCTGATTCTTACTTCTTTTAAGTTCGCCATTTAAATGGATTGATTAGTCTTTGTAGTTATTAGCAACTTGTTTTGCTACTTCTTCTAACTGAGCGGTGATTGCATCGTCAATTTTACCGGCAGCAAGGTTGTTTAACAAATCTTTGTGTTTGCTTTCAAGTACTTCCAGGAATTCAGCTTCGAACTGACGAACTTTATTAACTGGAACACTGTTTACAGCACCTTTAGTACCAAGGTAGATGATAGCAACCTGTTGGTCAACTCTCAATGGAGAATACTGATTTTGTTTCAGGATTTCTACGTTTCTTGAACCTTTTTCAAGTACTGATTTAGTAGCAGCATCCAGGTCAGAACCGAATTTAGCAAACGCTTCCAGCTCACGGTATTGAGCTTGGTCAAGTTTCAGAGTACCTGCTACTTTTTTCATTGATTTAATTTGAGCAGAACCACCCACACGTGATACAGAGATACCTACGTTAATCGCAGGACGTACACCACTGTTGAACAAGTTAGACTCAAGGAAAATCTGACCATCGGTAATTGAGATTACGTTGGTTGGGATATAAGCAGACACGTCACCGGCCTGAGTTTCGATAATTGGAAGTGCTGTTAATGAACCACCACCTTTAACTTTACCTTTCAGAGATGGAGGTAAGTCGTTCATGTTAGAGGTAATTTCATCTGAAGCATTCAGTTTACAAGCTCTTTCAAGCAAGCGACTGTGCAGATAGAACACGTCACCTGGGTAAGCCTCACGTCCTGGTGGACGTCTTAACAACAAAGATACCTCACGGTAAGCTACCGCTTGTTTAGATAAATCATCATAAACGATCAATGCAGGCAAACCTCTGTCGCGGAAGAACTCACCGATAGCAGCACCAGCCATTGGAGCAAAGAACTGCAATGGAGCAGGAGCAGAAGCCGGAGCAGATACAACCACTGTGTATGGCATAGCACCTTTTTCTTCCAGAGTTTTTACTACTTGTTTAACAGTAGACTCTTTCTGACCGATAGCTACATAGATACAATATACTGGTTTACCTTTATCGTAAAATTCTTTTTGGTTAATGATGGTATCGATAGCCACAGCTGTTTTACCAGTCTGACGGTCGCCGATGATCAACTCACGCTGACCTCTACCGATAGGAATCATAGCGTCAATCGCTTTAATACCTGTTTGAAGTGGTTCTTTAACTGGTTCACGGAACAATACACCCGGAGCTTTACGTTCCAATGGCATTTCGTATTTTTCGCCAGTTAATTCACCTTTACCGTCAACCGGTTCACCAAGTGTATTGATAACACGACCAAGCATGCTTTCAGTTACATTGATAGACGCGATTTTACCTGTTCTTCTTACAGTATCACCTTCTTTAATTTGTGTACTGCTACCGAACAATACGGCACCAATATTATCTTCTTCAAGGTTCAGTACAATGGCTTTCATACCATTTTCGAATTCAATCAGCTCACCAGATTGTACTTGAGTGAGACCGTGGATACGAGCAATACCGTCACCCACTTGAAGAACCGTACCAACTTGTTCTAATTCGGCTTCGGTTTTAAAGTTTGTTATTTGTTGTTTCAGAATTGCTGAAACTTCATCAGGTCTTATTTCTGCCATGATTATTGTTTTTTATGCTATGTTTAATTCCTTTTTAAGTTTTCTTAGTTTAGCTGATATGCTGGTGTCCAATAAATTGTCACCAAATTTGATAACCATACCACCGATTACGGCAGCGTTTATCTCTGTATGCAGTTCAACCGATTTAGCACCGGTCTGCTGCTGAACATATGCCTGTATGCTTTTTTTATCGCTGTCATTTAAAGGAGTGGCTGTTTGTACCACTACTTTTTCGATACCTTGTTGTTTTCTGTAAAGGTTTAGAAATGCATCAGCAATATCCGGAAGAATGCTTTCTCTGTTTCTACCGCAAACCAGTTTTAGGAAGTCCTGAGTCGATTTATCGGTTTTAGAGAAAATCGCCAATATTGCAGACATTTTCTGTGCAGGATTGATGATTGGATTCTTAAGGGCATTGCTCAAGTCTTTGCTGCTGCGGCATGTCATGCTTATATCAGACATATCACCTGCTACCACAGATAATTTATTATCTGCAATGGCTTGCTGCATCAGAGCTTGCGCGTATCTATTGGATATCTTTGTTTCAGACATGCTTAAGCGATAGCTTGTTGGTTATTGTTCAGATTATTGACTTGTTTGGCAATGATGGCTTGTTGCTCTTCTGAATTTGATAACTGATTATTGATTAATTTTTCAGCTATGTTAACAGATAAACTGGCAACCTGACCTTTCAACTCGGCAATAGCGCTGGCTTTTTGCTTGTTGATTTCATCGCTTGCTTTTTGTATCATACGTTTGCCTTCTTCTTCTGCAGATTTTTTGGCTTCACTGATGATACTATCTTTCATTTCGCGAGCTTCTTTAAGGATTTGATCGCGCTCTTCCCTGGCTTGCTTGTATAAAAGCTCATTGTCGCTTTGCAGTTTCGACATTTGTTCGCGTGCCTGCTCAGCTGATTTAAGCGCTACCTCAATCGAATTTTCTCTTTCGCTCAGGGCTGTCAGGATAGGTTTCCAGGCAAATTTCTTTAGTAAGAATACTAAGATACCGAAAACTAATACCATCCAGAACGTTAGACCTAAGCCAGGTAATACTAATTCCATTATTTATTGTTTATGGTTGTTGTTTTTTAAATAAGTTAAAGCAAGGGGTCTTTTCAAACCCCTTGCCAATTCGTTTATCTGATATTATTATACAAACAATATCAAAAGACAAAGTACGATCGCAAAGAACACCGCACCTTCAACAAGCGCAGCAGCAACGATCATGTTTGCTCTGATGTCACCGGTTGATTCTGGTTGACGTGCAATGCTTTCTAAAGCACTTTTACCAATGTTACCAATACCGATACCTGCACCGATTGCAGCAAGACCAGCACCGATAGCAGCACCTAATTTTGATGGATCAGCAGCTGTAGCTGTTTGTAATAGAATTTCTAAAATTGACATATTATTTGGGTTTTATTTTATTGTTTGAAATTGATTAATGATGTTCTTCTGCGTGATGGTGTTCTTCAGTCGCTGAACCAATGTATAAAGAGGCTAGCAAGGTGAATACATAAGCCTGTAAGAAAGCAACCAGCAACTCAAGCACACTCATAAATAAAGTAAATGCCACAGAGAATACTGCTGAACCGTAACCAGCTACTATGTTCTTCTGTCCGAAGATGAAAATTAAACTGAAAAATCCTAAAATGATAATGTGACCTGCAGTGATGTTAGCGAACAAACGCAGCATCAATACGAATGGTTTTAACACAACACCAAGGATTTCAATTGGAATCAACAAAATCCAAAGTGCTACCGGTACATCCGGCATGAAAATATGTTTCCAGTAATGTTTATTACCTGAGAAGTTAACAACGATAAAGACAACAATTGCTAATACCATAGTAACAGCAATGTTACCAGTTAAGTTAGCACCAAATGGGAAAATTGGAATCAAACCCATTAAGTTGTTGATGAAGATAAAGAAGAAAATAGTCAGTAACAATGGCACAAATCTGGCGTAGTGCTTACCAACTGATGGTTTTATTACTTCGTCTTTAACAAACAGAACACCAATTTCAATTAAGTTCTGGAAGCCTTTTGGAGCACCTGAACCTCTTTTCTTATAGGTATTACCAACATTTATTAATAATAAAGCTAATAAGGTAGCACCGAATATTAAAGCAAATACGTTTTTAGTAATAGATAAATCCAAAGGCTGAACATTAGAAGCAACACCTTTAGCATCTAAATGGATCTGACCGTCAGCTTCTGTTTTGTAAATGTGACCTTCGTGAAGTTTGTAGAAATTACCTTTGCTTTCAACTGTAGCGTGACCGTGTTCAAATTTAGATGACAGGAACATGTGTAGGCCATTGTCATATATAATTACTGGAAGCGGAACGCTAACGGCATGACCATTAACATCCATTATGTGCCAGTCGTGAGCATCTTTTACGTGGTCAAGAATCATCTTGCCCGGATTGAAAGCTTCCTCCTCATGATGTCCTGCAGCTGCTCCATGATGTTCTGTATTTGATACAGAAGCAGAATCGTGACTGGTTTCGTGTGCATTGGCTAATGCATTTTGTGACGAAAACAGCACAAAAAATATAAAAAGAAACAAAAATTGAATTCTTTTAAAAATGGAAAGTCCTTTATTTTCGGGCATCATCAGTATTTTGGGATTTTTCTGAATTGGTGCGCAATTTATGAAGGATAATCCGAATTTCAAAACCCATGTAAACAAAATATGAGATTAACAAAAAAATACTGCCGACTTTGTTTATTACATTGCTGGTTTTCAGGTATATAGCTATTAAAATCAATGCCATTAACATTCTCAGTCCCATGGATCCGAAATACCTGGCGTTAAATTGTGATTGAGAAACATTCAAAGCGGTCGACAAACGGATGGTTCCTAAAACAAAAACCAGACAAAAAAGGCCCACAATGATGCTTATACTGATTTTATCTCTATAGTCGGTGGCAAGTCCCGGAAACAACCAGGTCAGCAACAACTGTGCGAGTAATACATATATAAAAGGAAGAAACTGTTTCATGTTATTTTAACTGTTTGATCATATAGTACATAGCCCCAAATACCCCGAGGATAAGTCCGCTTATTGTAAACAGGGGAAATTTTAGAAGTTTAAAACTATCGAAGTATTTACCGGCAAAGGTACAAATGACAATAAAAACCGCCATCTGAAGTCCCAGAGCTGAATATCTGGCATAATCCGGAAGAGGTTTTCTTTCTTTCAATGATTAATCGTTGGCCTTTAAAGGCTTATTGCTCATGATACATGTGCCATTAAATTCAGCACCACTCTCGATGACCAGTTTTGCGGTAGTGATATTACCCGTTATTTTAGCAGAAGATCTTAAGAACAAGGTCTCATTAATCACCACATCACCATCTATTTTACCTGATATATCAGCACTTCTGGCATTGACGTTGCCTCTGATTTCGGCACTGGCACCCATGGCAATCTTAGATTTAGAAATCACATTACCTTCTATTTTACCATCAATTCTTAAGTCACCGTCAGAAGTCAGGTCACCTTTAATTAGAGTACCCAGACCAATCATATTTAAGGCCGTGCTCTGTGCAGAGTCATTTTTGGTGCTTTTGTTCAACATGTTTGCAATAATATTAAAAAACTATATAATTTAAAGGATTAACTGCGATTCCATTGTGCCATAATTCAAAACGGAGGCGCTTTTTGGGATTGTCTTTATCGGTATAGCCAGTAATGCCAATGGTTTCACCGGCTTTTACATAAGTGCCCAGTTCTTTATAAACGGCGGCGTTGTATTTATAGATAGACAACCAGTTGTTTTGATGTTGTACTGATACAATATAACCGTATTCAGGCGTCCAGCCGCTAAAAATTACTGTACCATCCATGGTCGCTTTTACAGACTCATCGGTGTTAGGCGTGATATCCAAAGATGGATGTGAGCGGTTGTTGAAACCTTCAGAGACATTACCTTTTATAGGGGTGAAAAACAAAAATTCACTTCCCAGCAAGTCTTGTTCCTCTCCGGCATCTGCGCTGCCATTGTTAACGATGGTGCGGTTATCGGCGGCAGATTTGGCATCGTTTTCCTTAGCTCTTTCTATTTTGGCATTGGCGTCTTTAACTCTTTCGCCCTCTGCCTTAGTGTCGTTAATAGTTAATTCGACATCCCTGCTTTTCTCAGCTTTATAAGGGATATCATAGGCTGTTACTTCTTCGCCACTGATTATTTGTTTCATGGCCAATTCGCGCTTTTTAGCCATTAATAACTCGTTTTCGAGGGTGCTGATTTTTTTTAGCACCTCATTTTTCATTTTACCGTCAAAGTTTTGTCCGTATCCAGGGGCATAATCTTTCACGCCAGGGAACAAAGTATAAATCCCCCAGGAAATCAAGGAAAATAGCAGTAAACCAGCCGATCCAATCAATAAAACGTTAGAGGGTGTTAGACTTAAAGAAGTCTTTTCCTGCAGGTTCGTTTCATTAATTATCAGTAGGCGGTACCTGTTTTTTAGCTTTTTTAATAATTTTCTCCTGTTTTGTTTACGTTCCATGTAAAAAAATGGTCTGCAAATAATAAATTTGCGTTTTCAAAGTTAATAGGTTTTAACCGAAGAATAAAATTGTTTAAATTAAAAAATCTCTATGTTTTGGTGTTGCTGTCGGCTTTCAATCTCACAGCACAATCATGGTTATCCAAACAATGGCATAACTCGGTTTCTCATTACAACTATTACTACAATGCCAATTTACTGGTAAGTGATGCCAAAGAGCTGAGCATTCTGGGCTACAAGGATAATTTCAAAGACGTACTGTCTCTGTATCCGGTTTCAGATCCAAACACATTAAAAAGCAATGCCTCTAAAATGGATGAGGTGATTAAGAAGTGTTCGCATATCATCGATCGTCATTCAAAATCCAAATGGGTAGACGATAGTTACCTTTTGATGGGGGATGCCCATTTGTACAAAGGTGATTTTTATTCTGCCGTTGAAGTTTATGAATATGTGCTTGGCAATTACAAGAACACCATGCCTGCCGCTCAGGCCGAAATCAATATTATCACGACCTACATTTTACAAGGTAAGAATGAAGATGCAGAAGCTTTGTATACGAAGCTGAGTAGCAAGAAAGATTTTCCAGCCAAACTTAAAACTCAGCTCGACATTGCCGGAGCTGCAGTTAATATCAAAATGGGAAAATATCCTCAGGCCATCAAACTGCTTGAAACTGCCATTCCCAATGTTAAAAACAAACTACAGAAGACTCGATACAATTTCGTTCTTGCTCAACTATACGCGCTTAACAAACGCAATCCGGATGCGTTAGTGAGATACAAAAAAGTGATAAAACTGAATCCACCTTACGAGTTTGCTTTCAATGCTAAGTTGAACATGGCTAAGGCCATCAACATGAAGAACCGTTCGGAAGTAAAGAATGCTAAGATGGTGCTCAGAGATATGCTCAGAGATGATAAAAACATCGAGTACTTTGATCAGATCTACTTTGAATTGGGCAATCTTGAACTGGCGGATAAAAATGATATAGGCGCTATTGCAGAATATACCAATTGTCTGCGTTCGAGAGGAACAGATGCCGGAATAAAAAGCAGTGCCTATTTAGCATTAGCTGATTTGTATTTTAAGCGTCAGGATTATGAAAACGCTCAGGTGTATTACGACAGTGCTGCCAGAACCATAGAC
Organism: Bacteroidota bacterium; assembly: GCA_027490055.1. Taxonomy (GTDB): domain Bacteria; phylum Bacteroidota; class Bacteroidia; order NS11-12g; family UBA955; genus JABMMZ01. The sequence goes on along the minus strand of JAIXYV010000089.1, from coordinate 42,275 downwards.
CCGGTTCATCCAAACTATAAATTTGTTCAGGAAAAAAATCTGGTTCTTAATGAGCTGATTAAGCACCTAGTTAACATCAAAGAAAAGGATAGTTTGTTAAGATTGGCGGACAATGAAAAATTAAGAGAAAAAACCATTGATAAATTAATCAAAGAAGCCAGGGATAGAACAGAACGTGAGAAGATAGAAATGGAAAATAAAAAGTTGCAGCAGAATTCTGTGAACAATGGAATGGCCCAGGCTGGTTCAACTAATTTTCCGTTTTATAATATGGCAGCCCGGTCGAAAGGCTTACAGGATTTTCAAAGAATATGGGGGACTTTCGAATTGTCGGATTATTGGGGAATTGCCAGTAACAGGCAAAAGGAGGTCTGGAAGAAAATTGATGACGAGCAGGTAAAGAATGACAAAGGAAGTTCTATCAAGGAAGAAATTCTGAAGAAGGTGCCAGAAGAGAGAAAGAAGTATTACGACAATATTCCATTCACTCAATCTGATAAACAGAAAATGAAGGATGAGATATCTGAATCATATTTCCTTGGTGCAAATGTTTATTATCAGAATTTAAAAGAGCTGGACAAAGCCAAGCAGTTGTTGGATGAACTCAACAGTAAATATCCTAAGAGCAAATTTCAGATTAATTCATGGTATCTGCTTGCCAGAATTTATCAGGATCAGAAGAATGAAGCAAAGGCGAATCAATACATAGAAATGATTAAGGCTTTGGATTCAAGCAGCAGTTTTCTTAATGTTCTTTTGAAGAAAAGCAACGGGGGTGATTCAACCCTTAAGAAAGCCGATCAGGAAGTTGAAGCTATTTATGCTAAAGCATTTGATGCTTACAAAGCAGGTAAATATTCTGATGCACTCAATTACAAGAAAGAAAATGATTTGAAATTTCCGGGCAATCCGCTGCAGGTGAACTTTGATTACCTCGAAGCACTCATTGCAGGTAAGTCGGGTGATTTGAAATTATTCAGAACTAAACTTCAGGCCATTGTAGATAATTATCCTTCAGCAGAGATAGCGATGCAAGCTGCCCAGACTATCGAACTGATAAAAGTTAAAACAGGTGAAGTTAAAAAAGAAACCAGTTCCAGTAAATACAACTACTCTGAAACGAGCGATCATTTTTATATGTTGATTGTGCCTAAGACAACGGACATGACGGCACTTAAACTGACATTCCTGAATTACAATAAATCCTTTTACGGAGAAGAAGGTTTAAGAGTAACCACCTCTTTGCTGGGCGACCAGTATCAGATTCTTATTGTCAACAACTTTAAGTCGCTGAGCAAAGCCAAGACCTATATCAAAGACATGAGCAGCAATGCCAAGTTCTTTACAGATGCTAAGATTGAAGATAGTACCAAACAGTATTTAATCAGTAAAGAAAACTTTGGTATTTTGATTACTGATAAAGTTCTCGACGATTATATAAGTTTCTTTAAATCCAACTACACTAACTAAACCCAAGACCGATGAGTAAGAAAGCCACAGACAGCAATAATCTTATCAAAAAATTCTGGAAGATATTTGCTTACACGCTTTTATTTATACCAGTATTTTTCATACTTGTTAATTTTGGTATTCTGGGATCTATGCCGGATATCGAAGAACTGGAGAATCCAAGAAGTGCATTAGCCAGTGAGTTGTACAGTGAAGATGGCGTTATGCTCGGACAATACTTTATTCAAAAGCGATCTTACCTGGGGTATAATGATATTCCAAAGGAAATGTTTGATGCTTTGATCTCTACTGAAGACGAACGTTTTTACGAGCACTCTGGGATAGATGCTAAGCGTCTGGTGGGAGCAGTAGTAAGATTAGGAGCATCAGGTGGAGCGAGTACCATCACACAGCAGCTGGCGAAAAATTTATTTCATTACGACAATGGTATTCGTCCGAATGTCTTTATCCGTTTAACTCAGAAATTAAAAGAGTGGGTGATTGCATTGAGATTAGAGCGCAGATATACCAAAGAAGAAATTGCTACCATGTATCTCAATACCGTTCAGTTTTCAGGAAATTCGTACGGTATAAAATCAGCTGCAAAAGAGTTTTTCAATAAAGAACCATCTGAACTGAAAGTTGAAGAATGTGCGGTAATGGTTGGAATGCTTAAAGCGATTACTATTTTCAATCCTAAGCGCAATCCCAATAACTCACTGGAAAGAAGAAATGTTGTTATTGGTCAGATGATCAGAAACTATGATAACTTAAAAGTTAAAACGCTGAGCAAAGAAGATCTCGAGAATTTAAAGAAAACACCTATCGCTTTGAATTATCAGTATGAGGATCACAACAATGGTCCGGCTGTCTATTTCAGAGAATGGTTGAAGAAAGATTTGATGAAATGGTGCAAAGAGCACAAAAAACCTAATGGAGAGAATTACAATTTATACAAAGACGGTTTAAAAATATACACGACCATTAATTCCAGATTACAGAGTCATGCAGAGGAAGCTGTGCAGTCGCATTTAAGTGAATTACAGGGTCAGTTCGATAAATCTTGGGGCAATAAAGAGCCATGGAGAGATGAGAACTGGAAAGTGCTTCCAAATTATCCTGTTCAGGAACTTAAGAAAACGCCTCGATATGCTGCATTGAGAGAGATGTATGGCAAGGACACAGCCAGTATCATGAAAGTGTGCCGTACCAAAACTAAAATGACTATTTTTACCTGGAAGGGTGATGCCGATACCATGATGAGTCCTCTGGATTCTGTTAAATACATGAAGCGTTTCCTTCACACAGGTTTTATTGCCATACAACCAACAACGGGTCAGGTTAAAGCCTGGGTAGGTGGTATCAATCACCATTATTTCCAGTACGACCACGTCAATAAAAGTGCGGGAAGGCAGGTAGGTTCAACCTTTAAGCCATTTGTTTATGCGATGGCTATTGACAATAAATTATCGCCTTGCATTCAGTTTCCGAATACACCGCCACCTTATCCAAACTGGCGTGTTGGTAACAGCGATGGTTCTTATGGCGGAACGATGAATATGTACCGCGGACTGGCAACATCGACTAACTGTATTGTTGCACAGATTATGTATGCCATGGGAGAGCATGCGCCTTCAAACGTAATTGAGTTTGTCAGAAAGATGGGCATCGACTCAGCGAAGATGGATCCTTATCCCTCTATTTGTTTGGGTGTAACAGATATTTCACCGTTTGATATGGCGGGAGCATTTTCAACGTTTGCGAATAAAGGCTATTGGATTGAGCCAAGTTATTTAACCAGAATAGAAGATAAGAATGGCAATATTCTGGCTGAGTTTGCGCCAACCAATATCAAGCAGATCATGACAGAAGAGAAAGCGTATGTAATGTGTCAGCTTTTGGAAGGCGTGGTCAATCACGGAACCGGTTCAAGATTGAGAGGTAAATATGGCGTTACTGGTTGGGTAGGTGGAAAAACCGGAACAACTCAAAGCAACAGTGATGGTTGGTTTATGGGTGTAACAAAAGACTTAGTGTGTGCTACCTGGGTTGGTTGCGACAGTCGCAAAGTGAGATTCAGAAGCACAGCTTACGGTCAGGGTGCCCATTCGGCCTTGCCAATATTTGCTAAATTTATTAATAAAGCTAAAGCAGATCCTAAACTGGATATTAAACTCCAGCCGATAGACCGGCCACAAGAGCAACTCAGTATAGAATTTAACTGCGGTGAATATGTGGGCGACGATGATGTCGACGAATTCGGCTCTCCTGATGAGGGCCTGGATTTGGGGATATAAGTCTGCTAAACCTGCGCGATAATAAGCGACAGTAAAATCAATTATATATTTTTTAAATGTGAACTTAGCATCATTAAATGTCGATGCATGGAATTGTTGTAGACACTTTAAAGTAATTCTATAGTAAATTCCGAGGAACAGATTGTTAATCTTAGGGGTTGTTTTTTGTTACAGAAAATTTCTATCAAATGAAACAAAGAATAACTACTACAATTTTAGGGCTTTTTGCTATGCTCTGCTTCATAAAAGCAGATGCGCAGATTGTTCAGTTGCAGGATTACTCCAACAAGTATTCTGCACCAATCGGGACTTTCCAGGGAATTAATTTCAGGGAAAGTGGCTTCTCCGGGATGTTTATGATCCCAGGTACTAACGGCAAAGAATTCTGGATCGTATCTGACAGAGGTGTCAATGTCGATGCAGCCAATGCCAACACAGCATCTTGTCGCCCAACTTACGATAAGATTTATGGTTTCCCTAACTATGCACCTAAGATTCACAGAGTCCGTGTTATGGGTGATTCAGTTCAGATTTTACAGACTATCACAATTAAACGTCCGAATGGTACAGGTGCAACTGGTATTATCAATCCAACAGGATTTGGTAGTACAGCAGCAGAAGTTGCTTCAACAGACACAGTATTAAATTGTGCTAACTTTAATTTAAAGATTGCTCCTAAAGACATTTGGGGTATTGATGCTGAAGGTTTAGCAGTAGACAAGAATGGCAACTTCTGGATTTGCGAAGAAGGCGGTCCGACCATCTGGGTTTTAAACCCACAAGGTGTGGTTATCAAAAGATACACGCCTTATGCCAATTTAGTAGGGGCACAGGTTCAGGACATCATGATCGACTCTTGTTTTAAATACAGAAAAAACAACAGAGGTTTTGAGGGTATTGCTATCACCCCTAATGGTAAAGTATATGCGATTATCCAGAGTCCAATTTTATATCCAAACAAAACAATTGGTGAAGGAACAAGAGTTCACAGAATATTAGAAATCGATCCGGTTACTAATGCCACTAAGATGTATGCGTATTTAAACGATGGCATCATTGGCGCATCTGGTTCTAATCAAATCCGTTTAAGAGACTGGAAAATCGGCGATATGGCAGCGATTAACGACAGTACTTTCTTAGTATTGGAAGCTGCATTAAGAGGTACTTCTGATGTAAAGAAAATGTACACCATCAATATCAATGGTGCTACGGTGGTTACTTCAGGGTTATATAACACAAAAACATTAGAAGCTTTAGTTGATTCAACTGGTTTAGCTGCAGAAGGCATTAAACCAGTAAAGAAATCATTAATGATGGATTTCTTAGCGAATGGCTGGAATGCAAGTTTAGAAAAAATTGAAGGTATCGCTATCATTAACGATAGTACGATAGCAGTTAGTAATGATAACGATTTCGGTCAGTTTTCACCGCTTGAAAATGGGATTGCCACTGCAACGGCTTATACCGGTCACGTTGTAGTTTATGGCTTAAAAGGTGCCAACAAACTGAAAAACTATGTGCCTTCTAAATTCAACTTTATAACTGGTTTAACTGGTCCGAGTTCATCTCAAACACCATATTTAGTGCCTGCTTTAAAAGATGTTAAATTTACTTCAATCATTAGTTCAGGCGAATCTGTTAAAAATTACAAAATGACAGGTATAGGCGATGGTATTGGTGCTTACGACAATGGTAATGGTACATTTACCGTACTATTAAACCACGAAATGGGTAATAGTGTTGGAGGAATTCGTGCACATGGTGCTAAAGGAGCTTATGTATCTAAGTGGACAATTAACAAATCAGATTTATCGGTTGTTAGTGGTTCAGATCTAATTAAAAATGTTTACTTATGGAATGGTACATCATATACCAAATATGATTCGTTAAATACAACTGCAATGGCAGCGTTTAATCGTTTTTGTTCAGCTGATTTACCAGCAGTTTCTGCTTTCTACAATGCAGCAACAGGTTTGGGTACACAAGAGCGTATCTTTATGAATGGTGAGGAATCAGGTTCAGAAGGTAGAGGTTTTGCTCATATCGTAACAGGTGCCAGCGCAGGTTCATCTTATGAACTGCCTTATTTGGGTAAATTTTCTTGGGAAAATTCGGTTGCCAGTCCAAATGCCTCTAATAAAACTATTGTAGTAGGTACAGACGATGCTACTCCTGGTCAGGTTTACATTTATGTAGGTAACAAAACCAATAGTGGAACAGACATTCAGAAAGCTGGTTTAATTGGTGGTAAATTATATGGTGTAGCTGTTAATGGTTTAACAACTGAGTCTAGCACATCTATGATTTCTCCTAATACAGCATTTGCACTAACCGAGTTGCCTAATATTCATAATGCAACAGGTTCATATTTAAATTCATTGAGTAACGCTAATGGTGTAACCAATTTCTTACGTCCGGAAGATGGTTTATGGGATCCAAAAAATCCAAATGATTTTTATTTTGTAACGACAAATTCATTTACCAGTCCTAGTCGCATGTACAGACTTAGATTTGCTGATATAAACAATCCAGAATTAGGTGGCAATATTACAGCTGTAATTGACGGTACTGAGGGACCGAAAATGATGGATAATATTGGAATGGATAATTTCGGTCATATATTGATTCAGGAAGATCCAGGCAACCAATCACATACCGCTAAAATCTGGCAGTATGATGTTGCAACGGATGAACTTAAACTGGTTGCAGATCACGATAACAACCGTTTCGTTTTAGGTGCTTCGAATTATTTAACACAAGACGAAGAGTCTTCAGGTATCATCGATGTGCAAACTATCTTAGGTCCAGGTATGTTCATTCTATATGACCAAACGCACTATGCTCTTCCGGGTGAATTAGTAGAAGGTGGTCAGTTATTGGCGATGTTCAATCCTGAAACTTTCAATTCTAATCCAGAAATTGCTATTACAGGTAGTTCTGTAGAAATCGCTAATAACGATATCACACCATCTATCACCGATAATACAGAATTCGGTTCAGTTGCAAGTTTCCAAACAAAAACTTTCAGCATTAGAAACACTGGTGCAGGTGTATTAAAAATCACCAAAATGGAAATTAAAGGTAGTAATGCCTCTGACTATTCATTTGTCAATGTTCCAGTATTGCCATTAAGCATTTCTTCTAACAGCACTCAAACTTTCACTGTTAAATTTTTACCAGGATTAAAAGGTTTGAGAACAGCATCGATTGTGATTGGATCTAACGATGTTGATGAAATGGATTATACATTCTCAGTTCAAGGTACTGGTATTGATGCAGGTCTTACTGGTCCAAGCAGTTCTCAGTCGCCATATCTGGTGCCTACAGTTCCTGGTGCTAAATTTACCTCTATCATGACAGCTGGTGATTATATCGGCGCCTACAGAATGTGTGGTTTAGGTGATGGTGTTGGTGCTTATGACAATGGCAATGGTACTTTCACAGTATTGTTGAATCATGAGATGGGTAACACAGTTGGCGTAACCAGAGCTCACGGAGCCAAAGGTGCTTTTGTTTCTAAATGGGTCATCAACAAGTCTGATTTGTCAGTTATCAGTGGTACTGATTTAACAAAATCAGTTTACTTATGGAATGGTACTTCTTACACTAAATACGATGCCGTTAATACAACTGCTTTAGCAGCCTTTAACAGATTCTGTTCAGCTGATTTGCCAGAAGTATCTGCTTTCTATAATGCAGCAACAGGTTTAGGTACTAAAGAGCGTATCTTTATGAACGGTGAAGAATCTGGTGCAGAAGGCAGAGCATTTGCTCATATTTCTACAGGTCCTAATGCTGGTGCATCATACGAATTACCATATTTAGGTAAATTCTCTTGGGAGAATTCAGTTGCCAGTCCGCTTGCCTCTAACAAAACTATTGTAGCTGGTATGGATGATGCTACGCCTGGTCAGGTTTACATTTATATCGGTACAAAAACCAATACTGGTTCAGAGATCGAAAAAGCAGGTTTATCTGGTGGTAAATTATATGGTGTAGCTGTAACTGGTTTAACTACCGAAGTAAGTTCATCTTTCCCAGCTGCTAATACCACTTTCACACTGAAAGATTTAGGTCAGGTTCAAAATACTACTGGCGCTACCTTGAACACTAACAGTAACGCTGCCGGTGTAACTAACTTCTTACGTCCAGAAGATGGTGCCTGGGATCCAATTAATCCAAACGACTTCTATTTCGTAACTACCAACTCATTCACCAGTCCTAGTAGATTATGGAGATTGAGATTCACTGATATTGCTAATCCAGAAACAGGTGGTACAATCACTGCTTTATTAGACGGTACTGAAGGTCCAAAAATGATGGATAACATCGGTATTGACAATTTTGGTCATATCTTAATTCAAGAGGATCCGGGAGGTCAAGCGCATATAGCTAAAGTTTGGCAGTACACGATTGCTACTGATGCCGTTAAAATCGTAGGTGAGCATGATCAAACCAGATTTACGGCTGGTAGTTCTAACTTCTTAACGATAGACGAAGAGTCATCAGGAATCATCGACATGCAGACTATTCTTGGTCCGGGTATGTATATCTTATACGACCAGGCGCATTATGCTCAGCCAGGTGAGGTAGTAGAAGGTGGTCAGTTATTGGCATTCTACAATCCTGATACCTATTTAGACAATCCTGAAATCATTGTAAGTGGTAACAACGAAGAAATCAAAAACGGTAGCATCAGTGCTAAGCAGTTTGACAATACTGATTTTGGAGATGTTATTAAAGGTTCTCAGAATTCATTGAGTTTCGAACTGGGTAATATAGCTGTTGGTTCATTAAAACTATCTTCTATCGTTGTAGAAGGTGCTAATGCTTCAGATTTCACTATCGAACTTGCTCCAACTATGCCAGCTACTATTGCTTCTGGTTCTACTGCGGCTCTTACAATCAAATTTAAGCCATCTGCTTTAGGTCTGAGAGTTGCAACTGTTAAAATTGTGAGCAATGATGTTGACGAGCGTATTTATACTTTCAGAGTAGAAGGTACAGGTATCTTCAATACCGAGATTAATGACGAAAACATCAGTAAACTGACTATATACCCTAATCCTAGTAGTTCAGAAGCTACAATTTCTTTAGGTGTTGTTAATTCATCTGAAGTTGAAGTAAGTATGATTGATATCAATGGTAAATCAGTATTGCCTGCTTCGAATTATAGTTTAGAAAATGGCGAACATCAGATTACATTAAACACTGCTGATATCAGCAATGGTTTATATATCGTCGAATTAAAAGTGAATGGTGTAGTAAGCAGATACAGACTATCTGTGATTCATTAAGCTTAAGTTGTTTTATTCTAATATGTTAAAGTGTGCTCCGCAAGGAGCACACTTTTTAAGTTAAATATGAGATACAAATTAATAGTCATTAGCGCCATAATATCATTGATTGCTGTCACTGCTGCCTTTAAGCAAGACAAAAAGCAATCAGGCTACATGTCGCTTTATGCGTCAATGTACAGGAAAGCAGAGTTGTCTTTTGAGAAGATAAAAAGTTATGTTGAAACCCCAGGTTTTAGCCATGATAGTTTAAAGCAATTGATACATGAAGCCAGAATTCAGTTAAAGCCTTTAGATTTTTGGTTGAGGTATAAGGATCCAGTTAATTATAAATTGATTAATGGTCCGCTTCCGGTTGAGTGGGAAACGGAGGTTTTTGAAAAATATGAGAAACCGTATAAAAGAGTAGGGGGCGGACTGACACTTGCAGAATTAGCTATTGATGAAGGAGATTCAAGTGGTATTGAAAAATATCTGAGTTATCTTCCAGAAGCTTTTGAGCATTTTCAGGCCGATTCAATGCAGGATTTCCTCAGTCAAGCCGACCATTTTGCCTATTGCAATCGATTGTTTCTATTGAATCTTTCTACTATTTATACGACAGGATTTGAATGCCCGGATACTTCCAGAATTTTACCTGAACTTCAGGCGATGCTTCATTCTGCAAAGCAAGTAGCACAGGTTTATTCGGAGACATTTGAGGCGACTAAAATGGATGCTGCGTATAGTGATAAACTCGAGCTTTGTATAGCCTATGTAGATAGACAAGCTAAATCCGGATATGATCATTTTAACCATTTTAGTTTTATCTCAGACTATGTTAATCAATTGTACGAGTTAAATGCCAATTGGATTTTAAAAAATGGCTTTAGATCAAAGAGTTTTAATGATTACTCTTTGAATAAGGAAGCACTTTCCATATTTGATAAGTCGCTCTATAACGGACAAAACACCAAAGGCATTTTTATACGGGTAAATGATACTAACCATTTAAAGGAAATAGCAGCTTTCGGAAAATTGCTGTTTTTTGATCCGATATTGTCTGGCAATAATCAGCGCTCTTGTGCTTCTTGCCATATACCCGAGCAATATTTTACAGATACCAGTCGAAAGAGTGCGCTTCAGTTTAACCATAATGGCAATTTGAAAAGGAATTCGCCTAGTTTGTTAAATGCAGAGTACAATCATCTGGCCATGCAGGATGGCAAGTTTTATACGTTACAGGACCAGGCTTTGGCTGTGATTACGAATCCTCAGGAAATGGGTTGCTTAAAGGAAGATATTCTAAGTAAAGTAATGACGGTCAAGGACTACTCCAAAGCATTGAAGAAGCTAAGTGCTTTAACACCCAAGAAACCTGAGCCAGATTTAGAGCACATTTTATCAGCTTTAACTTATTATTATTCGGGTCAGATTCAAAGGGCATCTGACTTTGATTTGGCAATAGAGAAAAAGAAAGTGTTATCTGAGGAAGCAATCGAAGGATTTAACTTATTTATGTCAAAAGCCCAATGTGCGACTTGTCATTTTCTGCCACATTTTAATGGGGTAAAACCACCATATGTGGGTTCTGAGTTTGAAGTTTTAGGAGTGCCGGATGACACGAGTTTTAGTCATTTTGGCGCTGATTCAGGGCGGTATTTAATAAATCCGGCCTATGAAACTGCATTTGCTTTTAGAACTGGCACCTTAAAAAACATAGAGAAAACTGGTCCGTATATGCATAACGGCGTATTTACCACATTGAAGGAAGTGATGGTATTTTATAATAATGGTGGTGGTGTAGGGAGAGGCTTAAATCTGCCCAATCAAACATTAGGGTCGGAGCCACTGGGATTAACAGAACAGGAAATTGATAAGATAATTATTTTCATGAAAACACTAAATGAAACTATTAAAATAAGCAGACCGGTCAAATTACCGGAATCGAGGAAAAAAGAGTTAAAAGAAAGAATTGTAGGAGGAACATATTAATGAAAAAATTAGGATTAGCAATCATTGGTCTGATCGGGATGATTGGATGTGTCAGCAACAAAGCTGCAAGAGTAGAGTTACCATCGATGATGTCAGATTCATTGAAAAAGGTTACTATGGAGCAATGTAACAAAGGCATGGCATTATTTGTAGAGAATTGTTCATCATGCCACGGCGATTCTTCGAAAAAGAAACAGACGATACCGGATTTTTCACCGGAGCAGTTGTCGAATTATGAATTCAGATTCGCCAACAAGAAGCATGAGGAGCAATTGAGTGAAGCTCAGTTGACACAAGATGAGTTGGTGCAGATAATAACTTTCTTAACCTATAAGAAGAAGAATAAATAATTTACCCTGCAGGGTATTTTGAAGTAAAATACCTGTTTGCCAAAAATTAGGGCATAAAAAAAGCCGATCTGTTTAGACCGGCTTTTTTACATTTATTAATATTTTGATTAAGCGCCTAAAGCTACGCGTTTAAAGCTTTTCACTACAAGACCTGGTTCAGTATCAGCTAACATTTTAGCGATAGTTTTAGAACTGTCTTTAACGAATTCCTGGTTTAACAGGGTATATTCTTTGTAGAATTTGTTCAATCTGCCTTGAGCAATTTTCTCAGCCATTTCAGCTGGTTTACCTTCAGCGATTGCTTGTTCTTTACCTACTTCGATTTCTCTGTTGATGGTATCCTGAGGAACTTCAGATTCGTTAAGAGCAATAGGGTTCATAGCAGCGATTTGCATAGCTGTATCTTTACCTGCTGCTGTGTTAGCATCGCTAGGAGCGTTGTTCATTTCTACCAGAACACCCATTCTGTTACCAGCGTGGATATAAGCAACGATGTTTTCACCGTTAACGATTTCGTATTTAGAAACATCCATTTTCTCACCAGTTTTACCCATCTCATCAAGCAAACGTTGCTCAAGAGGAAGAGTACCGATGGTTAAAGCTTTAAGGGCTTCGATGTTTGCAGGTTTGTTGGTAAGAGCAAGATTTGCAATTTCGTTAGCGAATTTCACGAAATCTTCGTTTTTAGCAACGAAGTCAGTTTCGCAATTCAATTCGATAACCACACCTGTTTTTCTATCATCAGAAGTTAAAGCGATAACTGCGCCTTCTTTAGCGGCTCTATCAGCTCTGTTTAAAGAGATTTTCTGACCTTTTTTTCTTAAAAAATCGATAGCTGCTTCAAAGTCACCATTACTTTCAGTAAGGGCTTTTTTACAATCCATCATTCCGGCTCCTGTCAATTGACGGAGTTTATTTACATCTGCTGCACTGATTGTTGACATACTACTCATTAATTAAGGGATTATGCTTCTGTTGCGCTTTCTTTTTCAGCTTTAGATTTTTCAATTTCAGCTGAATCTTTTTCTTTCTTTCTGTCTAACTGACCTTCTTCGATTGCTTTAACGATTACGTCAACGATCAATTTAATTGATTTAGATGAGTCGTCGTTACAAGGGATTGGGAAGTCGATATTAGTTGGATCGCTGTTGGTATCAACCATAGCGATTGTTGGGATATTTAATTTGATGGCTTCAGCAACTGCTAAGTGTTCTCTTTTAACGTCAACGATAAACAGAGCAGATGGCAGACGTGACATATCAGCAATACCACCTAATACTTTAGATAATTTTGCTTTTTCACGTTCAAGCATCAATTTTTCTTTTTTGTTGATGTTAGCATAAGTTCCGTCAGTAGCCATTTTGTCGATGGTTTGCATCTTTTTGATTGACTTACGAACGGTACTGAAGTTGGTTAACATACCACCTAACCATCTTTCAGTGGCGAATGGCATATTAGATTGAGAAGCTACCTCTTTAATGATCTCTTTAGCTTGTTTTTTGGTTGCAACAAAAAGGATTTTACGGCCAGATTTAACCATATTTCTAACAGCAGAAGCTGCTTCGTCCAATTTGATAGCGGTTTTGTTAAGATCTATGATATGAATTCCATCTTGCTCCATGAAGATGTAAGGAGCCATTTTTGGATTCCATTTGCGGGTAAGGTGTCCGAAGTGACAGCCTGCTTCCAATAATTGTTCTTGTGATACTGAAGACATTTGTATGTAGTATTAGCGTTTGCTGAATTGAAATCTTTTTCTTGCTTTCTTTTGACCAGGTTTTTTTCTTTCAACCATTCTGTCATCTCTTCTCAATAAACCGATAGGTTTCAATGCCAGACGAAACTCAGGGTTGATCTCACAAAGTGATTTGGAGATAGCCAGACGAACTGCTTCTGCCTGACCGGTAACACCGCCACCGTCAACATTGATTTTGATATCGTATTTACCTACGTTGTCAGTCATTTGAAGCGGTTGAACCACTTTAAACTGATTTACAAGGGTGGTGAAATATTGATCGTAAGGTTTGTTGTTGATCAGAATATCGCCATTGCCGGCTTTAACATAAACGCGGGCAACTGCTGTTTTTCTTCTTCCAGATGTGTTTGTAACTTCCATGAATATATTCTAGATGGATTATTTAATCTTTAATTCTTTTGGTTGCTGAGCCTGATGTGGATGCTGATCGCTATCGTAAACATGTAGATTACGGTACATTTCAGCTCCTAGTTTGTTTTTAGGCAACATGCCTTTAACAGCTTCTTCAATCAAAGCAATTGGCTTCTTGTTAACTAAATCAGAGGCAGAAATTCTTTTCTGTCCACCTGGGTAGCCAGAGTATGTGATATACTCCTTATCAGCTAGTTTGCTACCTGATAATTTGACTTTACCTGCATTTAGTACAATTACACAATCACCATTGTCAGAGTGCGGTGTATAATCTGTCTTGTTCTTTCCGATAAGGGCAGCAGCAATTTGTGATGCCAAACGGCCAAGTACTTTTTCGCTAGCATCCACTACATACCATTGCTTGTTGATGGTGCCTTTGTTAGCGTAAACGGTTTTATAACTTATTGAATCCACGTCTTTGGGTGTTGATAAAAATTTGGGACGGCAAAATTAGTTAAACATATTTGAAATACCAAACATACTGACAATTTTCTTTCCTTTATTATAGGATATCTTCGTAAACCCTTGTCAGCACTCGAGTTTGACTCTCCCAGTTGAATTGGTTTTTTACTGCCAATTTGCCCGATTTTGCCATTAGTTCACTTTTTTTGACATCTGTGTGAATAGCGACGATCGCATTTTTTATTTCTGATGGGTTTAAGGGATCAACACAAATTCCCGAAAAATTGCCCTCCACCGTTTTTTGATATAAGGGGAAATTTGAGCTGATAATCGGTAAACCAATACTCATGTACTCGAATAATTTTGTCGGGTAACTTTCTATTGAATTTTTCATCGGCCAGATAATGCATAAACCTATGTCCATTTTGTGAGCCATGGCATATCCTTCTTCTAAGGGCAATCGACCATAAAAATGTAACTGAGCTTTAATCTCCTCATAATATGGGAGTTGCTTTATCTTCCTGTCTAAATCCGAATACAATTCTCCCACACAATGAAAATCAGCCTCATAACCTTCTTGCTTCAAGAGATATACCGCCTCGGCAATTTGAAGAATACCCCGGTTTTCTAATATGATACCTATATAATATAACTGTAACCCATGCTGATAGGTGGTCTTACTCAATTTGTCAAAAAAATCAATATCACAATAGTTTAAAACGGTATAACAATGCCTGGCCTTGCCACTATAGCGCTTTTCATAAGATGTTTCAGCCAGTATGATGTAAAACATGCGACATGCTATGGTCTCGAAAAAACTAAATATCGCGAAAATTAGTTTCTGTCGCTTAATCCAGGGCTTATCAAAAATGTCTTCTGCAATGTTCTCGTGTATATCTAAAATGACTTTCTTGCCAAACAATTTCAGAAAAATACCGCAGGGAATTAATTCGGGATCATGCAGGTGGTACACTTTGGCATTCACCTTTAAAGCCTTTACCAGCATGAACATCCATCCGAAAAGAATCCTGATCTTTCTGTTGTGATAGCGCTTAAATGGAATAATGTGAATCCCTTCTCTGATCTCCTCAACAGGATGAACTGCTATCAGATGTACCTCAAAACGCCGACTCAAATGCTTGCACATTCTGTAAAAAATCCTTGTGTCTAAGGCAAAATGAACAGAGCTAAGATGGCAAATCCTTATGGGCGTTTTATCTGACAAGACTGCAAAGATAAGGCATATTCAGTGGAAATTAGTCTATACGACCCCTCGCCATTTCTGAAGCGCTTTTGGTTTTTAAATTCCCTAAAAATGTTTAAGAAAAATTATACAAAAAATAAAACCAATTTTTACTAGATTTGTTCCATATATTGTTTGAGATAGTAATTTATTGAAGCGTGTTTAAATGACAACTATGGTTGTTTTGATTTATATATAATCATTTTAAATAAGGCTCAAACTTTACATATTAGAAATAAAACAATAAATTTGCGGCAAATTTAATGGGATTCCATGTTGTACAGTGCTAATTTTCTTGCAATTACGAATTCCTAAAAAACATACTTAGAATATAGAATACATGAATTGGTTAACTAATTTCTTAAAATCGAGCATCGGAAAGAAGCTCCTAATGGCCCTGACCGGTCTGTTTCTGTGTACCTTTTTACTGGTGCACTTAATTGGTAATCTTCAGCTGTTCAAAGCAGATGGAGGAATGGCATTCAATGTGTACGCGGTATTTATGACCACTAATCCATTGATTAAGTTTACGTCTTACGGACTTTACGCTATCATTATTTTTCACGCATTCTGGGGTTTGTACCTGGTGTCTGAAAATAAGAAAGCAAGACCAGTGGCTTATGCCATGGTAGATGGTAAAGCCAATAGTCAGTGGACCAGTCGTTGGATGGGTGTATTGGGTACTATTATCCTTGCTTTCATCGTTATGCACATGGCTGGATTCTGGGCAAAATACAAGTTTGGTGAAGTGCCTTACGTTCAATACGAGCGCAACATCGTTGATGGGTCTATGACTTACGGTCCGTCTGCGCCAATCGAATCTAAAAAAGAACAATTCGTTTCAGCAGAAACCGGAATGGAATACACCATTGTAAAAGATTTGTATACTGAAGTGGCAGTTGCCTTTAAAGAGTGGTGGATCGTTTTATTGTATGTTCTGGCAATGGCCGCTGTGTCATTCCACCTGGTGCACGGATTCAGCAGTGCATTTCAAACCCTTGGTGTTCATCATTCCAAATACAACGGACTCATTAAATTTGTAGGAATATGGGTATTTGGTATTATCGTTCCAATTCTGTTTGCCGCTATGCCGGTGTATTTTTTCATTCAATAATTAACCTAAGAGAACAAGTATCATGACAAATAGCAAATTAGACGCTAAAATTCCAGAAGGATCAATAGATCAGAAATGGACCAAATATAAATCAAGTGTGCCACTGGTTAATCCAGCTAACAAAAGAAGCCTGGAGATTATCGTTGTAGGTACGGGACTTGCAGGAGCATCCGCTGCATCAACACTTGCGGAAATGGGTTACAAAGTAAAAGCATTTTGTTTCCAGGATTCTCCAAGACGTGCACACTCTATCGCTGCTCAAGGTGGTATCAATGCTGCAAAAAATTATCAAAACGATGGTGACTCAGTTTACCGTTTGTTTTACGATACAATTAAAGGGGGCGACTATCGCTCACGTGAAGGAAATGTTCACCGTTTGGCTGAGGTTAGTAGTAACATCATCGACCAATGTGTGGCTCAGGGTGTACCTTTCGCCCGCGAATACGGTGGATTATTGAGTAACCGTTCTTTCGGTGGTACTCAGGTTCAAAGAACATTCTACGCCGCTGGTCAAACCGGCCAACAGTTATTATTAGGTGCCTACAGCTCATTACAACGTCAGGTTGGTATGGGTAATGTTAAATTATATGCCCGTCACGAAATGATGGATGTTGTAGTTATCGATGGTAAAGCCCGTGGTATCATTGCCCGTGATTTAGTAAGTGGTAAATTAGAAAGACATTTCGGTCATGCCGTTGTTCTTGCTTCTGGTGGATACGGTAACGTATTCTTCCTGTCTACCAATGCTATGGGTAGTAACGTTACAGCAGCATGGAAAGCCCATAAGAAGGGTGCCTATTTTGCTAACCCTTGCTTCACTCAAATTCACCCAACCTGTATTCCTGTATCTGGCGATCACCAGTCGAAGTTAACTTTGATGTCTGAATCACTCAGAAACGATGGTCGTATTTGGGTGCCTGCAAAACAAGAAGATGCAGCAGCTGTTAGAGCTGGTCAGTTAAAACCAAATGATATTGCTGAAGAAAATCGCGATTATTACCTGGAAAGAAGATATCCTGCATTCGGTAACTTAGTGCCAAGAGACGTTGCATCCAGAGCGGCTAAAGAAAGATGCGATGCTGGTTTCGGTGTGAATAAAACTGGTCAGGCTGTTTACCTTGATTACGCTTCTGCTATTGAGCGTTATGGTAAAATCGAAGCTACTAAACAAAACTTAACTCACCCCGACAAAGCTACTATTACCGCATTAGGTAAGGCAGTAGTAAAAGAAAAATATGGTAACCTGTTTGATATGTACGAGCAGATTACTGGTGTGAATCCTTATAACGAGCCAATGCAGATTTATCCTGCGGTGCACTATACCATGGGCGGACTATGGGTAGATTACAACCTGATGACTACTGTTCCTGGTTTGTATGCAATAGGTGAAGCTAACTTTAGCGATCACGGTGCTAACCGTTTAGGAGCATCTGCTTTGATGCAAGGTTTGGCTGATGGTTATTTTGTATTACCGTATACCATCGGTGCTTACTTAAGTACTGAGATCAGAACTAAATCGATTCCAACAGATCACGAGGCGTTTGCTGAAGCAGAAAATAAAGTTCAACAAACCATTGATACCCTCATCAATATTAAAGGAACTAAATCTGTCGATTACTATCACAAACGTTTAGGTAAAATTATCTGGGATCAATGTGGTATGGCAAGAAATGAAGCTGGATTAAAAGCGGCTATTGCAGAAGTTCAGGCTCTTAGAGCAGAATTCTGGAGCAATGTTAGAGTGCCAGGCACTGCCAATGAATTCAACACCGAACTGGAGAAAGCCAGCAGAGTTGCTGATTTCCTTGAATTGGGTGAGTTGATGTGTATGGACGCCCTGAATAGAAACGAAAGTTGTGGCGGTCACTTCAGAGAAGAGTTCCAAACCGAAGAAGGCGAAGCTCAACGTGACGATGCTAATTACAGTTATGTAGCGGCTTGGGAATTGACCGGCGACAACCAGTGGACACTAAACAAAGAAGAGTTAAAATACGAGAATATTAAAATCGCAGCGCGTAGCTATAAATAACCAATAACGAGTATGAAGATTACATTAAAAGTCTGGAGACAGAAAAATACCAATACTAGCGGTCAGTTTGAAACTTACAAATTAGACCATGTTTCAGAAGATATGTCTTTCCTTGAAATGTTCGATGTTCTTAACGAACAGTTGATCAACGAAGGAAAAGAGCCAGTAGTGTTCGATCACGATTGCCGCGAAGGTATTTGTGGTATGTGCAGTATGTACATCAATGGCCGTCCGCACGGACCAAAACATGGTGTTACTACCTGCCAGTTGCACATGCGTTCATTCAAAGATGGCGATATCATCGTAGTAGAACCATGGAGAGCAGCTGCTTTCCCAGTTCTGAAAGATTTGTCAGTTGATAGATCTTCATTTGACAGAATTATGTCTGCTGGTGGTTTCGTTAGCGTTAACGCTGGAAACGCTCAGGATGCCAACAATTTGCCAATCGGTAAGGAAATAGCAGATGAAGCGTTTATGAGTGCAGCTTGTATTGGTTGTGGCGCCTGCGTTGCGGCTTGTAAAAATGCCAGTGCCATGTTGTTTGTTTCTGCTAAAGTATCTCAGTTGGCGCTATTGCCACAAGGTCAGCCAGAAGCAAAACGCAGAGCCATCGCTATGGTCAACCAAATGGATGCTGAAGGTTTCGGTGCTTGTACTAACACAGGTGCTTGCTCAGCTGAATGTCCAAAAGAAATCAGCTTAAGCAATATCGCTCGCTTAAACAGAGAATATCTGTCTGCCAGCTTTACCGCTCAGGTAGATTAATTTTAAAATATTAAATTATAGAAAAGGGGAATGTTGACATTCCCCTTTTTTTATTGCCTAAACTGAAATTCTTTGTAATTTTACCCATTATGAAACGTTTAGTTTTATTGGTGCTTATAATTGCCGCGACAAGTGCCTGCGCTCAAAAGAAATCACTTAAAGAGTATACCCAGTATGTCAATCCGATGGTCGGCACCGGCGGTCATGGTCACACTTTTCCCGGAGCTACGCTTCCTTTTGGAATGGTACAACTCAGTCCGGATACCCGCATCGACGGCTCATGGGACGGATGTAGTGGTTACCATAACAGCGATTCATTTATTTATGGATTCTCGCATACCCACTTAAGCGGAACAGGCTGTAGCGATTATGGCGATTTTAATTTTATGCCTACATTCGTTACAAAGCCAATTAAACCAATTACAAGTGAAGGTAAATTGTATTATACCTTCGATCGTAAAACGGAATCGGCTTCACCAGGCTATTACACAGTTACTTTGAACAATGGTATCAAGGTCGAGTTAAGTGCCACAACACGTGCCGGTATTCAGAAATACACCTATAAAAACAAGGGGTATGCCTGGATAACGCTGGATTTAAATCACAGAGATATATTAATTGAAGGACTAATTACAGAAATTGATAAACAAACATTTTCAGGTTTCAGACGCTCCAAGGCCTGGGCCGAAGATCAGCTGGTGTATTTTTATACAAAGATCAATAAGCAGGCCGATGCGGTATATGTCGTCAAAGATTCTTCCGGGACTTACCGTATGCACCTCGGATACTGGGTCAATGCCGGTGAGAGTATTTTAGTAAGAACTGCTATTTCTTCAGTTGATGAAAAAGGGGCCCAGAACAATCTGGAAAATGAGTTAAACCACTGGGACTTCAAGCTGGTGAAACAACAGGCCAATGCGGCATGGAATACCGAACTCAATCGCATCAAAGCTTATGGTGGTACATTGACTGAAAAGCAGAATTTTTACACAGCATTGTACCATTGTATGATTCATCCAAACATTATGAACGATGTGGATGGCAGGTACAGAGGGCGCGATAAGCAGGTACACAAGGCAGAAGGGTTTAATTACTACACCGTTTTCTCCTTATGGGATACCTACCGTGCTTTGCATCCTTTGCTGAATATTATAGACAAGAAACGTTCTCACGATTTTATCATGACCTTCAAGGCGCAGTATGAGCAGAGCGGTCGACTGCCGATGTGGGAGTTATGGGGTAATGAAACTAATTGTATGATTGGTTTTCACAGTGTCAGCGTGATATGGAATGCCTATCTGAATAATGTGATTACCAAACAAGAGCTAGCGGATATTTATCCCGCCGTCTATGCCGAGGCAATGAATAACAGGACTGGTTTGGACAAATTCAGAGAAAAAGGATTCTTGTCCATCGAGGATGAAAGCGAAAGTGTCTCCAAGACTTTAGAATATGCGTTTAATATGCACTGTGTGGCCAGAATAGCCTTTATACTAGGTAAACCTGAGGATGAACAAAAGTTCGAACAATACAGTCAAGCCTGGAAGAATCTAAAAGATGTTAAAACAGGTTTCATGGTACCGAGAAGTAATGGGGGATGGATCAAGGATTACGACCCGGCGCAGGTCAATAACCACTTCACAGAAGCCAATGCCTGGCAATATACCTTTGCTGTTCAGCACGAAAATGGGGCAGTGTTTGGTAATTACAATTTACTTTCAAAACTGTTTAATACCAGTCCGAAAACCAGTGGCAGAGAGCAGGCCGATATCACAGGCTTAATCGGTCAGTATGCGCATGGCAACGAACCCAGTCATCATGTGGCCTATCTGTTTAACGATATCGATTCAACGCAAAAATATGTCAAGCAAATTTGTAAGGATTTTTATCATCCGACTCCTGATGGCCTGATTGGTAACGAAGATTGCGGTCAGATGAGTGCCTGGTATGTGTTTAGTGCTATGGGCTTTTATCCGGCTGATCCATCTAGTATTGAGATGGTATTTGGCAATATGTTGTTTGATTCGGTGCGTTTTGTGCAGGGAGATGGCAGTGCGGTGATTCATAAGAATCTCACCAAGTCGAGTGTTCTAAAGAACAAGCCTTTTGTTAGGAGTAATGATTGTATGCTTGGCGAAGAGGTCTATTATTGGGGGTACGACTTTCCTCGTGATGGGGCCATAGAAGATGAGAAAAATTGTGTGATTTCAGCCCCAATAATCAATGCTAATTCTGAAGTCTTTAATGGCTCACAGAAAATCACTATTGAAGCTAATAATATTTATATGAAGCCGAGAACCGATAGTAGATTCTATTACACTTTGGACGGTACAAAACCGGATAAAAATTCTAAAGAATATACCATAGGAGATACACTGTTAATTAGTCAATCTTGTTTACTAAAAGTGATTGAAATTGATTCCAGAAGCTTTGTAAGTCAGCCAGCTATAGCAAGGTTTTATAAGTACTCTAACGATTATTCAATTACGTATAATTGTGTCTATAATAAACAGTATACTGCTGGTGGTGATAAGGGATTAATTGATGGACTGAAGGGGGATATCGATTGGCGAAAAGGACGCTGGCAGGGTTATCAGGGTCAGAATTTTGAGGTGATTATTGACCTTAAAAAAGTGATGGAAATAGACACCATTGAAGTTGGTTTTATGGAAGACCGCCGCTCATGGATTTTTTACCCTCGATTTGTAGAAGTTTTTGGTTCGATAGATGGCGTAAATTATGAATCTATCACAGCGGGCGATTATTTGAATACTTATGAAAAGGAAATGTTCACGTCCAGAGACCCTTTTCTTTTCAAAATTAAAAAGTCAAATCTTCGTTACATCAAAGTCTTTGCAGAGAACTATGGCAAATTACCAGCCTGGCATCCAGGTGCCGGGGGTGATGCCTTTATTTTTGTGGATGAGATAGAGATACATTAAAGGCGTTGGTGCCAGACAAGATTCAATTGGTCGATTTGCAAGGGAAGATATTAATAACCTATAGATATTTGCAGCATGATTAATGACCACGAAATAGAATTCCGCATTCTTGGAGAAGAGATGCAATGCGTCGAAATTGAACTGGATCCTCAGGAAACGGCTATCGCAGAGAGCGGTAGTTTTATGATGATGGATCAGGACATTCAGATGGAAACCATCTTCGGTGATGGGTCTAAACAGAACACCGGAATATTCGGAAAACTAATGTCTGCCGGTAAGCGTCTCTTGACGGGTGAAAGCTTATTTATGACAGCTTACACCAATATTGGTTATAACAAAAAGAAAGTCACTTTTGCTGCGCCTTATCCTGGTAAAATTATTGCCATGGATTTATACCGACATAACGGAAAAGTCATCTGTCAGAAAGACGCATTTTTATGTGCTGCCAAAGGTGTAGAAGTGGGTATTGAATTTCAGCGTAAACTGGGCACCGGACTCTTTGGCGGTGAAGGGTTTATTATGCAGAAATTAGAAGGGGATGGTTTGGCATTTGTTCACGCAGGCGGACATGTGATTGAGAGAGAATTACAGGCTGGCGAATTGATAAAGATTGATACAGGTTGTATTGTTGCATTTACTCAAACAGTTACCTACGATATCCAGTTTGTTGGAGGAATTAAGAACACTATTTTCGGTGGTGAGGGATTGTTTTTTGCCACGCTGCAAGGCCCGGGAAAAGTATGGATTCAGAGTTTACCGATTAGCCGACTGGCTTCCAGAGTTTTGGCATACGGATATGGCAATCGCAAAGAAGAGGGTTCTATCCTTGGCGGTTTAGGAAATTTACTGGATGGCGATGGCCGATAGTCGCAGTTTATTTTAAATCAGGTAGATTTGCCGTGAATGACGAAAAAAGAAAAGGTTGAATTTATATTGGAGACACTTGAACAATTGTATCCAGAGGTCCCAATTCCATTAGATCATAAAGATGCTTATACACTTTTAATTGCTGTATTGCTATCGGCGCAGTGCACAGATGCGCGGGTGAATACTATTACGCCGCATTTGTTTGCGGCGGCTGACAATCCGGCTGATATGGTTAAACTTAGCATCGATCAAATCAGAGAAATTATTAAGCCATGTGGTTTATCGCCAGCAAAATCGAAGGCTATACATGGTTTAAGTGTTATCTTAAATGAGCAGTATGACGGTGAGGTGCCTGATACTTTTGAAGCCTTAGAAGCATTGCCAGGCGTTGGACATAAAACCGCTTCGGTAGTGATGTCTCAGGCCTTCGGCTATCCAGCCTTTCCTGTGGATACCCACATACATCGTTTAGCTGCAAGATGGAAATTGAGTTCCGGAAAAAATGTCGAGCAAACGGAGAAAGATTTAAAGCGTTTGGTGCCAAAGGATTTGTGGAATAAGGTTCATTTGCAGATTATATTTTTTGGTCGCGAATACTGCCCTGCCCGCGGTCATGATGAAGAGAAATGCCCTATTTGTTCTGTGTTGTAAGAGCGCTCTGGTAAAAGGATCTTGTAAAAAAATCAGCACAATTCATTAGAAAAAATGCCATTTTATAATCAACTAAAATAATATCTCAGTCTATTGCAGATTTAAGTATTGGCAGAGGGTTGTTATTTCGTTTTTGAGTGTATCTTTGTGCTATGTTTAAAGTGGCGCTCCACGATCTTGGATTGATTGAGTATGGCAATGCCTGGCAAATGCAAAAGGAATTGTTTCATCTGGCTATTCAGGAAAAAATCGAAGGGAAGCAGCCAAAACATCACCTTTTAGTGTGCGAGCATCCTCATGTTTACACACTTGGAAAAAGTGCCAATCAATCTAACCTTTTACTGTCTCAGGCTGAACTTCAGCAGAAATCTATCGATGTATTCGATATTGAAAGGGGCGGTGATATTACTTATCATGGTCCGGGCCAAATGGTGGTGTATCCTATCTTCGATCTGGAGCCCATGCATTTAGGGGTAAAGAAATTTGTCTTCAACATAGAAGAGTGTATCATCAGAGCTTTGCGGGTATACGGTATAGAATCTGAAAGAATCGAAGATCGCATTGGCATCTGGATAGGGAAGGGCACGGTCAATGAGAGGAAAATTGCGGCTATTGGCATTAAGTGCAGCAGGCATGTAACCATGCACGGACTGGCTTTAAATGTCAATACGGATTTGGGATTGTTTAATAATATTATCCCATGTGGTATTCAAGACAAGGCTGTATGCAGCATGGAAACAGAACTTAATCGAAAAATTGATATGGCTGAACTGAAACAAGTTCTACTCGATCAGTTTTCATCTATTTTTGAATTAAAATTACTCAGTATATGAAAAAAGGAACAATCGCACTTTTAGTCGTTTTAGGACTAATCGTATTAATCGCTTTCAACGGCTGCTCATCGTTTAACTCATTAGGCAGAAAAGACGAAGCAGTAACTGGTCAGTGGAAGCAAGTAGAAGTGGCTTATCAGGCCCGTATGGATAAAACCAAAAATTTATTTGAAATTGTGCAAAGTGCTGCTGATTTCGAAAAGAACACTTTGAAAGATGTAGTTGAAGCCAGAAGCAAAGCTACCAGCATTCAAATTGATGCTGATAATTTAACCCCTGAAAAACTGGCAGAATTCCAGAAAGCTCAGGATGCATTTGGTTCTTCTCTTGGTCGTTTAATGGCTATTTCAGAAAACTACCCTCAGTTGATGGCTGTTCAAGCTTTCAGAGATTTTCAAACTCAGTACGAAGGCATGGAAAATCGCATTTCTACAGAGAGAAGAAGATTCAATGAAATGGCACAGGATTACAATACTTCCATCAGAGTATTCCCAAGAAATATTTGGGCTGGTATGTTTGGCTTTGAGAAGAGAGCTTATTTCAGCGCTTCAGAAGGAGCAGATGTTGCGCCTGATATCAAAGCAATGAAAAACAATAAGTAATCCGACTGTGAATGCTAAAAGTTTCTTAAGTCCTGCCGAAAGGGAGGATATACAACGGACTATTGCTGAGGCTGAACTTCAAACCTCCGGAGAGATTCGTGTGCATATCGAAGATACCTTCAAAGGCGATATCATGTCGCGTGGGCAGGAGGTTTTTAAGAAATTGAAAATGCACGAAACAAATGAACACAATGGCGTCTTATTTTATTTCGCTGTAAGAAATCGTTCATTTGCCATCATTGCAGACGCTGGAATAGATGAAAAGGTGCCGGAAGGATTCTGGGAGGCAATATCGAAAGAGATGTCTTCTGAATTTGTTCAGGGCCGATTTGTTCAGGGTTTAATAACCGGGATTTCAATGTCAGGTGAGCAGTTAAGGTTTTATTTTCCAAGACAAACCGACGATAAAAACGAATTAAGTAATGACATCAGTTTTGGTGAATAATTGCAGTGTATTTCTCAACTTAAAAGTTTGGCTCTTTTCAGTGCTAAGCTTGTTGTCATTGGCTGTGAATGCTCAAACAGGCTCAGTGCCTGATGCGCCCAATCCTCCGCGTCTCTATAACGATTTAACGGCTTCAGGTAATTTTCTAAATGCTCAGGAAGCTGCTGCTATTGAAGCGAAATTAGTCCAGTTTAACGATAGTACATCCAATCAAATTGCGGTTGTAATAGTAGACGGACTAAATGATTTGACGCCTTCTGAATTCGGTACAGAAGTCATTCATAAATGGGGTATTGGAACTGCTAAAAAAGACAATGGTGTTGTTGTCATAATCTCTACAGGAAAAGATGATGGAAAGCGCGATGTCAATATCTCAACAGGCTATGGCCTTGAAGGTGCTATACCCGATTTGATGTGCAAAAGGATCATCGAAGAAAATCTGATTCCGAATTTAAAAAGGGGTAATTATTTTGATGCTGTAAACGAATCCACGGATGTTTTAATGGCGCTTGCCAAAGGTGAATACAACGAGGCTATACCTCGTAAAATTCTCAAGACAGGCAAGCTGATATTTTTTATCATTGTCGTTATAATTATTCTAATTGTCTCTAACCGTAACAGAGGAGGGGGCATGACAATCGGTCCGCGCGGCACCTGGTTTGGCGGCGGTCCGTGGGTAGGCGGTGGTTTTGGTGGTGGCTCATGGGGTGGTGGATCTTCAGGAGGCGGTTTTGGTGGTTTTGGAGGCGGTTCATCTGGCGGCGGCGGCGCAAGTGGTTCCTGGTAAATTATGTTAGAGAAAGTACAACTTCAGGATATTTTAGTGCTCGATATAGAGACGGTTCCTCAATATTCGTCGTTTAATGAGTTAGACGAAGAATGGCAGGAATTATGGTCGAAGAAGGCTGGTGCTATGAATAACCCTGAGATCAATGCCTCAGCCTTGTATGAAAGAGCTTCTATTTATGCCGAATTTGGCAAAATAATCGTTATCGGACTGGGCATATTTCACGAGTCTGAAGCTGGCTTACAGCTCAGAGTAAAAGCCATTTCTGGTCATGATGAAAAAGCGGTTCTCCTCGAATTTGCAGAACTATTAAACTCTAAATTTAACAAAGAGCATCATTTGCTGTTAGCGCACAATGGGAAGGAATTTGATTTCCCATATATCTGTCGAAGAATGCTGATCAACGGCATTCAATTGCCAGCAATTTTAGATGTGGCAGGCAAGAAGCCATGGGAAATCAGACATTTGGACACCATGGAGCTCTGGAAATTTGGAGATTATAAAAATTACACCTCTCTAAATGTGCTGGCCAAATGCTTTGGTATTCCTTCTCCAAAGGATGATATAGATGGCAGCATGGTTGGTCATACTTACTGGCAACTTAAAGACCTTGAGCGTATTAGTACCTATTGTAAGAAGGATATTGTCACCACGGCTCAAGTGTTTTTAAAATACAAATTACTCGAATTAGTTGAGCCTCAGAATGTTGTGATCACTTGAAAAAGTGTCATATTTTTCTTATA
Source organism: Bacteroidota bacterium (assembly GCA_027490055.1). GTDB lineage: Bacteria > Bacteroidota > Bacteroidia > NS11-12g > UBA955 > JABMMZ01. The sequence continues at coordinate 15,318 of JAIXYV010000089.1, read as the reverse complement.
TTTGCTTAAGTTTAAAAGAATTTTTGTAAATTTGTAATCGCTTTGAAAAAACTAGGTTTACTTACGGGATTAATGTTACTATTTGTGTATGCCGGATATGCAGCCAGACCAACTGTGCAAGCATCTGGGTTAACCTATAATAGCCTTCAGTGTAATGCAGTATTTCTTAATTGGGTTTCTGGAAATGGCGCTGCAAGACTAATAGTTGGTCGCAAAGGGTCGGCTCCGGATTTTGTTCCCTCAGATAATACCGTTTACAACGCAAATACTGTTTTTGGTTCAGGTACACCACTTGGAGCGGCCAATGATAACTTTATTGTCTACAATGCCGGTGGAACTAATTTTGTTCAGGTGACAGCTCTGCAACCTGGTCAGATATATTATTTTCATATTTACGAGCATGATAACAGTGGCAGTTCAACTCAATACCTGATTTCAAATCCTCCGGTAGAAGTTTCTTTTACCACTTATAATATTTCTTTAGATTTCACAATTAAAATCAACGATTCTTGCCAGGTGACCAATAGTTTCGAGTTTACCAATACTTCTACTTCAAGCATACCGGGTTTGACCTATATGTTTGATTTTGGAGATGGTACTTCTACAAGTTCTCCTGTAACACATCGTTTCACGGGTAATGGCGGTTATAAAGATATACGAATTATTCCACAGACAAGTTTGACAGGTTGTCCAAATACTTTCAAACGAACAGTTAAAGTATTTCCAAGAAAAGTAGCCTTTATCGATTTTAAAACGTTCAATGACACGCAATGTCTTGAAGATAATTACTTTGAAATTGCTGCAACTGGTTTGTTAAATCCATTTCCAATTGGGGTAATCTATCATTGGAAGTTTGGTGATGGGGCAGAAAGCTCCTTTGCCAGAATGAAGAAGCGCTACAAGGTGTCTGGAACATTTAATGTTATGTTAGAATTGAGCAGTACTTCCAACAGTCAACCAACTGCTTGTAAAGATACCATAACTTTCCCACTAACAGTATTGCCAAGTCCCGTAGGGAGTTTAGAACTTAACGATACCTTCCAATGTATTACGAATAACAAATTCGATTTTAAGAATCCTGATAATACTCTAAGTTATTTCAGATGGTATTTTGGCGATAACGATTCAAGTTCCAATCAAAATGTCTCACATGTTTACAAGAATGTCGGCAACTATCGTGTGATGCACGTGGCATTTGCCAATACAGGATGTAAAGGAAGAGATACGGTAGATATCACTGTTTTACCAGATCTGGACAGTAAATTCTCTGGTTTAGATTCCTTCTATTGCCAAAGCAATCAACAAGTGAAATTGACGCCGAACTCGCCTGGTGGAACTTTTACAGGGTATCCTGTTAGCTCTACTCAGATTTTAGTGCCAGACGGCGCCCCGGGAACTTACCAGTTAACGCATGTTATCAGGGATAAGTATTGTGAGGATACGACAGTTATTCCATTTAATATCTACACAACACCAGCACCATTTATCGGAAGGGATACACCAGTTTGTTCAGTGTTTTCATATCAGCTAGATGCCAACGTTAATTCTCAGAGTTATTTCTGGAGCACTGGTCAGACTACCAAAACCATAACCATTACTCAGGGAGGTACATACGATGTTATTGCTACAGATGGCAAATGTTCTGGTAGAGATACCATCAATATTGTTTTCGCATCTGCGCCTAAAATCAATATTGGTTCTGATACAGTACTATGTAAAGGTGGGGGTATATTTCTGAATGCAGCCTATCCAAAATCTACCTATTTATGGAATACAGGCAGCACAGACAGTATGATTTACGCCTTCCAGGGCGGAAAATATCAGGTAAGAGTAACTAACCCATGCGGTGTTACAACAGATTCAGTGTTCTTGTTTTTACAAACCGATTACTGTGATTTGTTTATGGCCAATTCCTTCAGTCCGGGTAACGACTTAGTCAATAACTATTTCCGTCCAAGAGGCAGAAACATTACTATCACTTTATTCCAGATCTATAACCGTTGGGGCGAACTGATTTATGAATCAGATAAAGATATGCTTCAGGATAGCGATGGCTGGGATGGTACCTATAAAGGTGAGTATGTTCCAGAAGGACTGTATTTGTGGAAGCTTAACTATACCACACCTAACGGTCCGTATATCAAGAAAAACAACGCATCAGGACAGATTTTACTGATTCGTTAATCTAAGCTCCAATTTCTTCAAGAATTGTTTTTTCAATGATCTGAATGCACGCTTTCACTTGCATCTCATTAATGGTAAGTGGTGGCGCAAATCTAATAATATGATCATGCGTTTGTTTTGCCAATAAGCCATTCTTTAATAAAGCCAAACAGATATTATAGGCTGTTTTGCCTTCGCCATAAGGCTCTATCACAACGGCATTAAGTAAGCCTTTTCCTCTTACTTCAGTAATATGAGAATTAGGTATGGCTTTTAATCCGGCTCTGAAAATTTCACCCATCTGTTGAGCATTCTCTGCCAGATTTTCATCTTTAACAACCTTTAAAGCTTCCATGGCTACAGCACAAGCCAGGGGATTGCCACCAAAGGTACTGCCGTGTTCTCCGGGATGTAAAGTGTCCATGATTTCGCTGCTGCATAATACAGCCGAAACAGGTAAAACACCACCGCTTAAGGCTTTTCCTAAAATAAGAATATCTGGTTTAACACCTTCGTGATCGCAAGCCAGTAGTTTGCCTGTTCTTGCAATACCTGTTTGTACTTCATCAGCAATAAATAACACATTATGTGCTTTGCACAACTCTGAAACCTGTTTTAAATACCCTTCGTCTGGAACAACAACGCCTGCTTCGCCCTGTATAGGCTCGGCCATAAAGCCTGCTACATTAGGGTCTTTCAATGCTTGTTTCAGTGCTTCGATATCGTTGTAAGGAATCACTTCAAAGCCTGGCATAAAGGGACCGAAATTGGTATAACTTGTAGGGTCGGTGCTCGAGCTCACAGCAGCCAAAGTGCGGCCCCAGAAATTGTTTTCGGCAAACAAAATTTTCGCTTTGTCTTTCGCAATACCTTTTACTTCATAGGCCCATTTACGGCAAAGCTTTAAAGCTGTTTCACCACCTTCAACACCCGTGTTCATTGGCAATACTTTGTCGTATCCAAAATAAGCGGTTATAAACTCAGCATACTCTCCCAATAAATTGTTGTGAAATGCTCTGGAAGTTAACGTGATTTTTTGAGCCTGATCTGTTAAAGCTTTTATGATTCTCGGATGGCAGTGACCCTGATTAACCGCGCTATACGCAGAAAGACAGTCATAGTACTGCTTGCCTTCAATATCCCAAACCAGAACACCAGAACCGCGCTCAAGAACTACCGGTAATGGGTGGTAATTATGGGCGTTGTAGCGTTCTTCAAGTTCAATGAATTGTTCGGTTTTGGAATGGGTGTGGACTGACATAAAAGTTCTGCAAAGGTAATAAATATGGGTCGAAACCCATTAGTTAGTTCTCAAATAATCTGACTATAGTTTATTGAATTTGCTCGTAAATACTTTACCTTCAGTATTTTTAAGCGTCAAATAATACACCCCTTCAGGGAGGTTTTTTAGGTCGAGTATATAGGTGTTGCCGTCCATTTTACAGGTTGGAAAGATCACTTGTCCTGAATAATTGATGAGTTGTATTGATGCGATTGCCTCATCGAAATTGAACATGATTTGATCTGTTGCAGGTACCGGGCGAAGAGAGACTGCCTTGGCATTAATCTGTGTGACACTATTCTCATTCGGAACCTTTAAAGTAAATTGTAAGGTGTCATTGCCATGGCAACCTTTCGCAATTAATGTGAGAGGATATTGTCCCGGCGGGTAGGCATGAACAGGATTTTTGATTTCAGCTGTATCACCATCTCCAAAGATCCATTCATAGGCACTGGCATTTTTAGAGGTATTTTTAAATTGAACGTATACGCCTGTAATGGTATAAGTAAATTGGGCTTTTGTTTTATAAACATCCAGTTGCCATAGACTATCCTGAGGTAAGACAATGGCATCGACGGCTGTTTTGATTTTCTGAACAGTCGAATCAGGCAAATGATAATTGATAGAGAAATTTTGAGGTGATTTCTTAAAGATGGAAGCATAGAAACAAGCTGCAGTGGCGTAGGTACCCTCGAAGGAAGGGTGACTATTATCTGGCTCGTATAGTTCTATTTCAGGATAGTGTTGTCTGATATAGCGCCATACTGCTCCGGCAGGCGAAACAATACATTGATTCTCTACTGCGGCTTCCAGATAGCGTTTGCGCAATAAACTATCCATGCCTCTATAGGTGCAAACAGGAGGCCAGTTGGCGCAGTTCATATCGTCGCCGTTTTTTCTTCCCCAGGTCATGTATAAAACCGTTTTAGTGCAAGGATTAGCCGCTTTGATGGCGCTGTCAAGGTATTTAACATAAGGGAAGAAGTATGATTGAACTTCAGCGTCAGTAAAAGACGGAATCTGGCTTTGTTCCTGAAGCACAACAACATCATAGGAGCCAGTATTGATCTCGTTCATAGACGGACTACCGGGAGCGGCATGGTTAGCCAGTGTCTGACCGCTACCAGCAGAAGTAATTTGAAAGACAGAATCACCAGCAAGCGTGGCCATATCTTTTAGCATACCGGTTAAATTATTGGCTGCGGTATAACTGTTGCCAAGAAAGAGAATTTTAAGTGGTTTTTTAGTTTGAGCTGTTGCAGAAGAGTAAAAACATATAATAACCAGTACAAGGATTGAACGCATATGCAAATATAAGTTCGAGAAACTGACTAGAAAAAAGTCTGACAGTAAAGTGACAAAAAAAGCCTCCCTTTTGGGGAGGCTTTCAGATATAAATTTAGCGAATTAAGCTTTTGCTTTAGCGCCTAATACTTCAACCATTTTAGCACCGATTTCAGCTGGTGATTCTACTACGTGGATACCACATTCTCTCATGATAGCCATTTTAGCAGCAGCAGTATCGTCTTTACCACCAACGATTGCACCGGCGTGTCCCATTCTGCGACCGGCAGGAGCGGTCTGACCAGCGATGAAACCAACAACAGGCTTAGTGCCGTTTTCTTTGATCCATCTTGCAGCTTCAGCTTCCATGCCGCCACCGATTTCACCAATCATGATGATACCGTCGGTGTCAGGGTCATTCATTAACATTTCAACCGCTTGTTTGGTAGAAGTACCAATGATTGGGTCGCCACCGATACCGATAGCGGTACTCTGACCTAAACCAGCTTTGGTGATTTGATCAACTGCTTCATAAGTAAGAGTTCCTGATTTAGAAACGATACCGATTCTGCCTGGTTGGAAGATAAAGCCTGGCATAATACCAACTTTAGCACCACCTGGAGTCATAACACCTGGGCAGTTTGGACCAATTAAGGTACAAGTTTTAGAAGCCAGATATTCTTTTACTTTAACCATGTCTTTGGTTGGAATACCTTCTGTGATACAAACAATTACCTGAATGCCAGCGTCGGCAGATTCAAGAATAGCATCAGCGGCGAAAGCCGGTGGCACAAAAATGATTGACACATTGGCATCGGTTGCTTTAACAGCTTCCTGCACGGTGTTGAAAATTGGCTTGTTGAGTTCTGGATGCATAGTGCCGCCTTTGCCTGGTGTAACACCACCGACAACATTGGTACCATATTCTAACATCTGGGAGGCGTGGAATGTTCCTTCCTTACCTGTGAACCCCTGTACAATAACTTTGGAATCTTTACCTACTAATACTGACATTTTGAAAAAAATTTGGGTGCAAAAATAACGGAAAAAGTCTACATATTTATTAATATAATTTATTTAGTTTTGCTTCCCTCAAAATTATAAAAATGAACTTCGAATCTTATTCAGAATTAATTGAATCTACCTTTGCTTTTTTAGGCTTGAATCCACTGGAAACCAGAGGTGCCGAGAACGGTCAGTGGGTGATTTACAATGGTGATACTGAGATTTATGTAGATTTATGGGAATTGGATAAAGACAATTCCTGGTTGTATTTTGAAACGGATGAGCCTGTTTTTGCCTTCCAAACCATTTCGCCGGTTTGTTTGATGCCGGGGAGCAATCTTGAAACTTTCTATGAAGAGTTATTGCATAATAACCTTAATATGTTGTACACGTCTTACACGATTAACCGCGAGCAGAACATGCTGGCTGTGAGGCACAGAAGACCAGCCAAAGGTCTGACTCAGGAAGAGATTGTTGAAGCCATTGAAAGCGTTGGCTATTATTCTGAAAGCACATTCAAAGCCCTTGAGGACAGATACCAGATCGAACGCTTGAAGCCAGAAGAATAATTTTTTTTATAGTTCAGGCAACCTTTCATTAAGAAATTTCTTCTACCAATAAGTAACAGATACTACAAAAAGTGTAAATGGCAGAAAATCATACAGATAAACTAAACGCGATTTTAGCTCAATGTATAGAAAAAAAGCCTAAAGCACAGAAAGAGTTATTTGACTTATTATCTCCTAAAATGTATGCGGTCTGTCTGAGATATGCTCAGGATACCGATGAAGCCAAAGACATTCTTCAGGAAGGATTCATAAAAGTGTTTAATCATTTAGAACGATTTGAGCACAAAGGGTCTTTTGAAGGATGGGTTAAGCGGATCTTTATCAATACCAGCATTGAATTTTACAGGAAAAGTCAGCGAGAAAGCATGGTTGACAGCATCGATGATGTTGCCGAGCAAGCCATTGACAGTCATACACTTTCAGAATTGAAAGCTGCCGACCTCATGAAACTGATTAATGGAATGCCCAAAGGATACAAAACAGTTTTTAACCTTTTTGCCATCGAGGGTTTCCATCATGAAGAAATTGCCCAAATGCTCAATATCTCAGAAAATACCAGTAAGAGTCAGTTACACAAGGCCAGATTATATTTACAGGAGTTAGTATTAAAAAAACATTTAAAGTGAAGAACTTAAAAGAAACAGAAGAATTGTTTGATGGTATTTTCAGGGAAACCCTTGAAAATGGCACTGCTCAGGTACCTCCGGGTGTTTGGGAAGGCGTGTCTGCCTCAATAGGTTCAGGTTCGGCGATTGCCGGGGCTGCCGTTAAGACAGCGCTGTGGATGAAAGCCGCAATTGCAGCAGTAGCAGTTTCAGCAGTTGCGTTGATCTCCTACCAATTAGTTAAAGAGGAGCCAGTAAAACCAGAGCAAGTAGACAGCACAAAACAAGAATCAACAGAAACACAATCACCTGCTATAGTAGGTACAAATAATCCAACATCAGAAGTTGACAAGCAACTGACTATTGGATTACCCCGTTCTAAAAACAACAATAACAACAGCATTCCACCAGTAACACCAATTGATGAAACTGTTACTGAAACACCTGTAAGCGGTCCTGATCCAATTTACAGCATGGATGCCAACCTGGTCAATCCAATGATAGACCATTCTCCAAGTACTGGTTCAACTCAGGAAGAAAAGCCAGTTGACAATCCGGAAACACCTCAGCAGAAAGAAGTTAAGGAACTGAATCCAACTACTGAGTACACCTATTTCAAAGACAGTTCAAGTATTTTCATTCCAACCGCGGTAACCCCAGATGGTGACGGCATTAACGACACTTACATCATTAATCTGGTGGGAGAGGAAAGTGTTGAGATCATTGTCTATTCAATTGACAATGAAGTCTTGTTCAGAACCAAGAACAAATACCAGGCCTGGAATTGCAAATTACCTAACGGTGACGATGCTCCGGCAGGCAGTTATCTTGTAAAAGTAATTTACCAGTTTAAAGGTAAAAATAAGCAGACTACAGTAAGGAAATTGACCATTATTAAATAAGATTTGGAAAATTTAAGAAAAGAATATAATATGCAATCTCAAATAAGTATGAATATCAAGCAAAAAATCATCCGTTTTGCAAGGGTCTTCACCGTTGTCCTGTCTACGTTTCTGACGTACAGCTCGGTAAATGCCCAATGTAACATTACCACCGGAGGAGTGCCTTGTGTTGGAGAACCTGTGTTATTTAAGTGTAACACTGTTGGTGCATCCAACTTCAACTGGGACTTCAACGGAGAAGGTACAAACACAGCATTGTGTGATCCGACGTTTACATTTAACACCCCTGGTAACAAGGTCATTAAACTGACCCTTAGATTACCAAACGGGTCTACCTGTAACACGCAGACCACCATCAATGTTAAACCAAAACCAATTATCAATGTAAAGCGTATTGTTAACAAAACCCAGTGTTTTTCTAACAATAGTTTCTGCTTTACTGACAGTAGTAAATCCGGCGATGCGGGTGGGTCTATCTGTAAAGTAACTGTCGTTTTCGACGATGGTGCCAGATACGATTTCACTGGTAGCGGTCCGCGTTCATTCTGTCACTCATTCCAGGATCCTGCGGGTGGTACCTATGGTATGACCGTAGAGGTAACTGATTGTAATGGTTGCGTATCTAAAACCAGAACCAATGCAGTAGCAGTAGTTCAGCCTTCATTAGGCCTGAGCTTCTCTTCGCCACAACCTAAACGTTGTGACAGTGTTCAGCTTTGTGTAACCAACAACTCATCAGTTCCATTGGATAGTATCAAAACATTCACATGGGATTGGGGTGATGGCAAAAAAGACATTGGTAACAAAAATACGCCTTTGCTTTGGAGAGCTGGTGTGAATGGTGGTGTTTGCCACTGGTTCAAATCTCAGGGTCCGAACAATGGTAATTTCACTACCAAATTAACAGTTACTACCAATTTTGGTTGTACTGAAACCTTTACGTTCAGTGCTTCTGCAACAAACTTAGTAATCAAACCAAAAATTATTGCCGATTTTGATTCACTTTGTGTGAACGACGCGACATTCAGTTTCAAACTGAAAGACGGTCCGATTCCTCAGGCGGCTAACCCTTTATATATTTATGAGCAACCACCGATTCCTGCCAATATCACAAGACAATGGACAGGTACTCACAAATTTGGTGGCGTTGGTCCTTATCAGGTAACCTTCTCTTTCACCCACCAGATTCCTGGTTGCGGTCGTACTGTATACGATACCATTTTGGTAATCGGGCCACAATCGATCATTGAAGGTTCTATTGCTTCAGGCATGAGATATTTAGAAGATTTCGAAAGATTCCAGTGTGTTATTAAAGATACTGTTCACTTCTATAACTTCTCTAAATTCTATCACAATGACTACGACTTCACTGATGACGACTCTGTTAACTTAATATATGACAGTGCCATCATTCTGAAATCTAACAAACAAATTCAACCAAAAAATACCACTTTCGATCCTTCAATTCACGAAAAGATCTACGGCGGATTCAACAAGCCACTTGTTCACGCCTTTACTAATGCTGCGGGTGCTCCAGCTAATGCAGTTAAAAATGCTAACCAGCAAAGAGGTAATGAGTGCGTTGAAAGACTTTGGGATTTTGACGACGACTTCTGTGAAAAGTGTACCACTGATACTAAGAATGGTGTCAACGTAGGTAAAAACTGTAAATACAGTAAAGATACTTTACCTCAGCACTGGTATACCCCATGGGATTCAATGTATCAAACAAGATTCTCAATGGTTCCAGAGAGAGTATTAAACTACAGCAAAGACTCTGGTTTATGCTACCAAAGAAATATGTATTCTGACGATTCAGTTTACATTATCAGAGATACTTTCTTATTCTATGGTGATAACCCATTAGCTAACAAAACCAAAGACTCTTCGATCTATAATAATATCAAGAACAAAATAAAGGTTCAGAGACAACTCACCGGTATTGCCAAACTGGATATAACAGTGGCAACCAAGTTCTATCTGGCGCCAGGAGATACGGTTTTTGTCGATGCTTATAATGGTTTGCCTCCTAATAGATGGATAGGTACATTGCCAAGTGGTCGATACCTGACTGTTCAGCCGGGAAGTGCCATTATTATTAAATCAAAAACAGATAGAGCTTATTATAATGTGTGGCTGCAATTTATACAGGATACCATTCCTCAGCATATGCTGCAACCGTGGCATAAAGTGTGGAAACGCGATGTGATGCCAGGTTACAGAGCTGGTGATAGCGTTAATGCTGCTGCTCACAGACAGAAATTCTATGCAGGTACTTCAGTTAGATGTTACAACGTAAGATTAAGACATAAAGATATCTGTCATCCATTGGCTTGCGAACACGAAGCAATTGCTCAGTTGTCTCTGCAACCACCAAGTGCTAAAAAATTAAGAAAATTAGGAACTCTATGTTTAGGTAGCGACCAGGATAACTATGGTATTACCTTCGTATTAGATGATACTAAACCTTCTTGTACAAGAACATGGGCTGAAATCAACTTCGATACAGCTCTGAATAAAACCGGATGGGTGCCTGCAGTTGGTGCTAACTTAACACCAGGTCAGATTTCTGCCGGTGGTTTGCCGCCAATCAATCCGCCTTATCAGGTGCCAGTACCAGGTTACCAAATCAATGGTATCCCAGGTAACAGATTCTCTAAACAGTTTACTGTAGATGATATTAAAGATACCACCACTGGTTATATCAATGTTGGTTTGATCATCGGTAACGGTATGTGGCCTACTTCAGGTGCTGATTACCCTGCAGAATGTGTTGATACAGTTTACTACGAGAAATTTGCAAGATTCCCAATTCTGGATAACAAATTCAGAATCGTTAAACCACAGGAAGGTACCGACTACACTAAAATCTGTAAACGCGATACTATTAGTTTAACTACTAATGTATGGAACAGAACTTATATTCCAGACGTTGAAGAAGCTATCTGGTCATTAACCGGTGCTAACGTCGGAAAATACTACGATAAATACTATGTATTAAGTGCAAACGAGCGTTACAGCAGATTCGTACAAGTTCATAAAGATACCCCGTATTTGATTGACAAATTACAAATTGTAAAACGTAGTTTCTTTGATGGTAAAACAAAAACACTGGATAGTCAGAACATCAGAATTGCTAAAATTACAAAATGGCATACTGAAGCTGATATCACCCCGGTATTTGATATCATCAAATTAATCCTTGAAGCTAACAAAATTGATATTTACGAATTGTCTCCTGCTCAGTTATCAGAGTTTATCTGGAATGGTGTAGGTACATTCGGTAAACCATTCACAGGTTCCAGAGGTTGTTTGGATACCACTGGCTTCGGTAGATTCATCAGATTCTACAAAGTAGCGGATGAAAAACAATCATTGCACTATAGAGATACCACGCTGATACCTATTGAGAGAATCAAAGGCTGGGATGGTAAAATGTATAATGCCTACAACTTTGTTCCTCAGTACTCTGGTTTCTACATCGCAAACTTCGGTCTGCGTAGTCGTGCCCCTGAAAATTGTACTAAGTCTACAGGTACTGCAAAACGTGTAATCGTTGGTTTCTATGGTGTAATGAACTATACCGATACCATCCTTTGTCACGGTCAGACTGTAGAAGCTTCTCCTCAGTTCAGATATTTCAACGTATATCCTGATATCGTTACAACCCATTGCCCTGTTCAGGGTTCTGCTCTCCTCGATTGTATCGACTACTGGAGACAACGTATCTCTGAAGCTGGTAATGTTAACAGAGAAGGTTTCACAAGAACCGACTTAAGTAAATCAGATGACGGTACAGATCCTAAGTCTATCTATGGTGGTTTCCCTTATAGCGTATCAGGTCTGGATAACAAACCTGGTCAGATTCTACAACTGGGTGGTGGTACTAACAGTATCTACTACAACCAGGATACCGGTAGATCTTACTTAATCAGAACTGCTGCTTCAGATAGTTTTGGTTGTAAAGATACCTTGCCACAGAAGATTTATGTGACTGCTCTGCGTGCTAAGTTTAAACTGGCTGCAACCCGTCCGAACTGTGCTACTATCATCGACTTAATTGACTCTTCATACGTACAAGATCCATGTATCCCTGAATTAGGTTCTCCTTGCGATCAAATCGTTAAGTGGACTGTATACTGGGGTGATAACAGTATCAACTCTGTGAACTCATTCTTCAATACGCTACCTAATAAAATAGCTCACGATTACACCAGAAACGGCAAATACAAAGTTTACTGGAAAGTTGAAACCGCTCTGGGTTGTATCGGATGGGATTCAACTGAATTGTACATCCCTGGTCCTGAGCCTGAGTTTGATACTTTAATCCCAAGACAATACTGTGTGGGTGATAAAGTAAGCTTCAAAAACCTAAGTGTTCATAATACCCGCGATTCAAGTTCATGGACATGGGAATTCGGAGATGGTAACTTCGGTAACCAATACGATACCATCAAGCCATCTAACGATACCATGAGTAACAGATACAGCAAACCAGGCAGATATAAAGTAACTTTATATAACTACTTCAAGTTTACTGTAAATGGTTCTACAAGAAGTTGTATGGTTCAATACCCTGATACCAGCTTCGGTGAAAAAGAATTCTGGATCGAAGTATTCGCATACGACACCACTAAACTCCTGAGAAACGATACAGTGTGTATCGGTGACACAGTAAGATTAGTTGGTTCAGTGAAACCTTTCGGAAGATACCCTTCTTACATCTGGAACTTCGGTAAGAATGCTACAGATACCCTTGCTACTACTGATACTAATCAAGTGGTTCAGTACTGGAAGAAAGGTACCTACACTGTTAAATTCAGCGGCGATAGAACAAGCGTTAACTCACGAGATAAAGTTTGTCCAGCTACTGATAGTGTGAAAATCTATGTATCATTTGTAACCGCCGACTTCGATATCGACTCATTCAAGAAACCTATCTTCTGCTTCAAAAATACTTCTACAAATAGTACAATGAACAGATGGAGCTTCTATAATGCTAAAGATATCATGACCATCACACCTAAAGATCAACGTATCTTCCTGGAAGATGGTAATAAGAGCGACTTCAATGATCCGTCAGTTTGCCGCGATTACAGAGACTCACTTGGTGCATACTGGGTATGTCTTGAAGCGACCAACGCCGATGATTGTAAGGATACAGTTTGTAAACGAATGTTCAATAACTTCAAAGCTATTGTTCGTCCGCCAAACGTATTCACACCAAACGGAACTGGTACCGATCCGGATGCTGAAGGTAAAATTGGTAACGAGGTATTCAATATCCTGATTGAAGGTGAAGAGAAATACGACCTAACCATCTTCGACAGATGGGGTGTGAAAGTGTTCTCATCTACCGATAAGAACAAAGACTGGAATGGTAAAGTAAATAACACCGGTGCTGATTGCCCAGATGGTACTTACTACTATATCCTGAACTACAGATATAAAGGTTTAGAAGAAGATGAGCCAAGATTAAATGGTATCGTCAGAATCATCCGATAATCTGATATCCTATTCAAAAAGCCCGTTAGTATCTTACTAACGGGCTTTTTTTATGCGGTAAATAGTATCTTTGTGCCATGTACCACGAACTGATTCAACCCGAAGATACCATAGTCGCCATCGCTACCGCACAAGGGGTCGGCGCCATCGGGGTTATTCGTGTTTCAGGTACTAAGGCCTTTGAAATCTGTGATGCAATTTTTAAGGGTAAGTCAGTTCAACAACAAGCTTCTCATACCATTCAATACGGTCATGTCGTTAACGGCACCGAAATTATTGACGAAGTAATGTTAGCGGTATTCAGAGCGCCTAAAAGTTTTACGACCGAAGACAGTGTCGAAATCTCCTGTCACGGTTCTGTCTACATCCAATCTCAGATTGTCAATTTGTTGTTACAACACGGCGCGCGACTAGCTGCGCCGGGTGAGTTTACCCTCAGAGCCTACCTCAATGGTCGTATCGACCTGGCACAAGCCGAAGCCGTAGGAGATATCATCGCCTCTCAGAACCAGTCGCAACTCAATATTGCCATGCATCAGATGCGTGGTGGTTTATCTTCTCAACTCAATAAACTGAGAGAAGATCTATTAAACTTTATATCTTTAGTAGAACTGGAATTAGACTTCGGTGAAGAAGATGTTGAATTTGCCGATCGCACCGAGTTGCGCAACCGGGTAGAGCAGATGCATCAGTTTATTCAACCCATGATCAACAGTTTTCAGTTAGGCAATGCCATTAAGAATGGTATTCCGGTTGCTATTGTGGGTCGACCAAACGCCGGGAAATCGTCGTTATTGAACGCCCTTTTAGAAGATGACCGCGCCATAGTCTCAGACATTGCCGGCACAACCAGAGACACTATCGAAGAGGAGATACATATCAATGGTGTGTCGTTCAGATTCATTGATACGGCAGGCATCAGGCAAACCACAGACGTGATAGAAAAGATTGGTATCGATAAAGCCATTCAGAGTATATCAAAAGCACAGATTGTGATTTGTATTTTTGATATGAGCAATACCAGTATCGACGAGTTGTCAAATGATATAGAGATCATCAGAAACAATACCAGTTCGGCACATTTGCTGGTAATAGGCAACAAGAAAGATGTTTGTAGTAGCGATCAGATAAACACCTTTGAAACTTACCTTAAAGGCGCCTCTTTGCAATTTGCCGCTGTGTCGATGTTGAATCGCGATAGCTCAGACACCAGAGCCTTGCGTCAGGTATTGTACGACATTATGCAATTGAAGGGCATAGACAGCAATCAAACCATCATCAGCAACGCTCGACACCACCAGCAACTCTTATCGGCCTCAGAAGCCCTAGTAACGGTTTTAGATTTATTGCAAAACGGCAATAGCGGCGACATCCTCTCGTTTGAAATGCGCAGAGCCGTCAACGCCATCGGCGATATCACCGGCACCATTAGTAACGATGAGGTACTCGGGAACATATTTGGGAAATTTTGTATAGGGAAGTAATCTTCTAAGAAAAAAAGTACTAAAAAATATTTTTAATTTTATATTTTGATATGAGTAATACACTGAATTAGTTAGTTTGGCCCATTGTCAATGTAAATGATATAAGATGTTTAATTTGACTATTCGAGTTTCAATTTTTTATTTTAAGTTCCACATTAAATATCAATTGTTTATTTTCGCATATAAATTATGGAGCTTAAAGAGTTTATTACGGGTACTATTACTTCAATATGCGATGCTATTATTGAAATGAAAGAAAAATATGCAAATGGAGAAGTTATAGTAAATCCAGAGAAAATAGAAATAGGCAAAGACGGTAATAAATTATTACGAAGCGATGGATGGCATTATATCCAAGATATAGATTTTGATATTTCAATACTTGCAGAAAACACAAACGGCATACAAGGTTCAACAGGATTAAAGGTGTTTGGAATTGCTAGCTTTGGAGGAAAAGTAGATAGTGAGAGTTTAAATCAATCTACGAGTAGAGTAAAATTTAAAATTCCAATTGCATTT
>JAIXYV010000012.1 GCA_027490055.1 Bacteroidota bacterium | reverse complement strand
TGTATGAGAAATGTTTATCTATCATTTCGATGGCATCTTCCGGATTAAAATCACCAACCATGATAATGGCCATATTATTTGGCACATAATAGGTATTAAAGTAATTTCTGATTTTGATTAGCGAAGGGTTTTTAAGGTGTTCTACTGTTCCAATGGTTGTTTGAGTGCCATAAGGATGTTGTCTGAAAAGACTTGCATACAATTTCTCAAAGGCCTCGCTGCCATCATTGTCCAAAGAGATATTTTTCTCTTCGTAAACAGCCTCAAGCTCTGTATGAAAAAGACGCAATACCGGATTGCGGTATCTTTCTGATTCAATTTCTATCCATTGGTGTAGGCGATTAGAAGGAATATCGTTAACATAAACAGTTTGCTCAACACTGGTAAAGGCATTGGTTCCCTGAGCACCGATACCCTGACACATTTTATCAAACTCGTTAGCAATGCTGTATTTAGAGGCAATACCACTGATACTATCAATCTGACGATAGATTATTTTGCGCTGTGCTTCATCTTTCGACTTGTTGTACTTCTCGTAAAGGGCATCTATCTGATCCAGGTAGATTTTCTCCTGAGCGTAATCTTGAGTACCAAATTTATCGGTTCCTTTAAATAGCATGTGTTCCAGGTAATGCGCTAATCCGGTATTATCAGAAGGATCATTTTTACTACCCGCTTTAGTGGCTACTAAAGTCTGAATTCTTGGTTGATCTTTGTTTACAGATAGTATAACAGTTAATCCATTTGGAAGGGTGTACCATCTGGATTGTGATGGATCTCCAGAAACAGAGGTATAGGTATACTTTCCGGAGGTTTTAGTACCAAAAGTACCGTAATAAACCTGAGCATGCAGAGAGCCTGATAACAAGACTAACGCAAATAGCAAACGTTTCATCATATTGATTTTATAAAAAGTAGGCTAAAATAATTGAAAAAGTCTTAAACCCCTCAACTAATTAGACAAAATAGCAAAAATTAGGATAAATCAGAAAATGGTAAAGCCTAATCTGAAACCGGTTCTAAACGTAAAATACGGTCCGGTCCAATTGGTTTGCACAAATCGTTTATCACTGAAAACAGTTTTGTCTTTATCAGCAAGCGTTTCCTGAGAGAAGGTATAGTTGCCATATGTAAGATCACGCAAACCAGCCCCAAATCCGTAGTAAACTGTACCAGAAACATGTGATTTCCATGAGAAAGTAGTCCAGTTAAAAGTAACTAAAGCCTCGTATCTTTGGATCACTGGGCGAAGAATTAAAGGTGAATTTATACCATTTATGGTAGCTTGAGCAACTTCTTCATCCGTTGTGAATTTTCCGTAGATCACATTGAGACCGACCCCAGCGCTGTTAACTGTTTTACTATAGGAGCGATAATCATTTTTTACGACGATGAAAGAGTAGCCATAATCTGCGCCTTTAATATTTTTCCAGCCATCATTAAAGCTGACATCATTTTCTGTAATTTTTCCGGCCACGAAACGGTTTTTAGCATTAAAACCAAAGAAAGGGTTATATCTGAATTCGTGGACGATCCCTTTAGTTCTGAGGGCAGCAGACAGTGGCAGAAACTTAAATATACCACCATTACCGCTGATATTAAGTCCCGCAAAAGGATTGCATTGTAAGGCAAGATTAATCGCTCTTTCACTTCCGCCGCTCGAGTATTTCTTTTTACTCTCTTTATTCTTTTTTTCTTGCGCCTGTTTCTCGCGTTTCTCAGCTTTAGAATACTCAGATTGTGCTTTACTGCAGTCGAATTCAGGCGACATAGCATTGCAGTATTTAATATAGTCAGACAACTGTGAAGTAGTCATTTCAGGGTATTTGACATTCAAAAGTTGCATAGCTTTTCTGAGATGTTCTTTATTCAGATCATTGTTGTATGCCGCTTCCGCATATTTGAGGGCGAACTCCATACCTTGACCGACTTTATTGTCATATCCATTGGCGGCAATTTTAACAGAGTTATTATAATCTTTTAGAGATAATGTCGCATCCAGTGCACGATTAAGATCATTCTCTGTACCAGGAATTAAAGTCGACAGCGTTTTCATCACTGTGCGCATATATTCAATATTGGCATCTTTATCTGCCTGAGTTAGAAACTTATAATTTTCAACTGATTTAACGTAATAAAGATATTGACTGGCGGGTTCATTTCTGTTTTTATGATATACTGCCGCAATAGAATACAAAATACACTTATTAATATTGTCAATATTAGACTCATTATTGACTATGCAATCGATTCTAGGTTTCTCGAGATAAGCCACATAAGATTCCAGTTTAGCTTTATCAGAGTTTAAAGTATACATGTACATATAATCGACCCTCCAGAAATTCTTATAAAACAGTTCATCAACCTTAGAGACGTAGGTATTTAAATTGTATTTAACAATATAATCAGGGTATGGCCTCAAGAGATAAAACGTATTAAAATACGGCATCATTTCGTAGCCATAATAATTCAATGTTTTATTCTCATAAAGGACATTGAACATTTTCTCGAGGGCACTTTTGATATAGGAGGTCATAATAAACCGATATACATTATTCATATCAGGGTATTTCATGGTCATATATTCATAAATACCCTGAAGCGAATCTAATTTACTACGCATCGCTGCCTTATCTTTGTCGCCATAGCGCATGAAGCTATCAGAAGTTTGAATACCATACAATCGATCGATAATTCCCCAGGCATAAGTTCTTAAATCTTTCTCCGATTTTGGTTCCAGAAAAGTCTTATCATAGATAAGAAGAAAATCAAAATCTGTCAGAAAAACTTCACCAGATCTTTCTACTGCAATCAATCCAAAATTCTTCATGTAATAGGATTTTGTAGTTTTATTATTCTCTATGTTTTCAACTACCAATATGCGTTTTTCACTACCAAATACTGTCATCGTTTTATAGTATGAACTGGCGCTAACGGTCTTTCCAGTTTCGGGGTTGGTATAAGTCCAGTCCACAGACTGATAACTTTCATTCGGCACTTTACAAAAAACTGTAGAACTTAAATCCTTGTATTGTTCGTTATTGACATATTGAAGAAAGGTATATTCTCCGCCGAGAAGAAATTTACTATGACCATACATTGTGGCGGTATTAGAAGAAAAGCTAACAAAGTAAGCGTAGTCTTCATCAGAGAATAAACCTTCAGTATGCTGGATAAATTTATACCCTACTGTTCCATCCTGACGGTATTGAGAAACTACTGTTCTTGTAAAGCCAGAAGAGCTTAAATCCAATTCTGTTAATTCACCTTTCAGTGAATTGTTCTCGACTTTGTAAAATTGGCGCTCTGCGTTGCAAATAGGCACCATGTAATCAAATGCATTTTCTTGTGAGAAGACCGGAAAGGACATGCCTATGGCCAGTATAAGTGTCAGTATTTTCATGGTCGAAAATTACTGCCATTTTTCTAAAAAAACATACCTCAAATGTATTAGTTTGACCTCAAGGATTTTAGCATTTTGAAATGAGGAATTCCTACTTCCTGAAATTCATCACCAACTAATTCGTAGGACAATTTTAGATAAAAATCTACAGCTGTTTGGCGCGCATGTAATTCAATCAAATGATAATTTTTTGATTGGGCCCATTGCTCTGCAAACTCCACCATGAATGTACCAGCTCCGAGTCCCTGTGCAGATTCAAGCACTGCCACCTGACGCATTTTTAACACATCGAATCGCCCTGTTTCTGCTTGCTTCAGCAATAAAACTCCCAGCATTTTATCCTCATTAAATACAGCAAAATGAAATTGGTCAACTTCATTTTCCAGTTCTTCATTTGTGAATTCCAAACCTAATGGAATTCGCAGAATTTCACGGCGAATTTCGATGCTTCTTTCATGTTCATCAGATTTAAAATCGAGAAGTTTACAGCTTAGATTCATGGTATTATTTTGAAGTTGGCAATTTTTTGTGCACTTTTGAATTTTCAAAAATACCATTTAGATCATGAAATTCATCGCATTTAGCTTAAGCTTATTTGTATTTATCAGCAGTCAGGCTCAAGACACCTTAAGAAACAAAAAGAACGGCGGTTATTTGTTTAAGGTTCTGGCAAACAGCGAAGCCACTTCTGTTCAGAATCAAAACAGAACCAGTACTTGCTGGAGTTATTCTAGCTTATCTTTCTTTGAAAGCGAACTTATCAGAATGGGAAAAGGTCAGCATAATTTAAGTGAAATGTTTGTTGTAAGAAATGCTTACATCGGCAAAGCAGATATGTACGTGCGCATGAATGGTCTTCATAATTTTGGTCCTGGTGGTGCCTTCCACGATTTGCCATGGGTAATCAGAAGATATGGTGTAATGCCGGAATCTGTTTACAAAGGTTTGAATTATGGAACAGACAAGCATAATCACGCCGAGTTGGATGCAGTGCTAAAAGGCATTGTAGACGCTGTTAAAACGAATCCTCAGGGCAAATTAACCAGTTCATGGAAATCGGCATTTGCAGGTGCAGTAGATGCTTATCTTGGCGTAGTACCAAAAACTTTCATGTATGAAAACAAAGAATACACACCATTAAGTTTTTCAAAACATTTAGGATTGAATATGGATGATTATGTGTCTTTGACATCGTTTACACACCATCCATATTACTCTCAGTTTGCATTAGAGGTTCAAGACAACTGGGCGATGATGCAGAGTTATAATATCACACTTGACGAATTAGAAAATGTAGCAGTAACTGCCTTAACGAAAGGGTATACCTGGGCATGGGCAGCAGATGTGAGTGAAAAAGGTTTTTCATTTAAAAACGGTGTTGCAATCGTACCTGTGCACGATTCATTAATTACTCAATCTGGAAAAGATAGTAAAGGATTTAATGATGCAGGCGCTAAGAGAACTGGATCAGCATTTGATAAACCAATGGATGAAATAGTGATTACTGATAGCATCAGACAAGTTGCTTTCGACAATTACCTGACAACGGATGACCACGGCATGCATGCTACCGGATTGGTAGTAGATCAAAACGGAAAAAAGTATTTTAAAATTAAAAACAGCTGGGGCACAGATAATGACTGTGGAGGATATTTGTATTGTTCACCATCGTATTTCAGATATAAAACTCTAAACATTTTTATTCATAAAAATGCATTGCCAAAAGAGCTGGCTAAAAAACTGAATATTATTCAGAACTAATTTATAAGTCGATGCTTAGAATTGCAGAGAGGCATGAACTTCCGCGTATAGCAGAGATTGCAGCACCAATATGGCACGAACACTATACACCAATCATAGGAACAGTTCAGATAGAATACATGTTAAAAAACATGTATTCTACAGATGCTTTAATTAAGCAAAATTCTGAAGGACAAATTTTTTATTTCATTACAGAAAATGAAACAGAAATTGGATTCATTGCCATTAGTAAAAAATCTGAAGGGCAATGGTTTCTTCACAAATTTTATATTGGTGTAGATTATCAAAACCTAAGTATTGGAAGCAAGGTAATTGATGAAATAGTATCATTAATTAAAGCAGGTGATACAAGCAAGAACATTGAAATAAGACTAACTGTTAACAGAAATAATTTCAAATCTATCAACTTCTATTTTAAGCACGGATATACCATCGAATCAGTGGCTGATTTTGATATTGGCAATGGATTTTTCATGAATGATTTTATCATGAAAAAAATTATAAAAAACGATTAGTCGAAAAAAACTTCACTACAGATAGAATAAATGTGTTGATATCTGCATAAAAAATTGCACAGTATAAAAGTTCATTTCTACTTTTTAGTCAACTAATTTGACTATTTCAAAATACCAACTTTGATAAGTTGTTAATACATTTTTCTTAACAATATCAATAGTTTCCGAAACTTCTATAACTTTGAACCCTTAGATAAGATGACAAAAGAAACGAATTTAATAAAGAACGATCATTTATTTGTGTCCAATGCAGGACACAAAGGAAGGGGTGTGTTTACATCTAAACTTTTAAATAAAGGAGATCTTATTGAAATTTGTCCTGTGATTGAGGTGAGTTATAAAGACCACCAAAACATGGTAGGACATATTTTAGAAAACTATACGTTTGTATGGAATACTAAAAAAAGAAGTGCAGCCATACTTTTGGGATTTGGATCTTTATATAATCACACAAGCAAACCGAATGCAGATTATATAAAAAGATTGAAGGAAGGTGTAATGGTCTTTAAAGCTCTAAAAACAATTAAACCTGGTGAAGAGATTACAATCGATTATGGTGATATGCACTCGGACTTAAATTGAAACCCAATTTTAATACATATAAATATGGCAACAACAAAAAAACCAGCTGCTAAAGCAAAAGCTACTAAAGCAGCTCCAAAAGCAAAAGCAAAAGCAAAAACTGCTCCTAAAGCAAAAGCTAAAGCTGCTCCTAAAGCTAAAGCCGCTCCTAAAGCAAAAGCTAAAGCTGCTCCTAAAGCTAAAGCTGCTCCAAAAGCAAAAGCTAAAGCAAAAGCTGCTCCTAAAGCGAAAGCTAAAGCTGCTCCAAAAGCTAAAGCCGCTCCAAAAGCAAAAGCTAAAGCTGCTCCGAAAAAAGCTGCTGCTCCTAAGAAAGCTGCTGCTCCAAAAGCGAAAGCAAAAGCAAAAAAATCTGGTAAAAAGTAATCAAACACTTTTAACCTCTCTTAAACGAAAACCCGTGTCTCCCGATGCGGGTTTTGTTTTAAAAAAGAAAATCAACTACCTCAATATTTACCTAAGATTAAAAGCCTGCTAAAACAGGCTTTTTTTTATGGCTGCGACCCAACACCTGTCTTTCCATAAATCGTGGCATTACTGATCATCTGAAAGGGGTTTAATTGGTTTATATTTAACTTAAACCCAATGGTGTTTAAGAAGGAAACATCTTTACTTAATAGATCTGATGAGATAACTGGAATGAATACCTCTATAGTTCTCTTAAACATACTAATTTGAAATCCTCCAGTATATATCGATTCAATGTTGGTAACAGGAATAAAAATCGTTTGATTTGGTTGAGTACTTGAAGCTGTAGTTATAACATAATTATTCCTAAATAATCCTAGATCAAAATAAAATGTAAGAGGAATTATACCAGGAAAATCAAAATCATTCTTCAATATTACTTGCCATTTATTAGTGGAAGGTAAAAAAGTTAAACTCCTAACACCTTGATTTAAAATTTGTCTTCCAAAGATGTTTGGCTCCGAAACACCTTGCTCACTTCTGCCCATCAAAACATCACTGTAGGTATAATCTGATGAACCATAGGCTCCTGAAGAATAAAACTTTTGAGACGCAAAGTTTCCTTTACTTCTTAAAAACACCCCCGCAGATAGTTCTGATCTGAAAAACTTCTTCTTTTTATACTGGTGCTTAAACACCAAATTCATCCAGGTTTTGATATATTCCGATGACCCTGGATTAAACTTATTATTGACCCCATATTCTGCCTGCATTTTAAAAGCTAATCTGTTAATAGGATGCCCATTGTCTAATCCGTATTCAAGACG
>JAIXYV010000049.1 GCA_027490055.1 Bacteroidota bacterium | reverse complement strand
ATGGTAGTATATAAAACTGATGAAATGACTTGTCCTCCGAAAGAGTTTGCAGGCGGAGGAAGAGCTAATCCATCAGGAATTCCATTTTTATATTTGAGCGATAATCCAGAGACTATTCTATATGAAGTGAGAGCATCCTATTTAGACGAGTTGAGCGTGGGAACATTTGAATTAAATTCTGAATTGGAATCAATTAAATTAGTCGATTTTACGGAAGACACTACTCTTTTTCAACCAAATTCTAGTTCGATAAACAAAACTATAAAGGCTAAATTGTTGAGACAGAAAATTAGTAGTGATTTATCAAAGCCAATGCGGAGGTATGACAGTGAATTAGAATATATACCTACGCAGTTCATCTGCGAATTTATTAAAGTTTTTACAGGTGCTTTTGGTATTCGTTTTAATAGTTCATTACATCCGAAAGGGAACAATGTAGTTCTGTTTGACCAAAACTTAATGACTTGCATATCTGTGAAGAAAGTGAAAATAAATTCTGTCAATTTACAAGGTATGGAATTAAAGCACTAGGCGGTAACAGCACCTACAAGAAATTGGCGGTTCAGTGGTTATATGAAGCTTTGTGCTTCGTATCAAGTTCACTGCTAGCAGACAGTTTTCGTCTCCGAAATCGCCAACTTCTTGTAGCTGCAAAACGTTATAGCCCAAAAATCTTCAAAATAAATACCCACCATGCCAACCCCACTCAAACTCACCCTCATCCTCAGTATCTTCATCCTCTCATCCTTCATCACCACCAAAACCAAAACCAACAACAACTTCATAGGCACATTTGGCATATCAGCGGCGGATCCTACTCAGATAAAGCTGAGTATTAATGCCGATAATACAGTTACTTGTCAGTAACTGGAAGGCTATTGAGGTGAAAAGTATCTGAACAATGAAAGGGATGAATCTGTCGGAGTAATGGGTCTTTATGGCCTTGCTCTTTGCTACAAGTTCTGCCGCTGGTTTGATTTGGAATTTTAACCACTTATACGTATATTTGAAAATAAAACACGTACAATGTCGACTAAACTCACCCTGACCGTCGAAAAGTCAGTTATAGAAAGGGCAAAATCATACGCCAAAAGTACTGGGAGAAGTTTGTCTGAGCTCGTTGAAAGCTATTTGGAAACGATTACTCAGGAAGGTGATGAAGAACAATTGTCGCCGAAGCTGAAAAAAATTGTAGGTGCCGTTAAATTGCCTAAGAACTTTGACGAGAAAAAGGAATTACGCGCTTATCTGGAGAAAAAGCACTTATGATCAGGGTGTTTCTTGATGCCAATATTCTTGTTGATCTGATCGCCGACAGGCAACCTTTTAGTAAGTATGTCATCGAGATATTTAAAAGGGCAGATGCTAAGTCTGTCAAACTCTTTGCGTCTTCTCATTCTATAGCCACCACCCATTATTTGTTAAAAAAGTATCTCGATGAAAAATCTTTGCGTGAGGTGCTCTATGATTTGTTCGACTATTTGACAGTAGTCCCTGTAGACGCTGATGTTTTAAAAAAGGGGCTGCGTTCCAGGCATAAAGACTTTGAAGATGCCATTCAGGTTTTTTGTGCATCAGGTATCGAAAAAATTGACTGTATTGTAACCCGCAACACCAAAGATTATAAAGGCTGTGAAATTCTTGTTTTACCACCGGACGAGTTTTGTATGAAGTTTTAAAGGCACACCGTGTTTCGCCATTTGTTGAGGTAATTATGAATTGATAGCATCAATCAGCATAGCTTCAGGTATGCAGTCTGCTGTATAAAGCACTTCTTTAAATTTCTAAACGACAGCGAGTTTTTTATTTTCTATAAACTTTTTGCAGAACTGTGTCTCTCTAATTATATTAGCGGCACTTAAACTATGGCGCTAACTATGTGACTGAGGAGGCGGAGCGTTTGGGGGGGTAATAAAAAGCAAACATTACTTCGCAAAGCCAATCTGTTTTAGAAGTATTGGCGAAACTTTGTTTCGGGTAAATGGAAGTTGACTGCGAGCGTTTGAGACATCACTAACTTTAAACAGTCAAGTTTTAAAAGTGACAAATATTTTCAAAAACAAATGACCAAGTATTGCATAAATAAATCAATTTACACATTGCTATTAGCTTTGTGCTTTTTGACTCCCGGCAAGGGGCAAATAAAAACACAATCACAAACCGACAACTCAAGCGAACTTAATACTTCTTTCACAGGTCAGCCAAAACTTAAAAAGACAGTGGGTTCGGACAACTATCAAAATGTTAACTGTGGCTTACAAGACAAGCAAGGCAATATTTGGTTTGGATCATGCGGAGAAGGGGTTTATAAATACGATGGAAAATTATTTACTCAATTTACGGTGAAAGATGGATTAAGTAATAATTGTATTTGGTCAATGATGGAAGATACGGCAGGCAATATTTGGTTTGGAACGACTGACGGTATTTGTCGTTACGATGGGAAAAAAATTAGTAGCATTCCAATCCCTTTTTCTATCAGACCTGTAATAACCGATAATAGTTATTATACCCAGTGGTCCACAAAAAACTCAGTTTGGAGTATGTTGCAAGATAAAAGTGGAACCATTTGGTTCGGCACTGGTGATGGTGTATATTATTATAACGGACTTAACTTTACTCGCTTTTTGGTGAATGACAGTGTTATAAATAAAGATAGTTTACACCTTAAAGTAATAGCAGATATAGTGGAAGATGAAAATGGAATTATCTGGTTTTTTTCAGGTGTTTTTCCTGGAAATGAAGGCATTTGTAGATATGACGGTAAAGTGATAGAACGCTTTAAGCCCAGAGAAAATGGATGGAATCGCAATGCTATTTTGAGTAAAAATGGAAAATTAGTTGTTGCTACCAGGCATTATGGAATATGGACTTATAATGGAAAATCTTTTATTGATTATACGCAACCGAAAGCGCTAATAAAACCTTCACTTAATTATATTTTAGAAGATAAAGCAGGGAGTTTATGGGTCGCATCAGACTATGGAAAATTCGAGGGTGATACTCTTGGAGGATTATGGTACTCTAGCATTTCATCAGGTAATCCGACAGAAACAACATTTACAAAGATATTTAATAAAGAAGTTTACTTCATACTTGAGGACAAGGACAATAATATTTGGTTCAGTACGAGAAATATGGGCTTATATCGCTACGACAAAAAAACTCTTACTAAATTTTCTGAATAAGAAACTTAAAACGGATTTGGCAAAAGTAGCGGTTCAGTGCACTGAATCATCCAGATTGCGGTCGGGAGTGGTAGATTTCGCCACTGCACTAAGCGCCAAATTGTTAATTACAAGTCTAAGCGAGCATAATAAATTAAAATGACTACTACATACTTCGATAAATTATTAACCGAGATTTCAAAGACCGGGAAACCTAGTATTGAGGACAGCGAATACATTAGGCAGTTCTTTGTGCCAATTAATGCGGCAAGAAATTCGATTTTAGAAGAACAAGATAAAATTCCAGAATACCTGTATTTTTATTAATTCGGGTTTTATGCGTCTTTTTTATTATGACCAGAATGGAGAGGAGCAAACCACTTTTTTGTGCGCTCAAAATGGCTTCATCGCCTCATTCTCGTCCTTGATTAATCAGACCAAAGCTACAGAAAATGTAGAATGTATCACTGATTGCGAATTGTTGAAAATATCTTACATAAACGCAAAACAACTAGTAGACAAAAGCGCAATTTTCAAGGACTTTTTTTTAGTTATGTTTGAAAAGTCTATATCTTCAGCAACATTAAGGGCTAATGACCTGGCATCCTTGAATGCAGATCAACGCTACCAAAAAATGATAGATGAACAAGCCCATTTTATTCAGAATATCCCACTTCAATACATTGCTTCCTATCTTGGAATAAAACCACAAAGTTTGAGTAGAATTCGAAAACAAATTATTAAGTAACATTTGTGAAGTAGAATTGAATTTCGTTTTTTGACTTTTGCATTTCATTTAACAGTATTTATAAAATGGAATTATTGCAAGAAATCTTAAAACAACTGCCCACAGCTTTTGGTCAGTCATTGATGAATTACGGAATTATCGTAATTGTTTATTTAGTTGTCTGGAAACTATTAAAAAAGCGACTTAAAAATTGGAGAATACAATTGAAAGAACGCGTTAATGACAGTCAAATTAAGTCGGAATTATTAAATAGTCTCTTTACTCTCGTGATAAGTACCATATTGGTGCTCGCGATTTATTCTTTAAAATCACTTGGATATACTAAAATCTACACCGATATAAATGAGTATCCTAAATTCTTCGCATACAGTGGTTTTTTTATCTTTTTATTCTTTGACGATACTTGGTTTTATTGGATACACCGACTCTTACATCACCCCAAAATTTACAAGCACGTACACAAAGTACACCATAATAGTATTGACGTCAATCCTTTTACTTCGCTATCCTTTCATTGGGCAGAAGCTTTGTTGCTAACCTTTTGGATTGTTCCTTTCAGTATGGTGTTTCCGATATACGTGCCTGCACTTGGTGTTCTGCAAGTCTGGGGATTTTTAGATAATATAAAATCACATCTGGGATATGAGTTTTTTCCAAGCTGGTGGAACAAAAGTTTCGGCAAACTAATGACATCAAGCACTCACCACAATATGCATCACAGTAAATTTAATGGCAATTATGGCGTTCATTTTCGTATCTGGGACAAACTTTTAGGAACAGAATTCAAAGATTACGAAAAGACATTTGACGAAGTGCAAGTCCGAAAAAAGGGCGGAAAGTAATTATGGTTTTGCATTTTTTGGCAAATCTGGTGAAGTGAAACTGTAATAAAATTTACAAACCTTTCTTCAATACCCTCAAATTACATTTCTTTATGGCTGCTTTTTATTCTGGTTCATTATCTTAGTCGAGCTCCAGTCCCCAGAATTTCATTTGCTGCAAACACCAGGCCTGACGTTTTTGTTATAGGCGCTTGGATTCAATCGGTGATAAATTCTGGGTAATTGTTTTTTAGATGCGAAAAAATACTTATCTTTGACGTTAGTAACGTAAAACGGTATTATGATTGCGTCCTTTGGAAATAAAGCAACTCAGAAGATATGGGAGGGTGAATGGGTGAAAGGGATTTCAACTGAGGTGCAGGATACCACAAGGCGGAAATTGAGGATGTTAAATAACTCTGTTGATGTAAAAGACTTAATGATTCCTCCTTCAAACAGACTGGAACTGCTAAAAGGAAAACTTAAAGAGTTTTATTCAATAAGAGTAAATAGTCAGTGGAGGCTTATTTTTCGATGGGACAATGGAAATGCGTTTGATGTTCAATTAATAGATTACCATTAATACACACACAATGAAAAAATTAAGAAATATTCATCCGGGTGAAATTTTATCAGAGGAGTTTTTAATTCCTTTGGGGATATCTGCCTATAAGTTAGCTAAGGAGATTTCTATTCCGCAAACGCGAATTTCAGAGATTGTAAAAGGTAATAGAAGAATTACGGCTGATACAGCGCTCAGGCTCTCTAAGTTTTTTGGCAATTCAGCTAAGTTTTGGTTAGGTCTGCAAGACGACTACGATATTGAAAACGAGTCGCGGTCTAAAAACAAAGAATTAAATACTATTAAGCAGTTTGATCTCGACGCTGCTTAGTGCCGTTCTTACTGGATTTTTATAATTGATTCTTATCTATATGGATTGATCACTTTAGGAACTTTTGTCTGTTCGAAAGGGAAACCCACTTATAGAAAGCATTGCCATTTGTCGGGTCCCTTTAATAATCATTAACGGGACTTTTTTTATGCTCAAAATTTATTCCGGTTCTTTATCGTAGTCGAGCTCCAGTCCCCAGAACTTCATTTGCTGCAAGCACCAGGCCTGACGTTTTTTGGTATAGGCACTCGGATTCTGAATAGAGAATTTTCGGGGGTTCGGCAGAACGACAGCCATCAGAGCCGCATTTTTAGCTGTTAGTTTCTTGGCAGATTTGTTAAGATAGTCGTGAGAGGCTGCTTCGACACCGTAGACACCATTGCCGAATTCGATGACATTGAGGTAGACTTCCATGATGCGTTCTTTGCTCCAGAGAGTTTCTATTAAAAAAGTAAAGTATACTTCAAAGCCTTTTCTGATCCAGCTTCTGCCATGCCACAAGAAAACGTTCTTGGCTGTTTGCTGACTGATGGTAGAGGCGCCCCGGCGTTTGGATTTGCCTTTTTGTTCCATTTTCTCATTGAACTTTAAAGCCTTTCTGATGGCACCGTAATCGAAGCCATTATGTTTAAGATAGTTTTGGTCTTCGGCGCAAACCACTGCCAGTTGGATATAGGGAGAAATCTCGTCAAGCGATACCCAGTCGCGGTAGAGTTTAACGGTTTCGCCATCTAATTTTTGCTGCACGCAGCGCTGGTACATATAGAAAGTATATGGCACAGGCACCCATTTGAAAAGGAGCACAGAGGCCACACTAAGAATGATGAATCCCAGGACGATGCGTTTGATCCATTTCCAGATAAACGACCAGACAAAAAATTTAGCGAAGAATGCTGAGAAGGCAGGCATGGGACAAAAATACGGATATCATTAATATGATGTATATGATTAATGTGAAAAAGGCCTTCGGTGCTAAAGGCAGATTTTTTTAGTAACCCAATTCGTCAGCCCTAATCGGAGCCCGCGAATAAGATGACAACAGAAACTCTGCGTCTATGCGCCGCAGGCAAACTCACTCAGGTCTAATCAAACACATTGACATCGGCAGCTTCAAACACCTTGGTTTTGGCGTTGTATCGGTTGCCTTTTTCGAGGATGTGGACGATGAAGTTTTCTACAGAAATAGGCTGACCTTCTTCGATATCGGCGATGTTGTTATGTCTGATATGTCGACCATCGATGATGATGACGGCGCCGCTTCCGATGGCTTCCATTTCGTGGCCATTGCGGATGATGACACCAGTATCTTCTCCGAGTCCGATGCCTATGGCAGAAGGGTTAGAGGCTACAGCTTGAGCCAGTCGAGCAAAGCGACCGCGTTTGTTGAAATGCGAGTCGATGATAACATCTTTTATGAAGGCAAGACCAGTGGTGATTTTTACTTCACCTTTGAGGTGAGCATCTGTAGCATTGCCTTGGTATATCATGGTATTAGACATGGCCATAGCGCCAGCACTGGTGCCTGCGATAATGAAGTTTTCGTTCTCGTAGCGCTTGTGAAGAATTTCGAGGAATTCTGTACCGCCGAATATGGAAGTAAGGCGCAATTGATTGCCTCCACTGAACATGATAGCGTCGCATTGCTTGAGTCGCTCACAATATTCGGGCATCATGGCATCTTCGCGGTTGCGAATTTTCATGTGACCAACATTGTTGCAGCCCAGCTTTTTAAAGGCATCCAGATAGTTGTCGCCAACCTCATCCGGAATTTGGGAAGCCGTTGTCACCACTTCGATTCTTGCATTGTCATTATTGATTTCTTTGACAATATTTTTTAGAATACCAATTTCGAAGAAGTTAAGATTATTTCTGGAAATGATACCCAGTTCAAGATCTGTCCCTTTGTCTTCTGCCCCCCCCACTGAAATTAAAATGCCTTTTGGCTCTGTTTGCGACATGTTATATGGATTAGAAAGTGCAAAGTTAAGAAATTGTAAGGAATGCCTTATTAAAGATATTGACAAAAAGACTGACAAGGTGTCAATAAAAAATGTCACTATTTTATGGATTGGCAGAAAACAGCCTGTTGGCATGGTTCGTGATAGGATAGAGAAGAACAACAATAATTACATTACATATGAACATTCAACCATTAGCAGACAGAGTATTGGTAGAGCCGGCAGCGGCGGAGATCAAGACAGCAGGCGGCATTATTATTCCAGACACAGCTAAAGAAAAACCACAAAGAGGTGTTATCGTAGCAGTAGGTGCAGGTAAGAAAGATGAGCCTATGACATGCAAACCGGGCGATACCGTATTGTATGGTAAATACGCCGGAACAGAAATCAATGTAGACGGAAAAGATTATTTAATTATGAGAGAAAGCGACATCTTCGCGATCATCTAATTTAAAGTTAAAAAAAATTAGCGAAAAATATACAATGGCAAAATCAATTCATTTTAACATAGAAGCCCGCGAAGGTTTAAAACGCGGTGTTGATGCATTAGCGAATGCAGTAAAGGTTACCTTAGGTCCTAAAGGTAGAAATGTGGTAATCGGCAGAAAATATGGTTCTCCGGTAATTACTAAAGATGGTGTGTCTGTAGCGAAAGAAATCGAGCTAGAGAACGAAATTGAAAACATGGGTGCACAGATGGTGAAAGAAGTAGCCAGCAAAACAGCTGATCTTGCTGGTGATGGTACTACTACTGCAACTGTATTGGCTCAAAGCATCGTTACTACTGGTTTAAAAAACGTAGCAGCAGGAGCTAACCCAATGGATTTGAAACGCGGAATCGAGAAAGCGGTAACTGCGACAATCGATTCATTGAAAAAATTATCAAAAGAAATCGGCGACGATAACAAGAAAATAGAACAGGTAGCCACTATCTCTGCTAACAACGACAGTGCTATCGGTAAACTGATTGCCGAAGCGATGGAAAGAGTTGGTAAAGATGGTGTAATCACTGTAGAAGAAGCAAAAGGCACTGACACAACTGTTGAAGTTGTAGAAGGTATGCAATTCGACAGAGGTTATCAGTCAGCTTACTTCGTGACCAACACGGAGAAGATGATTGCTGATCTTGAGAATGCTTATATTTTAATCTTCGATAAGAAGGTTAGCAACATGAAAGATTTACTTCCGGTATTAGAGAAAGTGGTTCAAACTGGCAAACCTTTACTGATCATCAGTGAGGAAGTTGAGGGTGAAGCACTGGCGACATTGGTAGTAAATAAAATCAGAGGTTCTCTGAAAATTGCAGCGGTTAAAGCTCCAGGTTTCGGCGACAGAAGAAAAGAAATGCTGCAAGACATCGCGGTATTAACTGGTGGAACTGTCATCAGCGAAGAGCAAGGCAGAAAACTGGAAGATGCTACTATGGAAGATTTAGGTAGAGCAGATAGCATCACGATCGACAAAGACAACACCACTATCGTTGGTGGCGCTGGTCAGAAAGCAGCTATCGAAGCTCGTATCAACCAGATCAAAGCTCAGATTGAAAATACGACAAGCGATTACGATAAAGAAAAACTTCAGGAGCGTTTAGCTAAATTAGCAGGCGGTGTTGCAGTATTGTATATCGGTGCAGCGAGTGAAGTAGAAATGAAAGAGAAGAAAGACAGAGTAGATGATGCATTACACGCTACAAGAGCGGCTGTAGAAGAAGGTATTGTTCCTGGTGGCGGTATCGCATACATCAGAGCAGTAGAGTCTTTAGAGCAGTTAAGAGGCGATAATGATGATGAGAATACAGGTATTGCAATTGTGAAGCGTGCGCTTGAAGAGCCATTGCGTCAGATCATTGCCAATGCAGGTGGCGAAGGTTCAATCATTGTGCAGAAAGTAAAAGAAGGCAAAGACGATTTCGGATACAATGCAAGAACAGAGCAGTACGAGAATCTGATTAAGTCAGGTGTTATTGACCCGACTAAAGTAAGTCGCGTAGCTTTAGAGAATGCCGCTTCAGTAGCAGGTATGATCTTAACTACCGAGTGTGCTTTGGTAGAGATTAAAGAAAAAGAAGCTCCACATTCACATGGCGCACCAGACATGGGCGGCATGGGTTACTAAGAAAAAGCGAATACATTTTGAAAGGTCCCCGGAGTGAAAGCTTCGGGGATTTTTTTTTGGAACCACCTGGAAGGTTGCCAACCTTCCAGGTGGTTAAACGTTTTATTGTTTTTTAAAAAGAATGAGTGATAGCGAGGGGGAAGCCGTTTGGGAAAAAAGACAACCTTCCAGGTCTCCGACCTGGAAGGTTGTAAAATTCGATTTTTTTGATACATTTGAAACAATGAAGCAGTTACTTTTTTTCCTTCTCTCTGGTCTGATTTTTCTGCCCTTAGGCGCTCAATCAACAGATTCTGCAACAATTGCTGCCGGCGATTTAGAAGGTTTAGGTGAAGCTCCTGAAAAAGTACACAACGAAATTATTAAAGTCAATCTTTTTCCTATGATTGGCGGACGTTTAGCCTTTAGTTATGAGTTAGGAATGAAGTCGAAGGACAATCAGAGTAGTCTACTTTTCGGACTAGAATCGTTCGGGACATTTCCTGTAACTCAGTTTGAACTTAATACACCTAAAGGTTTTTCAGCTTCATTATCGTATCGTCGTTATTTCAAACAGTCCGTTTCCCAGCCACTCGATGGCGGATTTGTTCAGCTAAGTGGTGGATTAGGGTTCATGAATCATATCGAAAAGCGAAGTATCATGGTGACGCCAACACAATACGTTGCAGTGGATGAACGGATGAATAATCCGCATGCTACCATTTTCGTTGGCGTAGGAAAGCAGTTTGTCTTGTACAAACGATTTGCCCTGGAGTATATGTTCGGACTTGGAGCCTATATCACTTCGAATGATTTAGAAAAAGAAGCTTTTTACGCTATTTCGCCACAAAATACGCCCACTGTTTTTGGATTCTGGAATTACGAAGACACCCCATTGGCACTGACCTGCGGCATAAAAATGGGGTATGTGTTTGGCGGATTTTTTAATTGATGAAAACCGGGGATTTCGTACACTAAATACTAAACGTTTTAACGATTTTGGGATGAAGTGAGGAATAACGGGGTGAAAGCCGTTTGGGAAAAAAACCAACCTTCCAGGTCTCCGACCTGGAAGGTTGGTTTTTTAACTATCTTTGCTTACACTTTTTTATCACTACCTCCCATGCAAACCTTCCAAATAAAACTCGCCGAACATTTTGATCTTCCTGATATCATCGAAATTCTTGAAGAACTTAATCTGGATATGGAAGACCTGGATGAAGATGATTGGATGGTGGCGGTGCTAAAAGAGGAAATTGTAGGGGTGGGCAGATTGCGCTATTTCGAAGATGCCTGCGAACTGGCCTCTATAGGTGTACTTGAAGAATTTCGCAATCAGGGTATAGGGACTGCCATTGCCAAAGCATTGTTAGATGATGCGGATCTTAAAGCGGTGTATACCGTTACCGAAATTCCAGATTATTTCAGTCGCCTCGGCTTTAATGCCAGCGACAAGTATCCTGAAAGTATGTCTCAGAAATTGCAGAGATGTTTGTCGGAACTTAACTGCGCTAAGCCATCTGTGATGGTGATTGAATTAGGCCATTAAACCCAGTTGCTTCAATGCCAGATCGGAAATGGTGTTGCCAATTGATAGGGAACTGGTAGCAGCCGGACTAGGCGCATTTAATACATGTATTTGTCCCGGTAATTCTTTGATGTAGAAGTCGTCTATTAAACCGCCGTCCTTATCGCAAGCCTGAGCTCTTACGCCTGCTCCACCTGGTTCTAAATCACTTTTCTTGATTTCAGGTAATAGCTTCTGCAAGGCTTTTGTAAAGGCTGCTTTGCTAAATGAACGGTAGAATTCGCCAAAGCCTGTTCTCCAGTATTTTTTGGCTACTTTAATAAATCCACCCCAGGTCAGTGATTCAAATAATTCTGATAAACTGATCTGTGATTTTTTATAGCCCTCTCTTTTAAATGCCAGTACAGCATTCGGTCCCGCTTCTATCTCGCCATCAATTCTGCGCGTAAAATGCACGCCAAGGAATGGGAAATTAGGATCAGGAACTGGATAAATAAGGTTTTTAACCAATGGTCTTTTTTCCTTTTTTAATGAGTAGTATTCTCCTCTGAAAGGAATGATTTTTACTTGTAAATCATCGATGGTATAGGCTGCAATTTTATCGCAGTATAAACCTGCACAGTTGATGATTAATTTGCTTTCGATTTCGCCTTTGGTAGTCGAAATGGTAATTTTACCATTCTGCTCTTTCACGCCAGTTACTTTGGTGTTCAGCATTAAAATGCCACCTGCTTTCTGAAAAACTTCGGCGTATTTTTCGGCAACTACTTTATAGTCGACTATACCAGTTTGTGGCACTACCAAACCTCTAACACCATAAGTGTGCGGTTCAATGGCTTTGATTTCATCTGAATTGATGTATCTTAATCCTTTTAAGCCGTTCTCAACGCCTCTGTTGTAGATATTGTCCAGAGCAGTAAGTTCTGATTCTGAAGTCGCCACAATGATCTTACCGCATAAGTCGTAAGGAATACTGTGCTTATCGCAGAATTCAATCAGCATATGATAGCCATCCAGGCAGTTTTTAGCTTTTAAACTTCCTGGCTTGTAATAAATGCCGCTGTGTTTCACACCGCTATTATTGCCAGTCTGGTGAGCGGCAACTTTGTTTTCTTTTTCTAAAACGACTACGTTTAAATCAGGTTGTTTTTCTTTAATCTTAAGGGCTGTGGCGAGTCCGACGATGCCGGCGCCAACAATGGCAATATCGTATGTCATTAAATCGGGTTACTTGTGTTGTTGTCTTTTGGTTCTTTGTATTCCAATAGTTCTATTCTTGCTTTTAGTTCTTCAATGAGTTTTGTTTTGCGTTTTGAATGTCTGCTTATCGGCCATAGTGCCACAATAGCAATGCTGATGCCGAGTATGAAGCAGATAACAAACCATAAAACTAATGGGGCATTGATCTCCCAGAAATATAATTTTACTGTAGCGGGAAAACTGTTTTGCACAGAAAACACTACCAGTAGTAAAACGATTATGGTCCCAATAATAATTTTTGGAATGTGGTTCTTTGGTTGTTCGTCTATTGCTGTCATTGGCTTGGTTTTATGGCAAAGTTAAGGGTTTTTATTGTATCGGTGAACAAATGCAGTTACGAATGATTGGTGTCATGCTTTTATACTAAAAAGTGTTTTTTGAAATCCGCCCAACGGCTTAAATACCTCAGGTCATAGCAATGCACCAACTTCTGTAGTACGCCCATATTGCGCCATAAACGAAGGCGGTGATACTTCAGAATCAATTGGAAAAAGGGATCCTTGTTGTCTTGCTTAAGCTGATTGAGAACTGCTCTTATCTCTCGCATTGTGTTGTTGTCCAGATCGTCGTTGTTGTACAAAAATCTCACAAAACTGGATTTTTGTTTCTCCTCGAATTCCTTTTTAACAGCTTTCCATTTCATCTGCCACAAGGCGTTCAGATTCATCTCGAAATTTCCGGCTTTTTTCTTTCTCTCCAGTTCTGCTCCTGTTGTCATGTGATAAAGTGTAAGGAACTCCGGGATATTGGCGAAATGTTTCTTGTCTCTTAGTCGGTACCACAATTCATAATCCTCGGCGGTATTTGCAAAAGTTTCATCATAAAAAATGTCTTCTTCTGAATAGAAATTTCTGGACATAATAGAAGGTTGAATCATGCAGTTTTTAAACCAGAGGTATTGATAAATTTCCTCATGACTAGTAGGTAATTTTCTCTCAGGTAATTCGTCGTTGTCGGTTTTGATCCAGGTGCCTGCTATATCTGTTTCTGGGTATTGCCCGAAATAAGCTAATTGGCGTTCTATTCGCTCTGGCATCATCTCATCATCGGCATCCAGCCAGGCAATGAATTCGCCTTTCGCAAGTTTTAATAGCTGATTTCTGGCAGCTGCTATGCCTTTGTTTTCTGAACTTTCATGCAGTTGTATTCGCTCATCTTTAAAGTCTCTTACAACCTCTGCGGTATGGTCGCCGCTGCCGGTGTTAAGTACAATGATTTCTATATTGGAGTATGACTGTGAAATGCACGATTCAATGGCCGCTCTGATGGTCAGCGCCGAACGGTGTGCTGGAATCAATATGGAGACTAAGACTGACATATTGTTTTCATCCAGTTGATGCCATTGCTGATATCGTATTTCAAAAGGAAATCCTCATCTGCCTGCATCCATAATTTCTCGGTGATGCAGGTATAGGCTTCGTCAACTGAGTTGACGATGATGCTGTTGCTTTCTTTTAACAAATCGCCTAGTCCGCCGCTCTTAAAACCCAGCACTGGTGTGCCTAACAATAAACTTTCGTGCGCCACTCTGTTCCAGCCTTCTTTTACGCGACTTAAAGCCAGGGTGCATTCGCAGCGGGCCATTCTGTCGAGATAGTCGTTAAACGTATCAAACTTAACTATGTCATAATACGCTCTGTCAATGCGGTGCTGGCGTTCGTCGAGGGTGCTAAAATAACAGTGATAGCCCGCTTTGTTGAGTCGACCTGCTAAATCAATAATGGCGGGATCGTTCTTAATACTGTATTGTCCGAGATGTATCCACTTGTTTTTTTTCTGATTGCCTGCCTCTTTATAAATGGCAGTTTCAAATAAATTGGGAAACAAGTATACAAATGGGATCTTTTTTTCTTTTTTGAAATAGTTTTCCCAATATGGCGCTACAACGATAAGTTTGATGCGTGAATCTTTGTTGCTGGAAAGGACTTTAAACAAGAGTTTAAAGTACAGCTTCATTAAAGTCGACTTGCCATCTTTGTCATCGTAGTTATGCAGCACCACCCAGGTTTGTTTTTTGTTGAATCGGTTGCGCCAGATGGCAGGCAAGGCTGTTCTGGCGTTGGTGATGTTGATGTCGCCATTGCTTTTGAAAAACGACCAGACCAGCAGGTATAGATAGTCGATCCAGGTTTCAAAAAGTTTCTCTTGTCTGAATGTTTTGGCAACTACTTCTTGAGTCGACTGGTAATATTTGACACAAGTTTCCATCAGTCGGCTTTCGTGCTGGAAGCCTCCGCTTTTGTGGGGACCATGACTGATGTAATGTATGTTCATATCAATTTATCCAGCTTATGATTTCAGCAAGAGTAGAACAAAGTTACAATAAATTTCTGAAGGCTTTAAAACGAGAAGTAAATAAACGGTGTCATCTCGCTGTCCATGGTCTGGTAGATGAGAATCATGGTCACTAAAATAACCATAACTTTCGCCCAGGCTGGCGACTTGATGAACAGTTTTTTGTATTGCCATTTGGTGTTTTCTGGCAACCAGTGAACCACAAATGCCAGAGCCAGTAGTAGGAAGACTTCTTTAAAGTTGACTAAGATATCTGGTAAGATCGACCAGTGGATATCGCCCCAGATTTTGCCTATGACTTCATTGGCCTGGTTCATGTCTTCTGCTCTGAAGAAAATTCTGGTTAAGGTAATGAAGGCAAATGTGTTCAATACTTTCCACCAGTGAACTGGCAGAGATTTTAGTTTTTCGTATGGCGAAATTTTGCGCCAGAACTTAGAAATGACCAGTCCTAGTCCGTTTAATCCGCCCCAGATGATGAAGTTCAAGGTTGCGCCATGCCACAGTCCGCCAAG
Organism: Bacteroidota bacterium; assembly: GCA_027490055.1. Classification (GTDB taxonomy): domain Bacteria; phylum Bacteroidota; class Bacteroidia; order NS11-12g; family UBA955; genus JABMMZ01. The sequence continues at coordinate 19,972 of JAIXYV010000049.1, read as the reverse complement.
CAACATAGTAATCATCAAATTGATATTCGTGTTGATGTACTTTTTAAGATCAGGTAAGAAATAGGAGAGTCCTGCCAAAACCAGAGCAATAGAACCAATGATCCAAAGAATCCAGGTGGCATCTAATAGCAAAGCGATAAAGACCGACAGCATACCAATGATGAGATAGGAAGCAATAGAGCCTTTGCGATTCCCTCCAAGCGGAATGTACAAGTATTCTTGCAGCCACGAAGACAGAGAAATATGCCATCTCTTCCAGAAGTCGGAAGTGTTAATCGCTTTGTACGGCGAATTGAAATTCATTTTTAATTTAAAGCCCATCAGCATGGCAATACCAATGGCGATATCGGTATAACCTGAAAAGTCGAGGTATACCTGCATCGAATAAGCAATAACGGCCAATAGATTTTCTACTCCCGAGAACAATAATGGATTGCCATAAACCCTATTAATGAAATTGTCTGCGATATAATCACCTACTACTAATTTTTTAATCAGTCCGTTAAGGATCATGAACAGAGCCAGACCAAACTGGTATTGATTTAGTGTAAACGGTTTATTTATTTGAGGAATGAAATCGCGGGCTTTTACAATCGGTCCGCTCAATACCTGAGGAAAGAACGAGGCATAGAAAGCAAAGTCGAAGAAGCTATTTAAAGGGGTTAATTTTTTGCGATAAACATCAACGGTATAACTGAGGATCTGGAAGGTATAGAAAGAGATACCAACCGGCATAATTATTTTGTTGATGTCGAAATGCGTTCCGAAAGCTGTGTTACTCCAGTGCGAGAAGTAGTTAAAAACTTGGTTATCGGTATGGAAAATCAGGTTATAGGAATCTGTAAAGAAATAGGCGTATTTAAAGAAACTAAGTAGCCCCAGGTTCAGGACAACACTGTAGATAATGAGTAATTTCCTTTTAGTTGCATTCTCGGATTTGTGGATGGCTTTGGCGACAAAGAAATCGTTGGTGATACTAAAAAGCATCAGCAAGAAAAACATACCACTGGTTTTAAAGTAAAAGAAAATACTAACCAGGAAGAGGAAAAGGGTTCTTAAAGAGTAATTTTTATAGACAATTGTAAATATACCATAAACTACAGTAAAGAATATCCAGAAACTTACCTCGGTGAAAAAAATGGTACTGTCGGGTGAGAAGCTGAAAAAGTTCTGTAATTTCTGTAAAAGGCTATCAATCATGTTTTATTCGTGCGATGGGCGTTAATAAATAATCTTCGTATTTTCTGATAAAGGCATTGAACATCAGGTCGCCGATTAAACGATAACCCGAAGCGGATAAATGCACTCTGTCTGACGCTGCCATTTTATTGCGCACCCAGAACTCCATACTGCCGAGTCCTCCCATTATAGAAAAGAGGTCCCAGACGCCGGTATTGTATTCATATGACAGGTTGCGCATGGCTGATTTTACTTCTAGTCCGGTAATGTTCTGGAAGAATTTTCCTTTTCTTCCGCGCTTATAACTATCGGTATTCGTCGTGAAAAGGATGGCAGCATTAGGAACAACTTTTTTCACAATTCTTAACCATTCTCTGTAATTGTTTTCGTAGCAACTCTGACAGAAATTTGGGTCGAAAGCATCATTGATGCCCACCGAGAAAATAACCAGATCAGGTTTAATGGCATTGAGCTGTTGTTCGAGCAATGAACTACATTTTAAGTAGGTTGGCACAGAGGCACCATTGGCGCCAATAGCGTTGTAGTTTATGCCAGGCGCATCCAAATCGGTGTACATACCGTACATGGTAAAGATGTTTTGAAGAGAATCTGATTTGAAAAGTTTGAAAGTAACTTCTTTCATGGGTTGTTCAAAAACAAACTCTGTATAACCGCCAATTTTATTTGTGATAACTTGTTTGGCGAAGTAAGGTGAATCCAGTCCGATTTCGTAACTCTGGTGGTGGATGTCGTAAAAGATTTTTATGCGATCGAAGACGTATTCAGTTTTCGTGGTTTGCGCCAGCGAAAAGGTAAAACTAGCGGCTGAATCATAAGTGGTGGTTTTTAGCGCATTCATGCCAATATTGCCACTGCAAGAGGAATTGACCGCTCTGCAACCATCCCATTTGCCAGTGTAAGAGAAGCTGTAATTAGCAGGATTGTTGTTTTTTGAGAATCCCATTTTGAAAGGGTATACCCATCCTCTGGCGGCTTGTTTCTGATTGACAAACTGGTTGAAGTTTTCACGCATTCTGCCGGTCCATATATCAGCCTGCACATGCGAGCCACCGAAATGAACGATATTGATTTTGCCAGTTCCTGTGGTGACCAGTTTATCCAGTTTGCGGAAGAATCCGTAGAAGTCGATACTGTCTCTGAAAAATTCAACATCATTTAAGCCATAATTCACAAAAGGGTACTGAGCGATATTAACGGCACCTTCCTGGGCATCACAAGTACTTATGTTAAAGATGGCTAGTAAACCAATGAGATATGTAAAGAAACGATTCAACTAGCTATTGATTTTCTTTTTTAATTTGTAGATGTCGTATTCTTTCATCAATGACTGATAGAAGATGGTAGAGATTTTTTCGGCCCCTTTCTGACTGAAGTGAATGTAATCAGGAGAGCCTAAAGCAGGTTTAGATTTCACCCAGTTGATCATACTGCCTTTTCCACCCATGGCTTCGTACATGTCCCAGAAAACGCCACCAGCATCCAATGTTGCTTTTTTAAGGGCATCTCTCACATTTTCTAATTGCTGATGGGTTTGAAGTGTGCCACCAACTTTTACGCTCATGTCGGCAGGACCGATCATGAACACAATCAGATTCGGATCTATAGATTTAAGGAATTTGATTTCGTCGTATATTTTTTTACCGTAGGCATCAGCACTGCTTTTGCTGGTCATGCCTGGCAATGAGTTACCTCCAAATTGCAGGATCACCATTTTAACGCCCAACATTTGATAAGTTCTTTTTAGGTTATCGGCACCAATTCTGCGGAATATGGTACCTGAGCAACCTCTCATCGGGATATTATCTAAAGAAACACCGCTGTTGCCATCCAGAGAAATTCCGAGGATATCGGCATTGGCACCACTAAATTTTAATCCAACACTGCCGTTGCAGCTATCGAGATTAAACTGAATCAATTGTTCGGTGGCAGAAGCCTGAATGGTTTTTGTGTCAACGATTTTACCGTGTGTAGATATTGCAACTTCTAATGGACGGTCGATAGCACCAACGATTACTTTACAAGACTTAATAGCTTTGTTTTTATAACTGGTGTTTTCTCGGGCAGTGATAACGACGCTGGCAACTTCTGTTTCTTTTTTGCAGAAGTAAGCCATTGGTCCGTAACGGTTATGCTTAGCTCTGTTTTCAGCGCCACCAAATGTTAAGCGACGGTTCCAGCCTCCGGTGCTTTGAATAGCGACGGTGTATTTAGGGGTTACTTCAAGCGCTGGTAACAGTCCCATGCCACTTCCGCCATAAGTGCGTTGCAGTTGTTCGCGGATATAACTGCTGATACGGTCCATTTCGATTTGCGAATCGCCGTAATGGATTATGCGGAAAGCTGTATTGTCTGCTTTTACCTTTTCGAGATCATCAAAGAACTGGTCCATGACTTGACGATTGTCGTTAGCAAAATAAAATTTAGCGGGACTCTCGAGTGCTTCCACTTGCATGAGCACTAAAGTATCGGCAGTTGAGCGCGAAGGTTTTTTAAGGATTTCAGCTTTGCGTTGTTGAAGCGATTTTGACTCTTCGATTTTTTTAAGATTTGCGAAATATTCTGTAGAGTCAGGCTTTTGATTAAACTTTTCGTTAAAGTCGGGAAGGGCAGTATAGTCTTTTCCGCCAATAGTAATTTTGGTTTTAGATAAAACGATAGAGGCCAGATATAAGGTTATCAGGCTAATAAGTAAAAACAAAAAGACACGAACCGGTTTCATTTGACAGCTAAAAGTGCAAAAGTAACGAATAATTCAGGGCATTTATGATGCTATCAAAAAAAATAATCAACTGTATACAAACGATTGATTATTTTTGTAGAGACATTATGGATACCATAGTAAATAAAGTGGCTCAGAGTGGATTGCAGACAATTGATCTGGAAGAATATTTTGACGCGTCTCCAAAAGTACAACTCGACATCAAAGACTGGTTGTTCATGGGCTTGATGCTAAAAGAAAAAGAGTTCAGAGACTATTTGAAAGAGCATGACTGGAAGCAGTATGCGGGTCAGCATGTTGCAGTGTTTTGTTCGACTGATGCGATAGTGCCAACCTGGGCCTATATGCTGATTGCGAATAAACTGAGTGGACTTGCCAAGAGTGTCGTTTTCGGAAGTCTGGCAGATTTAGAATTGAAATTATTTGTTCAGGCTATCGATACCATTAATGCTGAAGATTACAGAGACCAAAAGGTGGTAATTAAAGGCTGCAGTAAACATCCGGTACCGGTGAGTGCATATGTGCACTTAACAGAAAAGCTGACGCCAGTAGTTAAGTCGATTATGTACGGCGAACCCTGCAGTACAGTGCCAATTTACAAGCGCCCTTAAATTTTAGTCAAATTTTAAGGGTATTGCCTTAATTGGTAATATATTCGCTGCTTAATTTTTTGACTTATGGAAATTCTTCTAATTGTCGTTTTTATTCTTGGTTATCTAGCCATTGCTTTCGAGCACCCTTTAAAAGTTAATAAGACAGCACCAGCGTTATTGCTGGGGTCTTTAATGTGGTCGATTTGGGCAATGTCTGATTTCGGACAGATAACTGAAATCAATTCAGAATTGAATCATGAGTTAGCGGATGTGGCTCAGATTTTATTTTTCCTGATGGGCGCAATGACGATTGTTGAATTGATTGATGCGCACCAGGGATTTAAAATTATCACCAATAGAATTACCACTACCAATGCCAGAAAATTGCTCTGGATTATTTCGTTTATCACTTTTTTTCTGTCATCTTTATTGGATAACTTAACCACTGCCATCGTTATGGTGTCTTTATTGCGTAAGCTGGTGCACGACAGAGAGCAACGTTTATACTATGTCGGTATAGTGGTCATAGCCGCCAATGCGGGTGGTGCCTGGTCGCCGATAGGAGATGTTACCACTACCATGTTGTGGATAGGAGGACAGATTAGTAGTGTTAATATTATGAAGACATTGATTATTCCATCATTGGTTTGTCTGATTATTCCTGTCATTGCAATTAGTTTTCAATTGAAAGGGGAAGTAAAACGTGATGCTTATGACTATGACAAGGCAGCCAAAGAAGAGAAAGTAAAAGGCAGTTTAACGATTTTGTTATTTGGTATTGGTGCATTGATTTTTGTGCCGGTATTTAAAACCTTCACACATTTGCCACCTTATTTGGGTATGTTACTTGGACTAGCGGTTGTTTGGGTTGTATCCGAGTTATTACATATTGATAAAACAGAAGAAGAGAAGAAGCCATACAGTGCGATTCATGCCCTTTCAAGAATAGATGTATCAAGTGTTTTATTCTTTTTAGGGATATTGTTAGGAATAGGGGTCTTACGCGGAACAGGCGTATTAAGAGATCTTGCAGCATGGATGGACGGAGCAATAGGTAATCAGGATATGATCGCTTTTGCGATCGGTTTATTGTCTGCAGTAGTAGATAATGTGCCTATTGTCGCAGCGACTATGAAGATGTACCCATTGGCTGAATTTCCGATGGATCATAAGATATGGGAGTTCATAGCTTATGCAGCAGGTACCGGAGGCAGTTGTTTGATTATTGGGTCGGCAGCGGGTGTTGCAGTAATGGGTATGGAGAAAATAGATTTCATTTGGTATCTAAAAAAGATATCATGGTTAGCTTTGTTAGGCTATGTCGCCGGTGCGCTTGCTTACCTGGCAGTGTATCCGATTTTCGCGGTTCATTAATTCTCCTATTGAGTCAGGTTTATCAGATCTGCTTTCTTAGATTTAATTTCTTTGATTGAGCTTCATCGCTGCAGCTTGTTTTTTACAGGCTGTTTTTTCGTAGTTGTTTTTTACAGCACTTTTCGAGGCCTGTTTTTTCGGGGTGTGATTTTTATGGCCTGTTTTTTCTGGCATGATAAGGCTTTCAGCATCTATGGGTTTATGTTCGGTCTTGTTGTTTCACTAATGAAGAATTTACATTTGAAAAGTAGTGTATAAGCTATGGATCATTGAATTCGAATTCATCAATTTAACATTTCTAAAATTTTTGCCCTTTGTTTATGCGGGTTTTCAGCTATCCGTTTTAGTGTTTTGGAGGGAAGGTGTTGCAGGGTGGGGCGGAAGCCGTTTGGGAAAAAAGACAACCTTCCAGGTTTCCGACCTTCCAGGTCGGGGACCTGGAAGGTCGGAAAATTATCCGTTTTGCAGATTTTTCTTAACACATAGTCGTAGTGCGGTGAAAGCCGTTTGGGAAAAAAGACAACCTTCCAGGTCGGCGACCTGGAAGGTTGGAAAAAAATACAATATTTTTAACATCGCCCGTTTTCGTTTTAATAAATACTATAAAAAATTGCTAAACTCCATTAAATCAACACTCTGTCGAATTTCAATGATCTTCTCGCTGTCTAAAAACTGGGAGTAAAAATTGAACAAGTTTTGAAAATAGGTCCGCGCAGAATTTTGGGTGTTCCTGACCCCGAAAACCTAATTTTAACCCCCGAAAAGTGATTTTTGTGCAAAAAACATAAAAATTAATTTGCCTGATTATCAGTAAGTTGTAAAATATTTTTCCTGTATATAAGAGAGAATCTCAAATTTTTTTTGACAAACTGTTTTTTCAATAAGTCCGTTCGTATATTTGATTAAACAGTGAAAATAATTATAACATTTATTACTCACTAAGTAAAAATACCTAAGTTAAAAACAATTAAAAGTAAGCAGCGTATGAACAACGAAATTACTCAAACCAAAGAAGGATTCATCAAATCGATGTTGTTATTCCTTTTATTGCTAGGATTATGTTTTGCTCCATTCTTTGCATTTTCTGCAGAGCGCGAAGCAATGATTAATGATTCTCCAGATGTAAATTCTACTCGTACAGAGCAGGTATGTTTTACTCCCGTTAAGCCGACTATTGATGCACAAGTTACCGAGGCTGCCATTCTTTTGGATGGCAAGCCAAGTGGCTTCTAGCATCGTCAAAAAATATTAAGTGTAGATATTCATAGTGCGTTTGTTGATTTTCAAAATTAAGCCGGTGTTGCGCCGGCTTTTTTTTATGCCTTTTTTTTAACACTTATCTCACGTTTTCTATACCTTTGTTCTTGTAACCCAATTCAGCTTATGCGTAAAATCTACTTTTCCCTTCTGCTAATCTTCGCTGCCTCAAGCTCTCTCGCTCAAAATTGTCCCCTTACCGATAAACCGGATATTAATTTCCTGGATGAAAACGGTGATGGGATTGATGGTGATACCAATAATGCTGTCTTTGTGTCCGACCTTACAGGTAATGATGCCAATCCCGGCACTAAAAGCGCTCCGCTTAAATCCTTAACCATGGCGATGGCTAAAGCGAATGCGGTTTCTAAAGATATTTACATGGCCGCTGGTACTTATACCATTTATGCCCCTCTCATTATGTTTGATGGCATAGGTTTCTATGGGTATTTCAGTTCTACAACCTGGAACAGAAACAAATTCAATAAAGTCATTATTCAAGGTACCAGCAATGTTATCTACGCTAAGGGCAATACCAAGAATTCGACTTTGCAAGGTTTAGAAATCATTGCATCTAATCCGACCGGTCCTGGTAGTAGTAGCTATGCCGTGTGGGTCGACTCATGCACCGGAACTTTTCTGTTCATCGATAATATTATCAGAGCTGGTAAAGGAAACGCCGGAGCAAACGGCGCGAATGGTGTAGGCGGTGCCGCCGGTGGTAATGGTGGCAATGGTACTTCTGGTATGTGTAATGGTAATACTGCTGGTGCAGGTGGAGCTGCTGGATTTTCTTCTTGTGCACCTGGCGGTAAAGGTGGTAATGGTGGTGTCTATACTCAGAATGGTTTTAGCGGTTCAGCGAATTCTGCAGGCACTCCTGGTGGAGGCGGTGGCTTGAGTGGCGATCCGGGTAAAGCAGGTAATAATGGTTCTAATGGCACTAATGGCAGTTCGGGAGTTTCTGCTTCTTCCAATAATGTAATCCATGAAATCACAGCCTCAGGGGTAAAAGGCGGTAAAGGCTTCGATGGTACCGACGGTAGTAATGGTATTTCTGGATGCGGTGGTGGCGGCGGTGGCGGTCAGCATTGTACCCTCTGTAATGATGGTTCTGGTAACGGCGGCGGTGGCGGCGGCGGTGCAGGTTGCAAAGGTTTTGGTGGTAAAGGTGGTAATGGTGGAGGCTCTTCTATTGCGTTTTTTGTGCGCGACTCAAGGGTCTATCTCGAAAATAATAAAGTATTTACACAGACTGCCGGTGACGGTGGTGGAGGTGGCAATGGTGGTAAAGGCGGCGATGGTGGTGTCGGTGGCAGCGGTGCTGTCAATTGCATCAGTGAAGTAGGTGCCGGCGGAAATGGTGGTGATGGCGGAAATGGTGGAGATGCCGGTGCTGGCTCGGGCGGTAATGGTGGTTCTTCAATCGGTGTAATGGCTATAGGTTCAGCAGATGTGTATCATTCTGGCAACACCTTCACGCTTGGTGCTAGCGGTATGGGTGGTGTTGGCGGCACTGCTAATAATTTACCAAGTGGTGCCCTTGGTTATAATGGTGTAGCTAAAAATATCGAAGGCAATTCTACCAATGCTGTTGCCTCTGTTCAAGGAGAGTTGTGTGTTGAAGATCTTACCATCGTTCGTTATAAAAATTCTATGCGAAGCGGATTAATCACCGTAACGCTATCGGAGCCTAATCCGAAAGAAGTGCGTGTGAATTACAGTTTCACCAACGGTACGGCTGTTGATGGCTCTGATTTTGTGCTTACGCCTGGTCAGCTTTCTTTCCTGCCATACAACACTGTACAGTCTTTTCCTTTCCAGGTAACAGCTGATATGGGGGATACGACTAAAAGACAATTTACAATTAATCTTAGCAATGCCACCGGGGGCTCTGTCATCGGTCGTGGCGCCTCTACCATAACAATATGGCCGTATGCAGGTGCTTCAATTAATTCAGCCCTGTCTAATGTTTCGGTCTCTCACTATCCAAATCCTGTGAGCAGCTCAGCGACTATTTTAGTTAAAGGAATAAACTCTGATGCCCTTACTATTAATGTCTACAACCAGATTTCACAACTCGTGGCGGTATTGCATACAGAGTCGGCTGGAGATGAAAAAGAATTTACATTAAATGCTACAGATTTTAATGAAGGGGTATATGTGTATGAAGTAATTGCAGAAGGGCAGACGATTGCTAAAAAGAAGATGGTGCTGATGCCTCACTAGCACTTTGCTCCCTTACTTGCCACATAAAATAGACGATCACTAGAACCGTAATGCTGCCAGTGACGATAAATGTAGCGGCAGCGCCATAATAGAACCATATTACACCGCAAATACTGCTGGCTAACATGGTGCATATACTCTGCATGCCTGCATAAGTGCCGATGGCTGTGGCAGTGTCTTTCTTCGCGCAAATATTACTGATCCATGCCTTAGAAATGCCTTCTGTTGCAGCCGAAAAGGCGCCGTACAATAAAAACAATCCTGTAATAACAGCAGTAGATGTGGCAATGGCCATAGAGAAATATACCGCTGCGAAAATTAATAAGCCAGTGATAAATATCGTTTTTAATCCCAGTTTATCTGCTAAAATTCCCATCGGCAAAGCCAGTATAGCATACGATAGATTATATAAAATATACATACCAATGACATAGGTGTCATCCATGCCAGATTCTTTGGCCTTCAGTAATAAAAAGACATCTGAGCTGTTAAACAGGGCAAAGACCAACAAGCCAATTAATAGCCTTTTATACATCGCCGGACCTTTTTTAAGATAAGATATAAAGTCAACTAACTTGACCTTCTCTGTTGCGCTATGGTCGGGTTTTTTTTTTTCTTTGAGGATAACAGTAGAGAGCAATGCCAGAATTCCAGGGGCAAAGGCGATGAAGAACAGGGTTCGGTAATCGCCAGGTCTGAAGTACAGATAAACCAAGGCAGATACTGGTCCGACAACTGCGCCAAAGGTATCCATAGTTCTGTGGAAACCAAAGACTTTTGCTTTGTTTTCTTTAGTGGTTTCGTCGGATAACATGGCATCTCTTGCACCTGTGCGTATGCCTTTTCCAAATCTGTCAAGTGTACGTGCCAGAAAAATCCAGAGCGGGAAGACAAAGGTGCCCATCATGGGTTTAGAAATAGCACTCAAAGCGTAGCCCCATTGAATGAACGGCAAACGCTTTCCGTTGATGTCTGACATCTTTCCGAAATACCCTTTGCTCAGTCCGGCAATGGCTTCAGCGAATCCTTCCAGTACCCCAATGATGACCACCGAAAAGCCAATACTTCCCAGATAAATAGGCATTACAGGATACAGCATTTCGCTTGCTACATCAGTAAAGAAACTAACGAGTGATAGGATAAGAACCGTTCTGGAAATGTGTTTCATCAGCAGGTTTTTTTATCCTTATTGCTTAAGTAATCCGAAGTAGTTTTTTGGTTTCGAAAAATGGTAATTCGAATTTAGAATACAGATCGAACGTCTGCACTTTCTTTTTAGGATTGAAAGTTTTGAAGGTTTTAATTTCTTCAGTAAGATCGCCACCTTTCAGGCATAAGATCTCAGAATCTGGTTTTAGATTTTTGTGGATCCAGGTATAAAAATCGTTCAGTTGAGTAACGGCTCTGCAGGTCACCACATCATATTTACCATTAATCTGCTCGGCTCTGGCTTGTTCTGCTTTAAGGTTTTTTAACCCCAGTCCATCTGCTACAGCGCTTACAACCTGTATTTTTTTTCCGATAGAATCTACCAGATGAAATTGGATATCAGGAAATAAAATAGCGAGTGGAATGCCAGGAAAACCACCACCTGTGCCAATATCCAGGACAGTGTGACAATTGCTAAAATTGGCGAACTTGGCAATGCTTAGCGAATGCAGAACATGTCTGACATAAAGTTCATCAATATCTTTTCTGGATATCACATTGATTTTGCTGTTCCACTCAGTGTACAAAGGGTACAACAATTCTATCTGTCGCTTTTGTTCCTCGCTCAGATCAGGGAAATACTCGTATATGAGAGTGTGACTTACCATTTCTTTTGTTTACCAAATACAGTAACGATACCAAATACAAAATTGTAAGCCACAAACAGGATATCAAAAACCGGCATCCAGGCACTTTTGCCTGCTTGTTGCAGTTTTTTAAATCCGAGGTATATCAGTGGCCATTTGATGGTCCAGTACAAACCCATAATAATTAGCGCCCAGCCTAAACTGTCATAGAAAAAGCAATTAGCGATAAAGCTCAGCCAAAGCAGCGCATGTGTAAAGGCGAACATACCCAGTTTAAAACGATGAGCAGATTTATAGTATTTACCAACGAAGTTATGGCGTTTTTTCTGAGCGAACCATTTGCCAAAGCTCGATTTAGCATCGGTAAACATATAGGCATCTGGATGAATACAAATAGCGGTGTTGTTGCTGTTTGCGGCATCCTGGATAAACAAATCATCGTCGCCAGGTGCAATATGAAGATGCGAGGCAAATCCTTTAAGTTTAAAGAACAAGGTTTTTTTGTACGATAGATTTCTACCCACACCCATATATGGATCTTTGCCAAGGGCATAAGAAAAATAGGAGAGGGCAGTATAGAGATTATCCATTTTTGAAAACAGATTAATCATTGAAGAACCACCATTAAAAGGCGAGTAACCTAAAACGATTTCTGTTTCCGGATTGCCGTGATACGGCAGTACCATATGTTTGATCCAAGCGTTAGAAGAAGGCAGGCAATCGGCATCTGTAAAGAGCAGGATCTCGTTAGTTGCAGCTTTTATGCCCAGAGACAATGCCAGTTTTTTACCCTGGTAGTTTTTCTTCATCTCATCAGTGATATACACAGCTTTGATGATCGCCTTTCCTTCGATACTCATTTTCTCGAGTTCTTCGAGATAGCCTGTTGTGCCATCCCAGCTGGCGTCATCCACTATAATAATTTCAAAATTAGGATAGTCTTGCGCAAGGAGAGCAGGAATGAGTTTTTGCAGATTGTCGTATTCACTGCGAGCGGCAATAACAATGCTTACACCTTCCCATTTTTTTTCAACCAGTTCGTAGGGTTGTTTTTTAATGAGACGACCAAAGACAGAGAAGTGGTAAATCAGCTGAATGACAACAAAGAATGCCAGTACAGACAGCAGGATAATCGAGATAATTGAGGGTTCTAAAGTCAGCATTATTATTTGAAACCTATACCTGTTCTCTGCGTTGGAATATTATCCGCTTTGAACTCTTCCACATCTTCCAGAACCAGGGTGCCCACCATTTTAGGGGTACGTTTGGTTTTTGGCAATTCACTCAATCTCAGGTGCTGGTTTCTAACCGCTTCTTCAATTACTTTACGCACGGCACGACCGTTACCAAAGAATTTGTCGCGCTTAGCGAACATATATTCGATGTATTCTTTCAGTCGCGCTTTAGCCGCCTCATCAGGTGTTATATTGTGGTCGGCCAGCTGTTGAACAGCAATTCCTAATAAGTCTTCAGGATTGAAGTCTTCGAAATGGAAAGTGCGGTCGAACCTCGATTTGAGTCCCGGGTTAGCCTCCAGGAAGCGTTCCATATTTTGGGTATAACCAGCGGCAATCACGATGAATTTACCACGCTGGTCTTCCATGCGTTTCAGTAAGGTTTCTATAGCCTCTTTACCGTAGTCGTTGCCACCACCTTCTGTTAAGGCATAAGCTTCGTCTACGAAGAGCACACCACCCATTGATTTGTCAATCAACTCAGACGTTTTAATAGCAGTCTGACCGATATAACCACCAACCAGAGATTGACGGTCGCATTCAACGAGGTGACCTCTTTCGAGGATGCCCAGGGCTTTATAAATCTGCGCCAGAATTCTGGCAACAGTGGTTTTACCAGTTCCAGGATTGCCGGTAAAGACAGAGTGTAAAGAGAAAATCTCTCTAGGGTTCTTACCAGATTCTTTGTAGTACCTTACCAGTTTGATTAACTCGTCGATATCTGCTTTTACTTTCTGCAGTCCGGTTAGCTTTTTCAGTTTAGCAACAGACTCTTTCAGTAGATCCTCGTCGATTGGAATATCGGCAGACTCGCCTTTTTCTTTCAGGTAAGCTTTTTCGATATCTTCTTTCTGTATGGTACTCAGATTTTCTACTGTTAATTTTTTAGGGTCTTTCACTTTCATGACACGCAGACCCAGATTCATCTTAAACTCATCAATTAAGGAGTTTACCATACGGGCGTTACCGAAGAATTTATCGCGTTCGCGGTATGCTTCAACAAGATGCTTGTACATTTCTGTGCTGGCTTCCTCGCTCAGTTTCACGCCGCGTTTGTCGCAGGCGTAATTAGCGATTTTAATGAGTTCCTGAGGTAAATAATCCGGGAAATCGTAGATCATATTGAAACGCGATTTCAAACCTGGATTAGATTCCATAAAGGTATTCATTTCGGTAGGGTAACCGGCAACGATAATCGCGATATCATTGGCATCGCTTAATTCTTTCAATAGAATTTCAATAGCTTCTTTACCGAAGTCTTTACTGTCATCGTCTTTTCTTGCCAATGAATAAGCTTCGTCAATAAAGAGGATACCATCTTTAGCTTTTTTGATAGCTTCTTTGGTTTTAGGGGCGGTCTGACCGATGAATTCGGCTACCAGGTCGCCGCGATCAACCTCGTGAACATGCCCTTTTTTCAATAGACCAAGTTCTTTATAGATGCGTCCCAGCATACGGGCAACGGTAGTCTTACCAGTACCTGGATTGCCTTTGAATACCGCATGCAGGTTGATGTGTTCGTTATCTGAAACACCTTTTTCTTTTCTGAGGGCGATAAATTTCAGGTAATTGGTGTATTCCTTCACTTTATCCTTAATGCTATTTAAACCAACCATAGCATCAAGGTCCTTCATTATATTGTCGTAAGAATCGATTGTCGGAACCGATTTGATTTCGGGTTTAACTTCCAGACTGTCTTCATCTTCATCAGGCATATCGAAATCGGCATCAAAGTAGAAGCCAGTTTGAACCAGAGGAATGAAGTCTTCTTCAACTGCTTCTATATAATCGTCGCCCACTTCGAAAGGCACAGAAGCTATTAGTTCGTCCATGAACACCACTTCGATGTAGTATCGGCCGCGACCCCAGGTGCCCAGCATATCGCTGCCCCAGCCAACGGTTGTAGAGAACTGGTCTTCATCCGGTTTAACGAAGAAGAGTTTATTAGCAGAGCCTTTGAGGTAGCCTGCAGAAGTTTTGAAGTTAAAGGTAAGTTCGCAAGCCCAGTCGGTGCTTTTGCGGGTTAAGTTTTTGGCATTGAGCTCGATCCAGATATAGCGGGTGCTAAGGGCGTTGAAGCCGATATAGTATTTGCGTTCCAGTTCTACCAGGTTGGCGTCAGGACCTTCATACAATTTGAGGGCATCGATTTTAAAGTAGGGGTTAATACCGTTTTTAACGATACCCTGGTGTTCGATGTAGAAGGATTTAGTGGCGGTCAGTTCGTCGTTGACATAGGCTTCCCAGCGGTAGGCACCAGCTTTCCAGTAGGTAGAGGCTGTTTTAACACCCCATCCTTCGCGGACGAAGACGATGTTATCGCGTTTGTCAATGGTACGATCGCATACCAGGTCGCAAATTTCTTCGTCGGCTTCGTTTAAGCATTTCAGTTTTAGTTTTATATCCCAATTTTCCTCGTCATATTTTTTGTTGAAGAAAGAAAATTCGCAGTAGATATAAGCAGCTTCCTGTTCATCGAAAACGGAGCGATATTTTTTGGCATTATTGGCTAACCACTCAGTAGAACCGTAGGTTTTAATGTCTCGGAATTTGAACAAATCTTTAATATTCATAACAGTTACAAAAGCAGTTTCAATAATACGCCATAATGGGGGTTAAATACAAGGGTTTCAAGAAAAATAATGTGTCAAATAAAAATGATTTTGAATTGTCATAAAATATAGTAATTTTGCAACCCCAAAACGGTGAGATGACTGAGAGGCCGAAAGTAGCAGTTTGCTAAACTGCCGTACGGGAAACTGTACCGAGGGTTCGAATCCCTCTCTCACCGCAAAGGACCAAAAACCCGACTTCCAGTCGGGTTTTTTTATTTTCCAAAAAATTTCTCAAGCGGCTTTGCGCTTGAAAGAAATTTTTTGGGAAAATAAAACCAAAACTTGCGAAGCAAGTTTTTTGGTCCTTTAACCGCTCACCCCACTAGGGATCACGACCGAAGGGAGTAACTTAGGGTGAGAAAAAGTTTGAGGATGAGTTCGAGTGTGTAGTGCGAGGAGTTTACTCCCGGTCACTTTTTTTCCACTCCCAATACCGCCACAACACATAAGCTACTGTGCTGCTTATGCCAATCAATGCTAATTTATAAAATAGATTCAGATAATACCCCAACATCACCTTTTCTCCCAAAAATTATGCGTGCCTTTGATTAGCTGCCAGTGCTGGTGGTGGTGGTGCGACCAGTCGTAAAGCTCCGATGAGATGATCAGGTCATACTGCTGTAGCTCGTCCATGCTCGGTGGCGGGTCGATGCGAATAGCTTCGCCTCGTTTTCTAGGAAAATGGTAGTGCGGAACGCCAGTGCCGAAGGTAAATCGAGATGGGTAAATTGACGATAGGTGTCTTAGATGGCCATACTCGAATTCGTAACGGATATAGGGCGACTCCCACGACTCGACAAATATGCGACAGTGCTTTGTCGTGTCTAATTTGTCAAATCTGTATGTGGTGTTGCTGTGCATGTCCTGACGAGGGTAAGGACTCTCGCTATGCTTCGGAAAAAGATATGAGTTGTAACCGTAAATGATAAAAGCCGGGAAACATAAGGCTGTGATCAATTTAGCATAACGCAATTGTTTAGGCATGTTTTTTAAGACATGTAATATCAGAACAAACACGCAAAGTATTAGTAAAAAATTAACGGAAATATTGCCTTTAGAGCCAATGCGCCATGGATGCAAACCAGCGGCAGATAAAACGATGTATAGTACATTGCTGAAAAGGCATAAGAACAATAAACTGCTGTATACATTGGTTTTTAACCAGTCTTTTTGCCTGATTAATAAAATGGCTATGCCAGCCAATAATGAGAAGTATGCCAGGTTGATCGGTCGGTATAACAGCGACCAGTTATTGCTGATATACTGCAGGTAACTTAACTGACCCAGATGATTGTTCTGATGAACTAAAGCATTGTGATAAATGGCTGCTAATGTTATTAAAATGGGCGTACAATAACTGATTAATAAGAACACTTTTTTAATGGTGCTAAAATCACTTCTTATAATTTTAAAAACGATGAAGATAGAAACAGAGAAAGCAATAATAATAGCAGAGTAACGCGAGCACATCCCCACACATATCAGACAGGCAAAGATTATCAGGTTTTTAAAGTTCAGAGATTCCTGAAGTATAATGCTGGCGATAACTGCCATCAGGGTGAAGAATACCTCCATCGAATAGGCTCTTATTTCGAAGCCCATATTGAGCATTACAGGGTAAACGAATGGGAGAAAGAGCGCCAGAAAAGTTAGTAGTTTGTTGTTTAGTAACTTATAGATGATGTAGGCACATGCCGAAGAGATTCCCATAATGAAGAGGAATGGAAGCATGCGCATCCAGATAATACTGTCAGAGATTTTGGTCCACCAAAACAGCAGTATGCTAAAGCCGCCCGGATCCATATTATAGCGACCGTTGTTGTGGATGACATCAGACAACGAACCTTCTGGAGATAGAGGGGGAGCATCGTGATTTAAGCCCTTCGCCAGCCAGAACTGACCAGATTCGTCGTACCAGAGGTAATCAAAAGAGAAATTGCGAAATACTACAAACAGCAAGATGACAAGTTCTACGGCTAGAATACTGAGAATGACCGATTTTCGGGTAAGGAAACCCCACTTAGCATTAGTTATCTGAGTTTTCATAGTTGTTTGTTGATAGCAAACTTACTATTATTTGAATATATTTAGGATAGGTGTAAATAAAAAAGTTTAGCTCATTGAGGGTAAATATCTTCTGCAAGTGTGGTTGGTAAATAAAATGCTTCTATATTGCGGAGCATATAACAAGCGGATTAGAAAGAAATGAGACAGATACATGTGGTAATAGCGCCGGGCTCGGTTGATTGGTGGATAATGAACTTAAGCTTTCTGATATGTGGGATAATATTATACCGTTCATCCAAACACCATAAATGGTCGAACAGACAAGAGGGCATTGCCAGATTTATCACCTTTGTGCTAATCTGTAACGTTGTTACGCACCATATTTATTTCTTTAGTTTAGGCGACTGGAGTCTGAAACATAACTTGCCATTGCAGCTCTGCGCCATGTCTGAGTTGATAGCCATTTCGATGTTGTTAACCCGCTCACAATTTTTATACGAATTGTTATTGTGCTGGAGTGCCGGCGCTATACACGCTTTCATCACGCCCGAGTTAACCCACGGTTACGGGGCCTTAGAGAATACAGCTTATGTGGTATCGCATGGTGGTGTGATCTTAACGGCCTTGTTTGCTAACTGGAGTTTAGGTTTTACACCCCGCAAGAACAGTTGGATTAAGATATTTTTATTTACGCAGTTAACCTTGCCGGTCATAGGCGCGGTGAATTATTTAACCGGTGCTAACTATATGTTTTTATCAGAACCACCTGCGGCTAATAATCCTATGATCATCGGCAAATGGCCGTGGTATATAGTCAGTTTAGAGTTAGTGGTGTTGGTGCATTTCTACTTATTTTACAGAATCCATGTTTGGGTAGCGAAGGTGCGCGACCGCTCGGTGTTGAAGGTAGAAGGCGAGGAAGATTAATGCTCTACCAGAAACTACTACTTTCTTTATCGTTGATTTCTGTTTCTACAAACTTATAACGGATTCCCAGTCCCCAGGATGAAAATCCTTGCCAACGACTGTTATTATTGGCGCCAAACTGGAACTGCACGCCTGTGTTGAATTCCATGAACAGGTTAAAATTGCAGTCGAGGTGGTATTTTATGCCCAATGGTAAATAAGCAGACAAAGTGGAATAATTATAAGCACCTTCAATATCGACGTTGGTTTGGTTGGGGTAAAACATAGTATCGGATTGAAGGCGAGAGGCATATATTAGTTGTGAACGGGTGTTGCGTTGTGCGGTTTTGATGGTATTGAGTCCGAACGCTGCGCCTAGTCCGAAAAAAGCTCTAAATCGTTTGCCAAAAGTTCTGGAGTTGAAATAGTAGGCAGTATGCAATTGTTCGCGATGGGTGTATAGATTAAAGGTGATATCGTTTTTGTAGGTCCTGTTATTGAGACCAATACTATCATAGAGGAGACTGGTGTAATTAGTGACTGTGCTGTTAATTGTGAGAAAGCCAGCGCCAAAGATGAGTTCTTGTCTTGGGAAAGAAGATTTTAAAAGAAAGGGTTTGGGTTTGTACACCAGGGCAAGTTTAACGCAGTTATAGGAATTATTAAAGTAGCTTTCTTTAAAAGCAGAGGGACGGTAGGGTTTGCTGTTTGTGATTTTGCTGAGCATGTCAAGTTCGCGCTCAGGCGTAGAAGTAATGTAGCCACCGTGGTTAGAAATATCCAGTCCTGATATTTGAGCAGATGTTAGATGATGAATCAGCAATGCACAACATAGAAGCAGTCCACGGGTTGTCATAGTATTACAAAAATAGGGATAATATCTTTTGGATAGTAAGTCCCCGTATTAGAAAATAGTTGTATTAAAGGAGCACTACAAATACAAAGTCGCTTTGCCGCGCATTGGCGGACAAATCTTTAGTGGTTTAACAGTAATTGTAGGTTCTTACTGAGGTAATTTTTCTTCCAGGAAATCCGATTCTTTTAAGAGGAATCCCAGAGTGATACCATAGTTTAATCCGGTAGTGTAGGTTTGCGGACTGTTAGTTCTTATAAAACCATAGTCGTAGTGCCATCTACCCTTACTGATGTCTTGCTGATAGGAAATCATTCCAGAAATGGTGTATCTGTTTTTGATGATAGCATATACTCGCAATTGTGCCAGAACAGCAAAAGACGGATTGATATATTGGTCTTGAGTTTCTTCGTCGGTATTTAAATTGGGAAACTGGTCTCTCACCACCCAGTTTATAGAAGAAGGTTTTGCGAACGAATCGTTTCTGTAGTTCATGGTCAATTGATCGTAGGTAAATCCAATCATTGGTGTAATGATTAGCGTTTTACTTTTGTTTGTTAAAAGGTGTCTTCCTGCGTTTACCGACCAGCGACCGCGAGTGACGTAGATTTGTTCGATATTACTAAAAACACTTCTTTGTCTAAAGCTAAAAGCCGCTTCAGAGTTAAATGCAAAACGTCTGTTCATGCTGGTAAAACCAAAGCCCATAGCGGCATTTTGAGAACCGATTTTATCGGCATTGGCAGGTAGGGTCTTGTTAAAATTGTCGAGATTAGTGTTTAGAGCCAGTCCGGAAAGGTAAAGATCTGTTTTCGGTTCGAAAACTTTTGAAGTTTTCTGGGCATTCAATTGAGTGGAAGAGACAAGGCTAAGTCCTATGATTGCCATAGAGAGCACCTTGTTAATACTAAGGGTCAATTGAGATTGAATTGTTGCTTGTTTCATAAGTTTATAAATTAAAAATGTGGTTGCTGATGTATAAAAATATTTAATGTTTATTATATAAAACATTTAACTATGCTTATCAATATTAGATAAAAAATTTAAGAACCCAAAGCACTATTGTCAGTTTTAGATTAAAATCGACCAAATTGAAAAAAATCAGGTTCTATTTTGTGATTTCTTTATTTTTTTTGCTTTTAGGGCTGTTTTGTTAAGTGAAAACAATAGAGGGGATGTTTAGGGGTT